>NZ_CALHHX010000073.1 GCF_938030685.1 uncultured Campylobacter sp. | reverse complement strand
ATACAAAAACGCATCGAGCAGCTAAAATCAAGGCTCGCGGACAACGCAAAAGTGCAAGAGGGCGAAAAGCCTAGCGAAGAGCCAAAGGGGCTGCTAGACGAGCTGGACGCGCTAAGCGGCGAGCTTGAGCGGCTGATAGTTCGGATAAATTTAACCAACTGCACCGCAAAAGCGGACGGCAAAAGCCTAACCGAGCTAATCGCTAAGCGCGACATACTCACGCTAAAAGCGGGCGCGCTGCGGGCTTTCGCGCAAGCTGCCGCGCAAAAGGTGGACATTTATTCGCGCAGTGAGATTAAAATTTTAAGCACGGTCGACGTCGCGGCGCTGCAAAAGCAAGTAGATGAGCTAGCTAGGCAGATCAGACAGCTTGATACGACGCTGCAAGGCGCAAACTGGCAGACCGATCTGATCGACTAAAGCGTCAAATTTAGCGGCGAAATTTGAAAGGATTTCGCGAAAAATAAAATTTCGGGTAAGTATCGCAAGAGGCGAGTACGAAACTCACCTGCGAAACAGGTTTATGACAGCGCTCGCGGAAACGGCGCACCCCTTTTACGATTTATTTTCAGTAAATTTACAAGGGCAATGTAACTACGCAATGTAACTACCGCGTACTGATCTAGCGATACCGAGGGCGGGAACGGGGAAATTTAAAACGAAATTTTGATTTTTGCGGCGCGGCTTGCGGGCTCGCGGCAAAATTTGGCGGCGGTTTTGGCGGGCTTGACGCTCAAATTTTACGTTAAATTTAGGCGCGCTTGCTATTTTGCATTTTGACCGCCGAACATCAAATTTTACAAAAATCATAAAATTTAGCCAAATTTAAAGGATGGAATTTTGAAATTTAAAACCCTTACGCTAGCGATCGTATTTTTCTTTGCGACCGGCATAAATGCAGAGCTTGCGACAGAAGCGAATTCCATAAATTTTAGAAAAACGAGCGGCGCGGAGCAAAATCTCGCGGACGCAAAAGACGCCAAATTTCAGGGCGCGCATTTTAAAAGCGCAGAACCGCAGCGCGCGGTACAAACCCAAACTCATCGCAAAAAGCGACCCTCATCGACGAAGCGAAAAATTTTTACCGCGTGGACGAGCGGCTGTTTCGCAGCGCACAGCTTGATGGAAGCTACGCCGCGAAGCTGCACGAGCTAGGCATCAAAAGCATCGTAAATCTGCGCCATTTTAGCAGAGGCGGCGACAGAAGGGCGTTTGGGGATCAATTTTGGCTCGCGAACAAGCCGCTTCAAAGCTGGGAGATAAAGCCCGCGCAGATTGTGGACGTCTTGCGCACCATTCGCGAGCGCCAAAAGGAGGGCGCCGTGCTCGTGCACTGCTATCACGGAGCCGATCGCACGGGGCTTGTGGTGGCGATGTACCGCGTGATCTATCAGGGCTGGAGCCTGGACGCCGCGCGCAGCGAGATGATAGACGG
>NZ_CALHHX010000072.1 GCF_938030685.1 uncultured Campylobacter sp. | reverse complement strand
AAAACCGCGGTTACCGCGATCTGCGCGAAATTTTAGAAAAGGCGCCGGGGGTTAGCTTTCACGGCGATACGGTCGATCTGCGCGGGCAGGGTCAGAAGGCAAATACCTCCGTCAAGGTTCTTCTCAACGGAGTCGCGCTCAATATGATCGACACGACGCCAACGACTATCCCGATCGATCTCATCCCGATCGAAGATATCGAGCGCGTGGAGATAATCCCCGGAGGCGGTAGCGTGCTTTACGGCAGCGGCACCAGCGGCGGCGTGATAAATATCATCACGAAAAAGGGAGCCAGATACCCGTACGCCAATATCTCTACCAAGATCGCGTCGTATAATTACAATGATCTAAATTTAGGGCTCGGCGGCAACGTGAGCGAGAATTTGTTTCTAAAAACCGCCGTAAAGGGCTTTAAGCAGCGCGGATACCGCAAGGGCGAGAAAAATACCGGCTATTACGGCTCGCTCGGGATGCATTATAAAATTTCGGACGATCAAAGCATCTCTTTTGATCCGAGCTATTATCAGGCGCGAACCTATTCGGTGCCGAGCTTAGGGCTTGCCGAGCTGAGAGCGGATCGCCGCCAGCAAGGAGGTGAACGGACTTTTACCAAAAGTACGCGGGCAAATTTCGATTTCGGCTACACGGTAAAATTCGGCGATAAAATCGAAGCAAATTTGCATCCTTATTATCAAGATATCAGGATCATTCAGAGCGGATTTGTGATGAAAGACCGCAAAGAGGGGGCAAATTTAAAAGGCAAGCTCGACTACGACAGCGGCGAGTTCATAGCGGGATATGATTATCTCAAAAACAAGGGCTTTCGTAGGATAAATTTTGATGTCGCGATGAATCCTATGATGAGCCGTTCGCAGCTTACGATCTTTGATATGCAAAAGCTTACCCACTCGGTCTATGCTTTAGAAAAGCACAATTTCACCGAGGCGTTTTCGCTTAGCGCGGGCGGTCGGTTTGAGCGCGCCGAATACAAAGTAAATCGCAGGGTTTTAACTACTATAAAAAGGATGGGAAATATAATCTCGCAGACGCAAAATAGCACCCGAGTAAGCGATGATAAAAATAATTACGCTTTTGAGATCACGCCAAATTTTAATTATTCCAAAGACGGCAATCTGTATTTTAAATTTGAGCGCGGCTATATCTCTCCAGGCCCCAATCAGCTCATCGACAAGCTCGGTCGTAACGGTCCTTATGTGCTTAATAACCTCAAATCCGAAACCTTTAAAACCTACGAGATCGGCCTTAAGGATCTAATCTACGGGCAGTACGTGAGCGCGACGATATTTTGGACCGATACGAAAAACGAGATCGTAAATGAAACCCTGGGCAGCTCGATCACCGACGGTTGGCATTTTATCAATATTGACGAGACGCGCCGCAAGGGCGTGGAGCTGTATGCGGAGCAAAGTCTGCTTTCAA
>NZ_CALHHX010000071.1 GCF_938030685.1 uncultured Campylobacter sp. | reverse complement strand
TTGAAAGCAGACTTTGCTCCGCATACAGCTCCACGCCCTTGCGGCGCGTCTCGTCGATATTGATGAAATGCCAACCGCTATTAAAGCCGCTACCGAGTAGCTCGTTTACGATCTCGTTTTTCGTATCGGTCCAAAACAGCGTCGCGCTTACGTATTGCCCATAGATTAGATCCTTCATGCCGATCTCATAGGTTTTAAAGGTTTCGGATTTGAGGTTATTAAGTACGTAAGGGCCGTTGCGACCGAGCTTGTCGATGAGCTGATTAGGGCCTGGCGAGATATAGCCTCGCTCAAATTTAAAATAGACATTGCCATCCTTGGAATAATTAAAATTCGGCGTGATCTCAAAAGCATAGTTGTTTTTATCGTCCGTTACGTGCGTGCTGTCCTGCGTCTGCGAGATTATACGCCCCATCCTACGCATCGTCGTAGAGACCTCGCGATCTACTTTGTATTCGGCGCGCTCAAAACGCCCGCCAGCACTAAGCGAAAACAGCTCCGTAAAGTCGTGCTTTTCTAAGGCATAAACCGAGTGGGTAAGTTTCTGCATATCAAAGATCGTAAGTTGTGAAAGGCTCATCATAGGATTTATTGCGGTATTAAAATCGATCCTGCGGAAGCCCTTATTTTTAAGATAATCATATCCCGCTATGAGCTCGTCGTTATCATAGGTAAGCTTGCCCTTTAAATTCGCCCCCTCTTTGCGATCTTTCATCACAAAGCCCTTTTGCAAAATTCTAATATCTTGGTAATAAGGCTGTAAATTTGCTTCAAATCTATCGCCGAATTTCACCGCATAATCCAAGTCAAAATTTAATCGTGTGCTTTTGGTAAAGGTCCTCTCGCCTCCTTGTTGGCGGCGATCCGCTTTAAGCTCGGCAAGCCCTAAACCCGGTACATCATGCGTCCTAGCGCGATAAAAGCTGGGATTAAAAGAGAGGCTTTGATCGTCTGAAATTTTATAATTTAGTCCAAACGATGTATAGTAGCCTCGCTCTCTTTCGCCCTTGCGGTATCCATGCTGATCAAAGCCCTTTATTGCGGTCTTTAGAAATAGATTTTCGCTCACATTCCCGCCTGCGCCGAAATTTAGATCTTTATAATTATACGACGCGATCTTGGTAGAGACATTGGCGTATGGATATTTTGCGCCTTTTTTTGTGATGATATTTATCACGCCGCCGCTGGTACCGCTGCCGTAAAGCACGCTACCGCCGCCGGGGATAATCTCCACGCGCTCGATATCCTCAATAGGAACGAGATCAATCGGGATGGTCGTGGGCGTCGTGTCGATCATATTGAGAGCGACTCCGTTAAGAAGGACCTTGACGGAGGTATTGGCCTTCGCACCTTGCCCGCGTAAATCAACCGACCTACCGTTAAAACTAACCCCCGGCGCCTTTTCTAAAATTTCGCGCAGATCGCGGTAACCGCGGTTTT
>NZ_CALHHX010000070.1 GCF_938030685.1 uncultured Campylobacter sp. | reverse complement strand
GCTCGTAGCCGAGGGCTTTTGCGCAGATCAATACGAAGCGAAGCTGCATAAACGCAGGCACCAGCGCAAATCGCGCAAAGTGTCCGTCGAAATAAAAGTCGCTAGCGCGCACCTTCGCGCGAAACTCATTCTCCGCGCTCCGTTCGAAGACCGGTGCCTCGTAGCGCTGCAGGGCGCTTAAAAAGTCCTTTTTGCTTAGCTTGCCCTGTTCGTTAAAAGGCAGCTTGCTCGCGATTTTGAAGTAGCGCAAAATCGCGCCGAATTCGGGCTTCAAAAAGGCCTTTAGCTCGTCCGTGACGCCCTTTTTACCGCCTGCGCGAAACGCCTGCTCGCCGCGATCGCTGAGCTTGATAAGAGCTACGGCGCGGTCGCGCTGCGGGTGCAGATCGATCCTGCACTCGCCAATAAATTCGTGCGAGCGGAGTTTGGCTTCGAGCAGATCGAGGCTCACGCGGTTTTCATTGATCTTTACGGTGCGGTCGCCGCGCCCCAAAAGCGTGATCTCGTCTGCGCGCACATAGCCGAAATCGCGGCTTTCGAAGCGCTCGCACCAAGGAGAGCTGATCGTAAACTCGCCCGTTTGCGAAAATTTGTCGGCGGGCTGCTTTGCCCCAAATTTATCGCAAAGCCCCTCTGCCTGCGCAAATTTATCGTCGTGTTGTGTCGCGGAGCTCGGTGCGGAGCTGTTTTTCTGGCTGGCTGCGGTTTTATCGCCAGCGTCTGTACTAAATTTAGACGCCTGCTCGCCCAAGCGGTTTGTGTCTTGCCCGTCTGTATTTTGCCCGTCCGCACAGCGCGTTTTAGGCTCTGCCGCAGAATTTTCGCCGCAAGAGCTTGCCGCAGGATCAAAGAGCTCGCCCTCGCGTTTTGCCGTACTGCCGCTATCGATATCCGTGCGGATCTGCACGCTAACGGGAGCGAATTTCTTAAGCCCCGCGCCCTCGTTGGAGGCGATCACGCCAGTTTCGCTGGAGCCGTAAATATCGATGATTCGGGCACTGCTAAGCGCCGCCAACCTATCTCGGATCGCAGGACTTAGCGGCGCACCCGCGCTAAAAATGGTGCTCAAAGGTGCTATGTTTGCAGCATCTGCGTGCTCGCACAGCGTACCTAGCACCGTGGGCGAGCTGATCAGCACGGCGCCTGCAAGATCGGCTGCGAGGATGATTTCAGGGTAGTTTAGCCCGCCTTTTTGCGTGCGTGAGCCGCAAAGCAGCGGCACGAAGATGCTAAAGGTGAGCCCGAACATATTTTGGTGCGAGACGCCAGATAAAAATCGATCGCTTGCGCAAAGACCGAATCGTTCTACCAAAAATTCCGCCTCCAAAACCATATCGCGCAGGCTTTTTTCGATATTTTTCGCCTCGCCCGTAGAGCCCGAAGTTTTGATATAAAATTTTTGATCCGCGCGCAGTAGGTGCAAAGAGATGGCCTCTTGCTCGCACGGCGCGTGATTTTGCGGCGCGTTTTTAGATGAAATTTTAGGCACAGATTTTTCGGTATCGTGCGGCGAAATTTTTTCTAAATCATTAGGGCTGAATTCGTCTAAATTTTGTGCTGCGGCGAGATTTAGAATTTTCACGTCGCCGCCGAGATGAAATTTGCCGCTAAATTTTGGCTCTCGCAGCAGCACCGGCGCAAAACCCGCAATCAGCGCGCCGAAAAAAAACGCAATAAACTCCGCCGCATCCTCGCCGTAAATTTCAATCATCGACGCGCGTTCTTGCTCTTGCGTCTGCGCCGATTGCAGGTCGCGCGCGGTATCTGTGCCGCCGCTAGAATTTTCCGCGTCATTGAAATTTGCGCTTCTGTTAGAATTTTTCGCATCTTTTAAATTTACATTTGCCGCGCTGCTTTGGAGTTTGTCCGCGCTTTTTAAGTTTGCCGCTTCGCTCTGCTTGCATCCAGTTTTTGCCAAATCGCGCGCAAGAGCCGCCGCGGCAAGGATTTCGCGCTCGTAAGGCTTCAAAGAATTAATCAAATTTTTTAACATAAAATTTCCTAAAAATCATCTCGCCGCCGATCAGCGCGCCGATGAGGACATATGAGATCGCGCCGCAATAAACGCTCCAATAAATTTTATCTCGCGGTAGCAGCAGCGCCGCGCTAAGCAGGCCGTTTAGCACGAAAAATCCGAGCCAAACTTCGGTTAGCTTGCGCGTGTAGGCGCGGACGTGCTCGTTAAGACCTGGCTGCTTCAAAAGCGCTAGGCGCGTGATCGCAGGCGTCGATCTTAGGCTGAGCGCGAAAAGCGCCGCGAGCGAGAAATTTATTATGAGCGGATACAGATACGCGAGCGTTCCACTGCCAAAAAGGGCGCACAGCGCAAAAAACGCCGCGCACGCGCCCTTAATAGCGCGATCTTTACTTTCAAAAACAGCTCGCGCTCCCCATAGCGCGCTCATCGCTACAAGCAAGCAGACTCGCGCGCCGCCGTGTAAAAAATAGAGGCCGAAAGGGTAAAACACGCTTAAAATTACGGTAGCTGTTTTTAAAAATATCGTTCGTCGCAATCTTTGTAATCCTTAAATTTAGCCGCGAGGGCTTGGTTTTTGCCGCGGCGGTTTAGCTTTGTCACGGCGTTGGGCTTTGCTGCGGTAGTTTTGGTTTTTGTTACGGCGCTTAGGCTCTTGCCGCGGGTGCGATTGGCGCGATTATTACTACGCTTCGATACTTTAAATTTGGCCTTAGCGTTCGATTTTAGATGCCACACTTTTAAAATTTATTTAGTTTTGCTCGCCGCTTTTAAATTTAGCCGCACCTTAATTTAACTCGCACTGCCGCACCCGCGATCAGATCCGCTAAATCAAATTTAGCCGAAATTTTAAAATTTTGAAATTTTACGAAAACAGCGGTCGCAAAAGAAACAATGCCTTTTAAAATTTCAAAATTTCATTCAAGCTCGCAGATTAAAATTTTAAAATTTAAATCTGCAAAGCGCTTTACATACTAGCCCAAAAGCGGTGGGCAAGCGGACTTTGTGTCGTGCCGCTTAAGTGCTAAGCCCGTAAAAGCCGCTCGCTTCCTCATGCTTTAATAAAACGTTCTCCGCTCGCCGCACACCTTTGATAATATGTGCCGCACGTTATCAATTCAACATGCGCCGTTAAACAAACGCCGCCGTATGCTATCTATCAAGCCAAACGCCGCCGCAAAGTAAACTACCAAACCGCAACGCACGCGATCTTACCGCGCCGTACGGCGAAATTTAACTCTCGCCGCCGGTATTTTCCCCGCTCGCGCCTTGATCGAGCTTTGCGGCTACGGCATCCACGATGTCGCCGAGAGTTTGGATGTTTTTAAAATCATCGGGCATCAGCTTGTAGCCCGTGTTTTTCTTGACATAATCGACCAGATCGATCGCGTCGATGCTGTCGATCTGCAGATCTTCGTAAATTTTAGCCTCAGGCACGACCTTTCTCTCGTCGATCTCGAAAAGCTCCACGAGCGCCTTTTTTAAAATTTCAAAAATTTCATCTTTGCTCATTTTTACTCCTATTTTCGGCGATGTATTGCGCCAAAGACGCAACGGATGAGAAAATTTGCTTTAAATTTTGGGTTTTTGAGTTAAGCACGATACCGTATTTTTTCTGCACCAAAAGCCCGAGCTCCAGCGCATCGACCGAATCGAGCCCGAGCCCGTCGCCAAAAAGCGGCTCATCGTCATTTATGTCGCCGGGCGCTACGTCTTCGAGGTTTAGCCCCGAAATGATCAGCTCCTTAAGTTCCAAAATTTCTTCGTTCACAGATTCTCCTTTTCATATAAATTTGATATTTTTTCGTAGAGTTTGCGCACTCGGATCGGGTTTGGGCGATCCGGCTCAAAGCCCGTTAGATCTAGCGCGCACAGCTCGTAGAGGTCGTATTTCATCCGAACCTCGGGCGTATCGTACCATACTTGTCCTTTTTTTAGGCTTTTAGGATCCATTTTTATCGCGACGCAATTCATATTTTTTGCGAAATTTATCGCGATGTAAAACGCTGCTTTGTGCATGGCGATGCGATCCGCGGTGCGCGTGCCCTCGGGGAAGATGATTAAGCTTTCTCCTCGCTCAAGGGCGCTGCGGCACGCATCTATCATCGCTTCCGAGCCGGTGTTTGGGATGTAGCCCGCGGCTGCGATGGCGGCGGAGAGGAAGGGATTTTTGCACAGACTTTCCTTGACTACGCAGTTTGCGCGCCGCACGTGAGCTAAAAAGATCACCACGTCAAGCAGGCTAGGGTGGTTTGCGATGATGAGAGTGCCGCTAGGCGGGAGCTTGCAGCGCCAGCTCACGCCGATGCTGCCGTAAAGTCGCGCGAGCAGCAAAAATATGCGCCACGAGATCATTATGAAATCGCGCACGAAATTTCGCACGACTTCTATGCGGTTTAGCCGTAGTAGCGCTACGGGGAGGAAGAGCAGGTTGCCCATCATACACAGCGCGCCGAAGCTTGAGAAGCACAGCGCGATGCCGATCTGTTTGAGCTTGCGCCTTAGCGGATCTGTCTGTTTCATCGCGCGGCGCCTCTTTCGGCGGGGATTTCGCAGCAGCTTTTGTTGGAAATTTTACGGCTCTCGGTGAAGGTTTTGTTGTTCTCAGCATGGATTTGATGGTTCATCATGCGCGCGATCTCGATAAAATTTCTACGGCTTGCTACTCGCTGCGTCGCAGCGGAGTTTTTGCGGTTTGTTGTGCGCGATATTTCAGCTTGCGGTGTATGCAGAAGCAATAGAGCTTTCATGGTCTGAGCAGAGGCGATCTCGGCGCCCTGCATATGCCGAAGCAATAGAATTTTTGTGACGCGCGATAAACTGCGATCTTGTAGAATTCCCGCCGTTCGTCGTGCGTATTGCTGCGATAAAATTTCTATGTTTTGCCGTACGTGTCGTTGCGGTAGAATTTCGGCGGTTTGCCACGCGCGCCGCCGCGAGGAAATTTCTGCGAAGCACCATATACGCTGTTTTGGCGCCACTATATGATGCATCGTTTGATTAAATTTATAGCTTGCGGCGTCGTTAAATTTAAAATTTATCGCAACGCTTTGTCGTGCGCATCTTGCCTGAGCGGCTACTCGGTTCATCGCGCGGCTAAATTTAAACTCGTAACCCAAGCTTTGTTCTGCTGAAAATATGAAATTTGCAGCCCGCTGCGCGTAGCATTTCGGCTCGCCGCATCTGTCTTGATAGCGAAATTTTGCGGTGTCTTCCGCGCGCCGCTGTGGTAAAATTTTTATAGCCCGTGACTTGCACCGTTTAGGCGGATTTTTTTTAGTTCGTTGCGTATGCCTCGGCAGCGTATTTTCGCAGTGCGCCTCATTGCAACGCGATTTGGGGGCGTATGGTGCGCGCCCTTTCGGCGTGCTTTTAAGATGCGCCGTTTGGCTGAGCTCATATTCGATAGCGCAGCTAAATTTAAAACTTTCACTATATCTGAGCTTGGAGGAGAGGCTAAATTTAAAGCTCGTCATTCGGGCTTTTGCGGCTCCGTGTAGCCTGAGATTTTGGTCAAATTTATTCGTCTCACCGCGCTTGCACATGCGATGAAATTTTGCTATTTTAATGCTCACGATTTTGCCTTAAAAAAGCTGCGATTTTGGCGGGATCTTTGACGCGCCAAAGATAGTCCAAAACCCCGTCGCTACTGCGCCATTCGCGCTTGCCGAAGAGGATTTTGGCCAAAAATTCCACCGCGGTATCTAGCGGGATCTCGCCGCCTTTTTTAAAGCTTCGTAAAATTTCATTCTCGGCTCGCGGTTTTGGATCTTGTGCCCCCAGGCTCTGTGCCGTCGCGTCCGTAATGTGCGGTGAAATTTCAATCTGCACGTCATCTCCTCGCTGAAGCACCAGAAGTAGGGCACAGGCAAAGTCGCAGCGCTTCAGATAGTCGTTATTTGCCTCTTCAAAATAGCAGAGCAGGGCGATTTTATCGTTATCCGACTTGCATTCGCCGTTTTTTCCATTTTCGTTTGCGTCCTGCGCGGAGTAGGAATTTTCCGCGCCTTCTTTCAGCCTTGCAGCGGCGATTATTGCGCCGTTTTCAAGCGCACACGCCGCAGAGATCGTCGAAATTTCGGCGTGGTTTTGCGTAAAAATCGCATTTTGCGCCGCGATCGCGTTGAGTACGCTGACGCAA
>NZ_CALHHX010000069.1 GCF_938030685.1 uncultured Campylobacter sp. | reverse complement strand
TCGCCGCGCCCTTGCCGAACCAGTGCGGACGTAGAATTTCAAAAAATTGCTTTAGTGTTTTCAAATTTTCTCTTTAAATTTTAAAATTTAGCGCCGGTTGCAGCGAGATCGCGGGATTAAATCGCGAGATTAAATTTATCGCCCTCGCCCGCATCGCCTGCAATCGCCCGCGCCAATCAATCGTTAATCAACCAAATCGCGAGCTAAATTTTAATCCCGCGGCTTCGTTTAAATTTACCCGCCTCGCTACGTGCTACTTGCGACAAAGCCTAGTCTCGCGCCTCTGCGCCCGCCTCATCCGCGCTCTTATAAAGCGCGGAATTTATCCAAGGCCGCGTTAGAGTTCGGTCAGTCCGAGTTCGCATAAGCGCAAATTTCATCCGCGCCTAATATGTATAATTAAGCGTTAGCATAAAATTCCGCGGCTCGCCGTAGTAATTATTCATCCCCGCGACGCGATTTTGCGTATTTTGAAAATACTTCTTATCCGTAATGTTTTTAACCGCAAAATTTACGCTAAAGTGCTTGTCAAAATGATAGCCGACATTTGCGTCCCACAGCGTGTAAGCCTTTTGCGGCGCGGCGTAATACGCAACGTTTTCGCGATATATCGAAGCGGTTTTGCTCTGATAGCGCATGCCGGCGCCCAAAGTAACCTTACGATTTTCGCCGAGCGGAATTTCATAGTTCGTATAGAGCTTAAACAGATGCTTCGGAATGTAGCGTTTGGCGTTTGCGCCCTTGCTATAATCGACCGCTGCGGAGGTTCTTTCCGTCTTTAAATAGACGCTGCGGTTGAAAGTATATCCTGCGAATAATTTCCAATTCTCAGTGAGCGAGCCTTGCACCTCGGCATCCACGCCGCGGCTTCGCACTTTGCCCTCGGCGATGGAGTAGTTCGTATTAAGAGGATCGCTCATCGCCCTATTTTTCTGAATGATCTGAAATAGCGCGACATTCGTATTAAGTGCGCCGTCAAAAAATTCTCCCTTCACGCCGGTTTCTAAATTATAGCCGACGACGGGATCTAAAATTTTACCGTCTTTATCGCGCGCGGCTTGCGGCTTAAAAATTTCGGCATAGCTTGCGTACCACGAAAAATTATCCGCAAAATCCCAGACCACTCCCGCATACGGCGTGAAATCCGATTTGCTCGGGCTTGCGCTATGCGAAGCCGTACCGCGCAAAATATTATAATAATACCTGCTATAGGTTACCTTCGAAAAGCGTCCGCCGAGCAAAAAGTGAAAATCGCCTGTTAAGTTTAATCTAGTCCCGAGCGAGATCGCGCGCTGCTTTATGGTAGTGGAGCTTCTGTCTTTAAATGTAGCAGCACTGCTCCAATCGGGCTGAGCGATCCTTGAGCGGTCCCAATTATAAATATTCATCCCCAGCGACGCCAGAGACGAATCCCTCGTTCTAGTCTCGCGCCAATTAAGCTTTTCGTTGCTAAGCGAGCCGTTTAAGAAAAAGTCGTGCTTCTGCCCGAATGCTTCGAATTTGCCGTCTAGCCCCGTTTGAAACCCGATCTCTTTGGAGTCGTTATCGTAAATTCTATATCGCACCGTATGCGACGTAGTGCCGTTGTAAGGATCTGCCCCGCCGAGCGCTCCGAATTTTAACATGCTGTCGCTATCGGTATAATTGAGCCTCGCATAGGCTTTTAGATCATCGCTAAATTCGTGCGAGAGCTCGCTGTAGACGTTAAATTTTTTATATTCGCTCTTATCCCAGTTTGAGCCGAAGTAACTTCTGCGCGGTAAATTTAGTAAATTTCCATGATTATCTAAAACGGGCACGCCGTAAATATCATATACCCCGACGGTTTTTTGCCACAAAAATCCCGCGCTAAGAAGCGTCTTATCGGCCACGTCAAATTCCGTCGAAACGCCGACGCCTTTGCGATAGCCGTTGCGCGGATAGTCCTTAAACGAGCCCGTTTTACTTAAAATTCCGATCAACCGCGCGCGTGCCGTACCGCTTTGATTTACCGTATCCGTTACGTCGATCATACCGCGATAATTATCCCAGCTACCGCCGCTTAGACTTGCGTTAAAGCCAAACTGATCGCTCGGGCGCTTTCGGATTAAATTTATCGTGCCGCCGGGCTCGCCGTTGCTTTGCGTAAGGCCCGCTACGCCGCGCAGAACCTCGACGCGATCGTAGAATTCCAAATCGGTAAATTCCTTCGATGAGCCCAGCGGCCCGAACACGGAGCTAGAAACCGAGCTTGCGATGCCGTCTTCTTGGATATTATCGACATAAAAGCCACGCGAGACGATGCGATTGCCGCCCGCGTCGTTATTTAGCGAAATGCCGGTGGCGTATTTTGAAAGAGCCTCTTCGGCGTTGTGCAAGCTCAGATCTTTTAAAAGCTGATTGGAGATGACGCTTATGGATTGCGGCGTTTCTCTTATGCTTAAATTTAGCCCCGTCGCAGTGCTCATATTGCCCGTCGTATAAGAGCCCGTGCCCTCGGTAGTGGACAGATCGGCCTTGCCCGTGACGTTTATGGTGCCGAGATTATCGCCGTCTGAACCCTGCAGCGTAGAATTTGCCGCGCTATTGCTTTGCGACGTGGAATTTTGTGCAATGCCTTTAGTAGCGGAGCTTACGACGGCGTTGCCCTGCGGCGCGGAATTTACAGTGGTAGGGCTTCCAGGCTTTTGCGCAGAGCTTTGCGGAGCTGCACTATTAGAAGCTAAATTTAAAGCAAGTGGCGTGGAGCTCCGTGATACGGCGGCTGCACGCGAGCTTTGCGACGACGAAATTTTAGAGGTAGAGCTTGCGGCGGACGAGTTTTGAGAAGTGCCGCTATTTTGCGCCGCAGTAAGCCAAAACGGTGAGCAAAGTAGCGCAAAAGAAAGTAAAATTTTACCCTTTTTCATAAAAATCCTTTTTAGATTTTATAATCTATATCAATTTACTAGCGGGATTATCTTACAATTCCTCTTAAATAATAATAAAATTTTTAATAAACTAAATCATAAAATTTTATATGCAATTACTAATTTAACGGAATTTAATAAGATATATTGACGAATTTTCAAGCAAAATTTCTATGAATTTTAAAAAGTATATGAATTTGAAAAACGAAGGATTGAAAAATTTAAAATTCTAAAATTCCGCCGCCTTAAAATAACGTAAGCGACGGAATTTAGCGTTTATCGGTGTTTGGTCTTGCGATTACGATAACACTAGCACCGGTACAAGCGCATTGTGCAAGATATCCTCGGAGACGCTGCCTAAAAAGAGCTTTTTGAAAAATCCCTTCGTAAAGGCGCCGGTAGCGATCAGATCGAGGTTATTAGCGCGGCGATATTTGATGATCTCATCGGCGGGCACTTCCGCTTGGATGCATTTGAAAGTGGCGTTTTGAGTGCCTAAAATTTCGCGCGCCAGATCCAGAATCCGCTCGCCCTCTGCGGCACCCGCATTGATGTGCAAGACATGCTTATGTGCACTCGCAAGAAGCTTCGAGCTTTTTATAAACTCAAGCGTGCGTTTCGCCGCGTCAGTGCCGTCAAACGCGATGAGCACGGAGTTAATCGGTGAAAATTCCTTATTCACGAGCAGTGACGGCACGTGAAGCTCCTTTATCAGCACGCTTGCGTTAAAGCCTACGTCCTCGTTATTTGAGCCCTTGATACCGAGTACAAAAATTTCAGCTTCGTCCTTGTACTCGGCGATAACGTCGATGAAATCGCCATCTTTAATGATCTTACTCGCCTTCACACCCGCAGCAGTCGCGGCGCAGATATATTCATCCAGCATCGCTTCAGCTTCTTCGTGGTCTTTCTCCGCATCCACGCCGCCTAGTGTGGGACTTCCGTAGCTATTTGCAAGGATATCATTCTCTCCTAGGACGATCCCGCCTGCGGCTAGCCCATAAAAATTCTCGCCAAGCTCCGGGATTTCAACCACGTGAATAAACACGAGCTCGGCACCCAAGGTTTTAGCGACGTAAATTCCGTAATCTCTAACCGCCGGGGCAAGCGCATTTTGATCGACGCAAGTGATGACCTTTTTCATTTTTCGTCCTTTTAAAGATAAAATTTTGACCGAAATAAGCTTATCAAATTTTGTATAAAAGTTATTTAAATTCGGCGAACTTGAATTCGGCGCGGGCGATTTTGAAATTTATCAAGCCGCTAAAAGCACGGTTTAAAGCGCCGTTATTGCGGTTAGCAGCCCAAAGATGATCCCCGGGAAATTCGCTGCGGCGAGCAGATAGTCCTTTTTAGGCTTTAGCAGCCCGTAGCTAAGCTATATCGTGCAGTTTACCGCAGCTGCTAGCGGCTGGAGAAACGGGACTTTGTTGCCGTCTAAATTTGCCATTATATTCGGCACATAGGATACGTACATGATGACCGACAGGCATGTGCCCGCCCAACCTAAAATTTGTAAATTTCTTTCACTCATCGGCTTTCCTTGTTTTTAAGATACGTTTCAAATTTACGAATGAAACGGGGCGGGATTTTCATATATTAAAAATAAGAAACAAATTAAAAAATGGCTAGAAATAAAATTTGACTTTAAATTTATCGCAGCGACTCCTCGCCTGCTCGCGTCTGCGTAAATTTTAAAGCGGCGTTTAAGGCGCGTATTTTAAAAAATGGCGAAATTTCAAACGCCAGGCGACAGCTGAAATTTAAATTTTAAAGAGATAAAATTTTAAACGACTGAAGCCAAATTTAAGTAAAATTTTACAGGAAAATTACGGTAAAATTTTAAAAATATGAGAAGTAAATTTTATAATTTTTCGGACGTTAAAGATAGGGGCGTTTGCCCTAAGTGCGGAGGCGAACTACAAGATTATGCCGAGATAGAAAAGTGGAATCAAACGGAAAAGAATAAAAAGCTTGAAAGATATTATAAATTTGAAAAAGAGTGGCTAAAGACGATAAAAAAGCAAGGAAGCGAGAAATAAAATGCTAAATTACAAAAATATCGGCTCTATTTGTGAGCTTGACTCTTTGTCCAAAAGCGGCTCGGATATATATTCGCTTATCGGATCGCACTTTATGGATAAGATAGATATCTTTAGCAATATCACAACGGATTTTATGCAGAGAAAGCGTCGCAATTAGATGATATCTTTGATAGCTTTATAGAGCGGCACGATTTATTGGATATAGTTACATTGTCATACGGAATCGATGAAAAAACAGAGCTTGTAAATCTATTTTTATCCAAGATTACTCCAACAACTATGGGCGTATCAATATTAGATGAGAAAAATGCCGCCGAAAACGATCTATTACGTGAAATTCTAAAAGGCGTAAATAATAAAAATAGCGATAAAATTTAAAATGAGGCGAAATATGCAGCAAAATGAAGAATTGTATTATTTAATAGCTGGATTCATATACGATTGGTGCGATATAGAGCTGTTTTGCGATGAATTTTATAAGATGTATGATTTGGAATCGCAATATTGCGCAACCAATAAAGCGGAAGAGCAGGCATTAAAAGAATTGGATATGATGACGGGTAGATTTTCTGAGCTTGATGAAGATTTTAAAAAGGCTCCTAACGTATTTTTTAAAGAAGGCGAGATAAGGCAAAAGGCAGAAGAAATTTTTCGATTATTTTCTAATATCAAAATTTCAAAAGAGGAATTTTTTAGATTTTTGAAAGAGCAGAGAGGGCTAGATTTTCCGATTGGCATTGATTTGGGCGAAGGCTATGTAATGTGCCCGAATTGCTCTAATGCAATGAAAGCAGATAAGCGCCAAAGCGTGATTACATGCGATAATAAATATTGCATCGCTAAGCTTATCAATCCTTTGGCAAAATTAACGCTTGCAAAGATCGAGAGTGCGAAATATAATAACCAAGAAGCCGATTAAAAGGCTCAAGCGGACAAATCTTTGCTAGACCGTAGAAAGGAGCGCGATGCTAAGCGGAAAGGAAATTTACGAGAATTTTTTGTTAAGATTTTCAGACAACGAACGCGATATTATGAAAAATTTGGCGAGAAATATATATGAACTAAACAAAAGAGAGTTTATCATTGAGTTTGATGAAAATAATATATACAAAGTCAGATTTTATGACGACTTTGAAGGATGCTGCGATCCAGGTCTCGAAGAAGGAGAAGATGGATGGGATGAGCTATTTTTTGGATTTGAATTTGTAGTTTTAGAGGTTTTATCGACGCGAGCTACAAAATTTAAAAAAGGCGACTACATCGAAATCAACTACAAAAACTATCCCAAAATATTTGATATGGATAGGAATTTGATTTAGATATGATGATTTAATAGAATTATGGAGAAAATAGATGCTTATTTTAGTAGGGCAGGAATTCCGCGTAAAAAGTATAGCTCAAGATGTCATAAAAGAATGGGATAAATACGATTTAGGCTCGAACGATAGAACATTCAAATTAAATTAGGTAGTAAAAAACAAAAAATAGGATTTTAATATGATAGAAAATGAATTTGAATTTTTAATTGCCTCCGTGCCGGATAGAGAAAAAGTAGTAGCCGAGATTTGGCATATGGACAGAGAGGCTTTAATAGAGATCAACCATGAAACGAATAAGCTTTTAGTCGCTGCTACCGAGACTCGGCATAATATCAATTTTTACGAGCTTATATGGGCGCTATATGCTGGGGGATTATGGCTAAAAGATGGGAATCAAAGACCGAATTTTGCGGAGCAGTTTGAGAAATTTTCAAAAAGAAACGGAAGATGCTCGAAAAATATCTTTAAATTTACAAGATATGAAAATAAAGTGAGTATAGAGCATAAAGGAAATGTAATAGCTCGCGTCATAAAAGAGGGTGGCGCCCTATTGGTTGGTTTGTTAAATTTTGGATTTGTATTAAAAGACTGCGTAGAGCTCGAAAATTTCGTGTGGGCTTTGCAAAATTCTAGGAAACTGCTGGATAGCGCGGTCGGCTGAGTATCGCGGTGAAAACATATATAAAGGATAATAAAATGACCGATTATTTCGTAAGAAAAGAAGGCGCGATAAAATTAAATAAGCTTTTGGGGTTAGATTCGACGGGAAATGAGCAAGATTGGGAGCTAGAATTAGCAGATATCGGCAAAATTACGTCAATGCTAAATTTACTAAAAGACAAGACATTAAATTTCCACGATAAGATTGCTCTGTCGCATTTAATTGTCGCCTCGTTTGAGAAAGAGGATGAGGAGCTAGGCACAGTAGACAAAGATAGGGTTAAAATATTTGCAGACTTTCTGAACGACAACTTGCAAATAAAAAACATCATACGAGAATATTGGATAGTTGCGTATGGGAATTTGAGTAAAAATTTAGCCTATTTGATATTTGGGGATTAATAAAATTTTGAGCCTATCCATAAAGTATAAATTTTTAAAATTCTAAACAATAAAACGCGATAGGTGCTAACAGAATTTTACACACAGCTCTTTCAAAACAATTCCAAGATAACCTAGAAATTATTTTTTACAAGCGGCGGATGAAGCGATACGTACTAAGCTATAGCGACCAAGAAAGACGCTGATGGCAAGGACTCAAATTATTTAACCCAGTCTAAATTTGACCCGCCCCTGCGCATTAAATTTCACGATCGATTTGTTCCGGGCGCTTGGGGTAGGACATTGCCTAGCTAGGGCGCCCAGGCATCGCCAAGCCCGAGTGCCGCTTGTTATCAAAGCTTTAAACGCCAAAAGGTTTAAAATTTAAAACTGTCCGAAAAGATCGTTCAGCGCCTCGCTAATGCTAGGATGCGTAAAAATTTGATTTTTGAAAAAGTCTGCCTTCGCGCCCAGTGCCATAGCGATCGCCAGCTCATTAACGATCTCGTGCGCGTTTACGCAGTGAAGCGCCGCGCCTAAAATTTCGCCGCTAGCCGCATCCACGACCGCCTTCATCATTCCCTCGTCGTGCGCTACGACCTTGGCGCCGGGCACAGCCGCCATCGAAAGCTTCAATACCTTGATCTCGCGCCCACTCTCTCTTGCCTGCCTCTCGCTAAGGCCGATGCGAGCTAGCGGCGTACGGGTAAACAGCACACTTGCATGCGGCGCGCGGTTTTTCGTAGTGCGCGCGCCGTCTCTGAAAAGCGCGTTAAAAATGATCCTAAAATCGTCTAGGCTCGTGTAAGTAAACATCTCGCCGCCGCGCACGTCGCCTGCTGCGTAGATGCCAGCAGTCGAGCTTTGCAGATGCTCATTCGTGATGATATTGCCACGCGCGTCCGTCTGCACCCCCGCAGCTGCTAAATTTAGCTCGCCCGTATTCGCGCGACGCCCAAGGGCGTATAAAAACGCATCCGCCGCGATCAGCCTGCTCTCGCCCGCGAGGTTAAATTTTAGCTCTCTATCATTTAAACTCAAAAACTCGCAGTCCTCGATAATCTCCACGCCCTGGGCCTGCAGAGCGGATTTGACGCTGGCGGCCACGTCCTCATCCTCGTTTTTCATAAATTTTGATCGCATCAGCACGCTGACTTTCGAACCGAATCCCGCAAACATCGAAGCAAACTCAAGCCCGATAAATCCGCCGCCGATGATTACTAGATGCTTCGGGAGGATCTTTAAATTTAAAATTTCTTCGCTGCTATAAGCGATCTGCGAGCTTACCTCAAAGCTAGGCTCGACCTCCCTCGAGCCCGTATTTACGACGATCGTTTCTGCCGAAATTTCACGCGTTTGTCCGTCAGGACTTAGCACGCGCACGGAATCTGCGCTCGTAAATGAGCCTTCGCCGTCGATTACATCGATATTCGGGCTTCCCTTTAGCATTGCTAAATTTTTCGCCCTCAGTGCCTCTACGAGCTCGTCCTTTTTCTGCATGCTCAGCACGAAATACTCTCCGAGCACGCTGAAATTTACGAAGCCTGCTTCCTTGCTCGCCGTAACTAGCCGCTTGGTTGGGATGCAGCCTACGTTGATGCAGGTGCCGCCGTACATCTGCGGTGAGCGCTCGATGAGGGCGACCTTTTTACCGAGCGCGGCGGATTTTGCGGCAAGGGTTTTGCCCGCCTTGCCAAAGCCTATTACGATGATATCATAATCCATTTTTTATCCTTTTGATCTAAAATTTCGCGGGATTATAAGAGGTTTTATTAAATTTAAAATCTGCGTGGCGCAAATTTAAAGGCGCAGGCAAGTGGCGCGAAATTCCACGATGAAATTTTAACTGCAGCACGGAATTTAATGCGGAAAATAAAATTTTGGCTCTAATTGTTTTAAAAATTCTGCGCCGATAGAATTAAAATTTTAAGCGCGGGATACGTGGCATTTTATAGCGCTTGGTAACGGATAGAATCCAAGCTACAAAATCCAAGTCCCAAACCGCTCATAAAATTTAAAGGTGCGAAAAACGCGGAATTTACGCCGTAAAATTCCGCCATTAGCGCTTTTTTACGCCAAGCAAAAACATATCGATGCGGTCCTTGATTAGCTCGCTCGCTTTGAAATTTAGCTTTTCGTCGAAAAATAGCAGCCTGCTAAAATGCGGCTCTCTAAGTAAAAAGCAAAAATATAGTGCTAGGCTTTTTGCCGTACGTCCGGGCGCAAACTCGTCCGAATGCGCCGCCAAATACTCATCTAGCGCATTCGGTGAACCTAGCACACCGCTTTTTAAAAAGATTTTTGGGCTCTCGCTAAGTGCACCGTTAAAGCCGCTGAAAAGTATCAGTCGGTAGAATTTTATCGCCTCCGGAGCGAAAAGAAACTCCAGATAAATCCCTGCAAACTCTCGCAGATACTCACGCAATTTTAGGTCTTTATTGATTCGCATGCGCTCGTTCATTCGTTCGTCGAGCTTTTTACTTTGCAGTTCGATGATGCGCAAAAATAGGCTTTCTTTGTTATCAAAATACTTATAAACCGACGATAGCGAGCCGCCGCTAAGCTCGATGATATCGCTTAAGCTCGTAGCCTCGTAACCTTTGGCTAAAAACAGCTCCAGCGCCGCGTCTAAAATGAGCTTACAGCGAATTTCGGATTTTTTATATTTAGGCGATTCGGGCATTTCGCCTCCTTTGAAATACTAAAATTTTTTGTAAGTGTATAAAAAATATACTTAATTAAGCAACATTATTGGGCTAAAATTTTAAAACCTCAGCAAAAAATAATTTTACGCGGCTTTGCAAGCGAAGCGAAATTTTATATCGTGCGGGCGCAAGCGAGCGAAATTTTATCGCGCGCCGGCTGCGGTAAAGCGGAATCTATCTTTGTAAACGAAGCGTTTAATGCCTATTTTAGGCAAATTTAGCAATAATTACCTAAAACGCTAAAAGGCATCTTTGTATGAAAAAAGTCTCGATCGGCGAAGCAGCCGAAATTTTAGGAATTTCAAAAGAAGCCGTCTATAACCGCATCCGCAGAAATTCCTTGCGCGCCGAGGAAAGCGGCGGCGTGCGCTACGTGCTTTTAGATGATGAAATGCAACAAAGTGAGCCCGCTTCGCAAGGCTCTGCAAAAAGCACGCGTACTGGCGGCGGGGCGGGCACTCAAAGCTTCATCGACTATCTCATCAAAGAAATCTCCGAGCTAAAAGGTAAAATCGAAGCACTGCAAAGCGATAAGGACAGACTTCACAAAGAAAAAGAGGAAATTTTAATCGCCTCGAAAGATGAAATCAAGTTGATGTATAAAGAGCGCGACGAGAAACTCAGGTATTTTTTGTCGTTTTTCGACAAACCGCTGCTTTCGAGCAAAAGCCGCGAAGCCAAACCCTACGATGTCGAAATCAAAGAAAAAACCTTCGATCGTAGCGAATGGACGAGCCTTGCAAAATTCGTAAAATCGCTCAAACGCAAAAAGCGCCTCAAAGCGCAAAGCCTAATCATCGAAAACATCGGCAAGAGCGAGTTTATCCGCGTCGAGGGAAACGAGCTTTTGATAAATCAAAGCTTAGATATAAAATCACTGAAAGGATCTAAATGAAACTACGCAAAATCGCTAGCTATGCGCTGGTAAGCGGCTTCGGGCTCGTTATGGCGGGCTCGTTAGCGGGCTGCGACGATAGGGGGCAGGAGCAAAACGTCCGTCTGCAAGAAGGCGCGCTCGTGCGACTCGAAGAGGTCGCGCCGGGAAAATATAAAATTTTAGAGGAATTTCCGAGCGAAAAAACCCAGATCATCCTAA
Organism: uncultured Campylobacter sp.; assembly: GCF_938030685.1. GTDB lineage: Bacteria > Campylobacterota > Campylobacteria > Campylobacterales > Campylobacteraceae > Campylobacter_B. The sequence goes on along the minus strand of NZ_CALHHX010000069.1, from coordinate 1,111 downwards.
AATCGCTCGACGGCACGGAGAGAATTTTAAGCGATGAGGAGACTAAAGCCCTTCTAGCCGAAGAAAACGCTAAAATCGACGCCGGCACTTCAAATTTAACGAACCAAAACGCGCAGCTTAGCAGCGGCGGCATGAGCCTGGGCGAAGCGATCTTGGCAAGCGCCGCGGGCGCCATCATCGGCTCGTGGATCGGCGGCAAGCTGTTTAACAACCCCGCCTATCAAAGCCAGCGCCAAACCGCCTACAAAAGCCCGAGCGCCTACTCCAGAAGCGTCGATAGCTTCAATCAAGCAAAACAGCAAAATGCCAAAGCGCGAAGCGGCAAGAGCGGATTTTTCGGCGGAAGCAAGAGCGGCAAAAGCGGCGGATTTTTCGGCGGCTAAGCGCGCTTTGAAATATACGGCGGCTTTGCGAGGCGAGTTAAATTTGGCGCGTAGAATTTTAAAATTTGCGCCAAATTTGGCATTGATTTGACGTGGGTTTTGCAAAAACGCGCGGTAAAGCTCAGCTAAATTTTACCGCTTCTGTCGCGCACGATCCACAGCGTCTGCGTGCCGTTTAATTTAGCCGCGAGCATCTTTTCGTGCGGCTAAAATTTACGCGCAATCGCCGCGCATGATCTACGCTGATTAAATTTTGCCGCGTGCCGTGCGCGCTTTAAATTTACGCGAAGCCGTATGCGTATCAAAACTAACAAAGGCCGCAAAGATCGCGGCGCAAATGAGTTAAAATTTTAAAAAAAGGATAAAAATGCAACTAAAAAAGATAACGCCATTAAGCAACGAATATCTCGAAAAGCTCGGCTTTTACTGGCACACGGACGCAGACGAGACGCCTTACGTCAGCGACGAGATCGTGCGCGTGAGCGCTGCGGAGGCCGATGCGTATTACGAAGCGGCTAACGAGCTATACGAGATGTTTGTCGCAGCCGCACAGCACGTCATCGACAATAACCTTTTCCACGAGCTCGGCATCCCCTTCAACCTCGTAGATCTGATCAAACAAAGCTGGGAAAACGAGGTGCACTGGCACCTATACGGGCGCTTCGATTTCGCGGGCGGGCTGGACGGCAAGCCGATCAAGCTGATAGAATTTAACGCCGACACGCCCA
>NZ_CALHHX010000068.1 GCF_938030685.1 uncultured Campylobacter sp. | reverse complement strand
GCTCAAAGCCGTCCATCTTAGGCATCATCACGTCCGAGATGATCAGATCGAAGTGCGCCTCATCCAGCGTCTCTGCCGCCTGCTTGCCATCGAAGGCGCAGCTCACGCTAAAACCCTCGTCAAGCAGCTTTTCTCTTATCGCCGAGCTCAAAGCCTCGTCATCTTCGACCAGTAAAATATTAAGCATCATCGCTCCCGTTTTGCTAAATTTATGCGCTTAAATTTATACATAAAATTTTAAGAAACAATGAGATATTATACGTAAATTTTTTCAAGGAGTAAAGAATGAATTTCAAAAAAACCATATCGGCTGCCGTTATTGCAGCTTCGGTGCTGGCGCTATTTAACGGATGCGCGAAAGAGAGCTCTCGCGTAGTGCAAACCCCTACGGTAGCGACCCTAAACACCAACTACTCGGGCGAGCGGATCGCCGTGTCGGTAGGACGCTTTAACAACCAGTCCTCTTACAACAACGGGGTGTTCTCCGACGGGGAGGACAGACTGGGCAACCAAGCGCAGACAATTTTGATCTCAAGCTTACAGCAAACGGGACGTTTCTCGGTGCTTGATCGCACGAATATGCGCGCCATCAAAGAGGAAAGTGCAATCTCCAAAAGCGCGCAAAACTTAAAGGGCGCCAGATACGTTATCACCGGCGATGTGACCGAGTTTGGTCGCAAGACGACCGGAGATCATCAGCTGTTTGGAATTTTAGGCAAGGGAAAGACCCAAACCGCGTATTCTAAGGTAAATTTAAACGTCGTGGACGTGCGAACCTCCGAGGTGGTCTTTTCGACCCAAGGTGCGGGCGAGTATGAGCTGTCAAATCGCGAAGTGCTAGGTTTCGGCGGCACTGCGGGCTATGATTCGACGCTAAACGGCAAAGTGCTAAGCTTAGCGATCATCGAAGCGGTCAATAATCTCGTTAACGGCCTTGAAAACGGCGCGTTTAAAGTGAGATAAGGATTAAATTTGAAAGCGAGTAGCGCTCTTGCGCTTGCTGCTGCGGCCGTGATCTTTTGCGGCTGCGGCGGCGGGACGCGGAATCAAATTTATTACTGGGACGGCAGCTACACGGACTCGACCTATCAGTATCTAAAGCAGGAAGGCGATGTAGGCGAACAGATCGAAGCGCTTGAAAAATCTATCCAAAAGGCATACGAAAAGGGGCTTAAAGTCCCGCCTGGGCTTTATTCGCATCTGGGGCTTTTGTATCTAAGCGCGGGCAACGGCGCGAGGGCGAGAGAGAATTTCGATAAAGAAGCTCAGGCCTTCCCTGAATCAAAGCCGTTTTTGACCTTCGTTACAAACCCAGCCGCGCTTAAAAAAGCGGAGGCTGCGACCAAGCCGGGCGCCGATAAAGTTCAAGGATCAAGCGAACGCGAAGTCGCCAAAGCGGTCTCTGCGAAGCAAGGCAAAGCTGCCGCAAAGCAGGGCGGCAAAACGAATAAAAAGGCTAAAAAATGAAAAATAAAGCTCAAATAGCGATTTTTAGCGTATTCGTGGCGCTGTTTTTTAACGCGTGCGCTCTAAGCGAGCCTGAAATTTACGATTACTCGGCGCTTCAGCAAGCTAAGCCTCGATCGATTTTGGTGCTAATGCCGAGCAACGAAACTACCGAAGTGGACGCAAGTGCTGCCGTGCTTGCCAACGCGATCTATCCGCTAAGCGAAGCGGGGTATTATGTATTTGATCCAGCGCTCGTGCATGAGACCTTCAAAAATAACGGAATTTACGAGGCTAGCGACATCCAAAATGTCTCCGCGCACAAGCTAAGACAGATTTTCGGCGCAGACGCCGTGCTGTATCTGAACGTCGTCAAATACGGCACTTCGTATATGCTTATCAAAAGCACGAACGTGATGGCGGTCAATGCCAAACTCGTGGATCTGCGAAGCGGCGCGACGCTCTGGGAGGGCTCGGCGCAGGTCAGCGACGACTCGGGCGGAGGCGGTAACAATCTCGTGGGTATGCTGATCTCCGCTGTCATTAAGCAGGTTGGCGATACGATCACCGATGCGGGATACAAGCTTTCTACAAGCGCGGATGCGATACTTTTGGGGCAGAACTGCAATAACTGCTTGCTCTACGGCCCGTATTCGCCACACTACGGACAGGATAGACAGCTTGGCGGCGGCAAATAAATTTTAAAAAGGACGAAAGTGAAACTAGCCGAGGCGCTGATACTGCGCGCCGATATACAAAAACGCATCGAGCAGCTAAAATCAAGGCTCGCGGACAACGCAAAAGTGC
>NZ_CALHHX010000067.1 GCF_938030685.1 uncultured Campylobacter sp. | reverse complement strand
TTAAAAGCGCCTCGGCGTAAATTTGCGTGGCGCTTTTGGCGGCGGATTTTTTCTTAAATTCTCCGCTTTGAATGTCGAAAGGCCCTACGCCGTGCCAACTCTCCAAATATCCCTCGGCCTTGTCATAGCCCTTGCCTTTGATCGTTTGAGCGTGCACGACGACGGGCTTACGCGCGCTTTTTGCCGTCTTTAGCGCCGATATGAGATCGGCTAGGTCGTGGCCGTCTACAGGGCCGATGTATTCGAGCCCCAGCTCCTCAAAATACATCCCAGGGATGATGAGTTTTAAGGAATTTTCAAAGCGCTTTGCCATATACGTCGCGCTTTGCGGAGCGTGGGAGAGCAGCTCTCTTACGTGGGATTTAAATTTTTGGTATGTCTCGCCCGCCATCGCTTGGCTTAGGTATTTGCTAAAGGCGCCGATGGGCTTGCTGATACTCATTTTGTTGTCGTTTAGGATGATGATGCAGGGCAGCCGCAGATCGCCGAGCTCGTTCATCGCCTCATAAGTCATGCCGCCGCTCATCGAGCCGTCGCCGATGAGTACCACCGGCACGCGATTTTCGTGCTTTAGACTTATCGCTTTTGCCGCACCCACGGCTAAAGAGATCGATGTCGAGGCGTGTCCTGCGACGAAGTAATCAAATTTGCTCTCGCTAGGCTTCGTGTAGCCGCTGATACCGCCAAACTGCCTAAGCGAGCCGAACTCCTCCCAGCGATCCGTTAGGAGCTTGTGCGCGTAGCTTTGGTGGCTTACGTCGAAGATAAACGGATCGCTCGCGGCGTCGAATACGTAGTGCATCGCCACGATGAGCTCGACCGCGCCCATGTTTGAGCTTAGATGACCGCCGTTTTTACTCACGACTTCGATGATGCGCGCTCTGATCTGTGCACAGAGCTCCCGCAGCTCCTCTAGGCTTTTATTTTTAATATCCACTTAAAATTTCTCCCAGAGCGCCCAAGACGCGATCGTTTTGCCCCTGCGAGCCGATCGTGATACGTACGGCGTTTAGCCCGTAGCTTTTTAAATTTCTAATGATGATGCCGCGGCGCAGAAGCCTATCGCAAAGCTCGCTGCTATCTATCGGCGCTCTAAGTTTGAACGTGATGAAATTTGCGTAGCTAGGGATAAATTCCAAATTTCGCTCGCGCGCAAAATCCTCGAAGCGGCTCATCTGCGCGGCGTTGTTTTGCAAGCTCTTTTGCACAAAAGCCTCGTCTTTTAGCGCCGCAACCGCCGCTGCGAGGCTAAGCGTCGTGATGTTAAAAGGCGGGCGCAGCTTATAAAGCGCGCTTATGATTACGCGCGGCGCGATGCCGTAGCCTACGCGCATACCGCCCAGGCCGTAGACCTTCGAGAAGGTGCCTAGATAGAGCACGTTTTTAAAATTCCCAATTAAAAATTTCGGATCGAGCTTTTTGCGTTCATCTTTAAACGCCGCAAATTCGTTATATGCGGCATCGATCACCAAAAGCGTATCCTCATCCACGCTGTCTGCGAACTCATACACCGCCTCCGCATCCAAGCACTCGCCTAGCGGGTTGTTCGGCACGCACAAAAAGATGACCGAAATTTCATCCCTGTGCGCGTTATAAATTTTTAAAAGTTCGCTCGGGTTGTGCTCCTGCGTGCTCGTTTTGTAAACTTTAGCCTCACAGTGACTTGCGTAGATGCCGTACATCGCGAAAGTGACGCCCGCTTGCAGTATCGCGCGGCGCGAATTTAGCTTGGCGTGCAGCGCAAACTCGATGATCTGATCGCTGCCCGCGCCAATGATGATATTTTGTGGCTCTACGCCGAATTTCGAGGCGAGCGCGCCCTTTAGCTCATACATCGAATCATCAGGGTAGAGATGCGCACAGGCGGCATTTTGCGTGATTGCCTCCTGCACCGCCTTGCTCGTGCCGAAGGGGTTTTCGTTGCTGGCAAGCTTTAGCACGTCCTGCTTGTGGATACTAAACTCCCGCACCACAAGCTCGATCGGCTTGCCCGCTTCGTAATTGCTTAGATTTTCTACAAATTCGTTAAATTTCATCACTCCCCTCCGTTTATATAGCTTCCTAGCCAGGTGATTTCGTGGCCGTTTTTCTGCGCGTTTTGCAGCACGCGCGCTACGCGCTCGTCGTCGATGTGCCCCTCAAAATCGACATAAAAGACACATTTAAAATCCCTAAGCTTAACAGGGCGGCTTTCTAATTTGGTTAAATTTATCCCCTCGTTGCGAAACATCTGCAAAAAGTCCACGAGCCCGCCCGGGCGGTCGTCGGTTTTGGCTAGGATGCTCGTTTTGTTGCGGTCGCTCTTTTGGTTTTTGAAGTCGCTCAGCACGAAAAAGCGCGTACGATTGGCGGAGTTGTCCTCGATCTTTTGAAACATCATCGGCACGCCGTAAAGATCGGCGGCGATCTTGGAGCAGATTGCGGCGGAGTGTGGCGTGGCAGCCGCCATCTGCGCCGCAAGCGCGGTAGATTTGGTCGCGGTAAATTTAACGCCGCTAAGGCCGTGATCGTCTAGAAATTTAAGGCACTGATTGTATCCTTGCGGATGCGAGAATATCTGATCCACCATGCTTACGTCGTCGCAGTGGCTCGCAAAGCAGTGGTGGATGTCCATATAAATTTCGGCGACGATCTTGACGCCTTCGTATTTTCGCAAGCAATCAAGCGTCGCGCCCACCGCGCCTTCGGTGTTGTTTTCGATCGGCACGACGCCGTATTTAGCCTCGCCGCTATCAAGCTCCTTAAAGACCGCTTCGATATTTGAGAGCGGCAGATAGGAGCTTACCGCGCCGAAGCGGCTCTTGGCGGCTTGGTGCGAATAGGTGCCGAAAGGCCCTAAGAACGCGACGATCTGCGGCTTTTCTAAATTTCGCGAAACCGAAAAAATTTCAAAAAATATCGCTTCGATCGCCTCTTTGCTTAAATTTCGCGCCTTTCCGCCGTCCAGCCTGCTGATGATCGAGCGCTCGCGCTCCGGGCGGTAGATCGCGCTGCCCGCGGTCTGCTTCAGCTCGCCGATCTTTTTGACAAACCCCATGCGCTCGTCGATAAGGCGCAAAATTTCATCATCCAGCCTATCGATACAAACGCGCAGATCATCGATATTTTGCATCACAATCCTCCTTTTGCTCGCCCCTAAATTTCGGTTTTAGAAATTTCATGCCGCCGCTCTTGCTGCTTTGTGCTTTGAAATTCTTACCGCGCGAACTTAAAATTTCATCGCTTAAGATAGCTGTGCCGCAACTTCCGCGCGCTAAGAAGGCGCGATAAAATTCGTCGCAGCGGGATCTAAAATTTAAAGAGCCGAGATTAAAATTTAAAGCGGGGCTTCGTTCTGGCGTGAAATTTAGAGGCGCATTTTGTTCGGATTTGAAATTTAAAGCAGGGGTGCATTTAAAATTTAAGACCATGCTTGCTGCTGCGTTAAAATTTAAAGCCGCTGCGCGTTCGGATTTGAAATTTAAGATCGCGCCCCGTTTTGGACAGCTCGCCGCGCGGATCATACGAAATCCTTTTCGAGCGCGATTAGATCATCAAAGCTCTCGCGCTTTCTAATCAGGCGGTCCTGCCCGTCGTAAATCGCAACCTCGGCGGCGCGACAGCGGGTGTTGTAGTTGCTCGACATCGAAAAGCCGTAGGCGCCGGCGCTTTGCACTGCGAGCAGATCGCCGCTTTGCAGGCTAGGTAAGCTCACCCCTTTGGCTAAAAAGTCGCCGCTTTCGCAGATAGGGCCCACGACGTCGCAGAGGCTCGCTGCGGCTAAATTTGCGCCGCCCAAATTTTTTTCATCCGCACACGAGCCGCTTGTTTGATCCGAGCTCCTGCCGCCTAAATTTACTTCGCTCGCGTCCGGTTCGTTTAAATTTATACCCTCCGAAGCGCCAATGATCTCGATGGCGTGGTGCGCGCCGTAGAGGCTCGGGCGTATGAGATCGTTCATCGCGCCGTCTACGATGACGAAGCGCTTGCCGCAGTTTTGTTTTTCGTAAAGCACGCGGGTAAGGAGGACGCCCGAAGCTCCCGTGATGAAGCGCCCCGGCTCGCACACGATCGTGACGTCTAGACCGCTTAGGCTGCGCAAAATCCCCTGCGCGTAGTCGTAGAGCACGATCTGTTTTTCATCCTCGTAGCGGATGCCGATGCCGCCGCCCACGTCGAAAAATTTTATATCGATCTCAAGGG
>NZ_CALHHX010000066.1 GCF_938030685.1 uncultured Campylobacter sp. | reverse complement strand
CGGCGCGCGCGTATAGCCTTTTTTGATGATGTCGCTTCTCAAATTTGATCCTTTTTAATTAAATTTTTTGTGCCGATTGTAACTAAATAAAACTAAATTTTCCGCTCGGTTTTGAAAATTTCATTTATGCTTGAAAAAACATATTTTTCAAGCCCTTGTGGGATGTGCAGGTCTTTATTGTAGTAGGCGAGTTTTACAATAATTTTATTGTCATTAAATTCTAAATTTTTACCGCCGAAAATCGTTTCAAACCCATTTGCTTTAAATCTCGCACCTTCGCCGTGTTTTAGACCTTTTGGGTCGACGAAAACTATCTCGTAAATCTCATCTTGTTTTAGCCAAAATATGAAATCGGGATAAAATTTACGCCAAATTTGCTCTTCTTCATCAAAATACGGCACGTAAATTTCATCTACGTTTTGAACTATTTTACAAAAATTCCATTCAAAGTCATCAAGCGCTTTTGTATGAGTCTTTAAATCTTTCAAAAATTCTATCTCGCTTTTTTCGCTTATTGCATATACTATTTGCGCTTTATTATCGGCATCTATCACAAGTGGATTATAGTAATGGCGAGCCAAATTAGCATCTAACTTAAAGCCTAAAATTTCACAATCCTTTTTATTTTGTTTTATTAAACTAGCAAACTCTCTCGACGTAATTTTTTTGCTTTCTAACTCATCTATAAGCTCATCTTCGCTTTTAGATTTCAATAAATTTAAAATCGCTTCGTTAATCTTTGATATTTCGTCTTTGTCAAACGTCGTGCTAAATTTTGTAAAATGAGAAATTTCATTTTCAACCTCTTTAAAACCTTTTAATTTTTTACTTTTAAATTTACGGAATTTATCTATTTCGCATAGTGCAAATTTCGGGTTTTGAAATTTTTCGGTCGCTCCACTAATTTTTATAAATTTTTCGTCTTTTTTAAGCGTTTTATTTATTGTGCTAAGCCCTAAATCGGGACTTTTTAACTCCGAGCTAAGTAGTAAAACGTCCAAATCGTAAGAGTTTATAAACTTGTTTAAATTTTTATAATCGGAGTGCGAAATTACATAGGGCTTTGATTCACCGATTTCGTCTTCATATTGGGGTAAAAGCAACGGTTTGATTGTCTGCGACTTTTTAAAGCCTTTTAAAATTTCACCGGTTTTAAATTGCTCCAATTCGCTCAAAATAGCCTCTATCGCTTTCGGGTCACTAGCAAAAACAAAAAGTGTTTCTGGGCCACTTGCAAGCTCTTTTAACCTCTCTTTTTCATCAAATTCCAAAGCTGCAAATTTACTCGTGTATCGCAAACGCTGTCGTTCGTTTTTAAAAGGTTCGATTCTAACGCCTCGTCCTATCGTTTGCGTTACGTATTTTTTGGCCGAGCGTGAGCCTATATTTATAAAACTTATCAAATTTACGCGGTTACTATCCCAGCCCTCGCTAAAAACTTTGCTTCCAAGCATTATATTTATCGGAGAATTTCGCTCGTTAATATGTGCGAAAAAACCGTTATCTACATCGATTTCACTTTGCACGCCAAGCTCGTTTAGATACTCTTTTTTCCAGCCTTTCGTATCGCCGATATTTAGTAGCATAAAAGGCTTACTGGCATTTTTACTTTTAAATGCTATCTCTTTATCATTGCCTTTGATTATGCAAGCCTCTAAGCTTGAAACACCTTGTGCGTAAAATAGCTCTTCACGCATAGTTTTTGCATCGATATTTTTAACTATTTTTATAAATCCATCGCCAATTTTCTCGCCGCCGAAAACAAATTCAAGCTGATTTAAAATTTGGACTAAATTTTCAACTATTTTAGGGATATCTACGTCGTTTGTTAGCACCTTGCAAATAGCCTCAAAATACTGTTTTATGCCGGCATCCTGCGTATTTACTTTGTCCGATACAGCGATGATTAGCGGCGCATGATAAAGGGCATCTGATAATCTTCGCGAAATTCGGCGATTTGAAATTTTAATCGACGTAAAGATTATAAAGCTTTGCAAAATTTGCTCTAAATCATCTAAATTTAGCTTATTTTCAAATATCGCGATATTTTTGCCATAGCCTTGGTTGTTAAATTTTTGTAAATTATAGTTAAATGCGCAGGTTTTTAGATCAATTTCGTCCGTGAAAGTCGCGCTAAAATTTAAGATAAATCCGCGAGGGAATTCGTCTTTTTTACCGCTTGCCAGTTCGTTTATGTAGCCTTTTCGCACGGAATCGGTGCTGTCCCCTTTATGCGCTTCGTCTAGTAAAATATACCAGCCGTTTTCATTTTTAAAATTTGCGTAATTTAGCCTTTTGCCTGCATCTTTTTTACTCGTGTTTTCGGCATTTTCCAGTAAATCGCTACGAGCAATAAAAAGCGTCGTATCATATAAATTTAGCCCGGAATTTATGCTTTCAAAATCTTTTAATTCACGCACGTCTATTTGTGCATTTTGATAGCGATTAAATTCGTTTATTCGCTCTTTAAACTGGCTTAAAATTTGTTCGGTCGGCGCAAGAAGTAAAATCGGCTTTTTGGGCAAAATATCAAGCTTAATAAGTCGTGAAATCGCCCAAATCAGCTTTATCATTACGATCGTTTTTCCACTTCCCGTCGCCATCCAAAAACTGGCGCGATTGGTCTCGTGTGCATTTAAATTTTTATCAAATTCGCGGTATTTTCTAAGTAAATTTTCTCGCTCTCTAGAGTAGTAAAATTCTAAAATTTTCAAAGCGTTTTTTACGGCACTTTGTTGATAATCGGTAAGCGAAAATTTAGCAAAATCTTTAAAATTTAGATTTTTGCACTCCATGCTTAAATTCCGCTCTTTTAAAATTTCGGTTAAAATTAGTTTATCGGCTAGCTTTTTCATTCTATTACCTTTGTTTGCTTGGCCTTATTATGTCAAAGTTATAAAAATTCGCATCATAGCTTTTGTCGTCAGTCGCAGTTAATACAAATTTTATACCAGCTGATTTCTTGTCTAACCCATCACCATTTAATATATTTTTTATGTGCTTTGTTACAACGTTTCTATCCACTTCAAACAACTCAGTAATCTGCTTTTGACTTGGCCATAGAGTTTCGTTTTTTAGTCTAATGCTAATTTGCGACTGGCTTTTTGAGTTTTGATAGATGATGTTATTTTGCATTCTTATCTTCCTTAAATTTATGTAAAGATTGAACTATTAATGCATTTATAAAAACTTTGAAAATAAAATATATAAACATAAAATTAATAATAAATAGCCCAATTAGCAAAGAAAATATTATTTTGTAAAAATATACATTATTAATTATAGGTGCAACTAAAGCCAAAAAACAAGCAATAATTGTAATCAAGGCACTATAAATTGCATTTTTTATATAATATTTTAAAGTATGTATTCTGCATTGGATTGGCTTTATTGGATCAATATTATACAAAGTTCCAAGATATTTTGATGAAAATAGTATAGACAAACTAGTAAGATAAAAACCAAAAGTAATAGACATAAATGTAATTAAATTTGCAGAAAATGTGTTTACAACATTTTCTATTTTTTCCATATTAAAAAAAATTAATGATATAAAAATAGATATAAAGGATAATAAAAAAATAATTATCACAGATATTTTATGATATCTATACATTCAATTGTTCCAAGAGCGATCGTTTTACATACTCCGCGTCATACATTCCATTTTTATCTTTTTCAACATTGACCTGTATTTTTTTCATTAAGGTTTCAAGGTTAAAAATTTTTTCAAAGCCTTCGTCATCTTTACCTATACAAATTACCCTACTAATTTCGCAATTTTCTTTTTTAAATTTGAATCTATTAAGAAAATTTATAAATTTTTCACGTTCAAATAATTTGTTTTGAATTTTTGCTTCTAGCGTAAAATTGATAGGCTGCCCTAATCCATACACATCGCCAATATCATCAAATATTGCGCCATTAAATAAATCTTTATCGCCAGATGTAAATTTAATACTTTCAACAGATGATATTGTGTCTACAAATTCTTTCGGATCTATAAAATATTTTTTAATATCAAATTCCTTATTATACTTAGCTTTTAAATAATCTTTCAAAAAACTATTTTTTCTAAAATCAGAAACATATAGCGTAGCTTTATCATAAATATATATGCAAAAGAGCTGATTTTTAAGTTCTGCTTCATTTGGGCTTCTGCTATTTTTATAATTCTCTTGCGTTTCTATATTCAAAACTTCATCTGTATATGGTTTAGGTTTGCCATATTTAGCATAGATCCAAAAGATATTATTTTTTATGATTTCACAATCAACCTGATAATAAACTCCATCTAGCTCATAACTATCAGATTGTTTATTTTCAAAAATATTTATTTGTGGAATTTCGCTTTGATTTATAATAAGTTCACATTCACTAAAAGTTATTTTCTCGCTCATCTTACCTCTCCCACCAGATTAGGTCGCGGATTTTAGGAAATTTTGCCATATCGATGTCATCTTTTTGCATTATTTCACCGTTTTCAAATTCTGCGCACTCTACGTCGTCACGCGCAAAAATTCGTTTGATTTTTGCGCCAGTCAAATTTGAATAACTCAAAAAAATGTCAAATTCACCCCTGTATCCGTCCATATCAAGGCACACTTTCTCTCCCTTATTTAGCTCCTTTATGAGCTTGCGCGATTTACGATAATCTATCACGCCACTCTCATCTAGCGCGTATTCGCATTCATTCAGCGCCTCTTCGTAGCTTTCTAACTCAAAATATCTAAACGCTCCGCCGCCATGATGGCCCGCGTCTTTACTGATACCGCTTTGCACCCCTGCGAGCACCTTTTTAAGACGCGGGATAATCACGCTGTAAAAATGCTCACCCATCTCCACGCCAAGCCACTTTCGACCGAGTTTTTGCGCCACCGCAACACTTGTGCCCGAGCCTAAATGATAGTCTAAAATGATGGATTTTTTATCAGTATTTACTATTTCAAAAAGGAGCGACAAAAGCCCCTCTGGTTTTTGTGTACCAAATCCTAAATGTTCCGATGATAAATTTAATACAGGTTTAACACTATATAATTGAGTTTTCCCATCTTTATTTATTTTAATATCACCCTCAAGTACATCTCTTAAAAGAGTATTTACATAAAATTTTCCATTTTCATCCTGACTGCAACTGCCCATAAAATTTACATCATAGTATTGTATTTCATATAGAGGCTTGACGACAAAATTATCTGTTTTAGAGTATAGCCAAATATTATCGTGTTTTCTTGGCATACTCTCATTTTTTGAAGCTCCGCCGCTACGATAACTCCAAATAATTTCATTTATAAATTTATCCTTACCGAACGTATCATTTAACAGCATTCGTCCCATATAGTTTGCATTGTGGTCTAGGTGTAGATAAAAACTCCCACGCTCACTTAAAATTTCACGTGCGAATTCTAGGCGGTTTTGCATTAGCGTAAGCCACGTGGAATCTTGAAAGCGGTCTTTATACTCAAAGTCTGAGCCTGTATTAAACGGCGGATCGATATAGACAAGGTCGATTTTACCTTTATAACGAGGCATTAGGGTATTTAGTGCAGCGAAATTGTCCGATTTTACTAGTTCGCCATTTAAAATTTCGTCTAAATTTTCAAACCTGCTAAGCAAATCCAGTCTATTTTTATAGTTTAAAAATTTCGTATCGAGTGGTAGGAATTTATATTTTCCAAAGTCGCTTTTTAGCGTGCTAGTCGTAAAGTTAACGTCAACTAAATTTAACTCTTTCCACTCGGCAATTTGCTTGTCGGTAACGAGCGAAATATCGAAATTAGGTATTAAATCCAGCGTAAAAACATACTGCGTATTTTTGGCGAATTTGGGTTTTAGCCAGATCGCTTTTAGCTCGTTTTCAAATTTGGCTATGATTTCGATTAACTCGAATGCGATATTGCGGATTCTTTGCAATCTCTCAATTGCGTAAGGCTGCCACTTGTGCGTCTTGCTGTCGGCATAAAGATAACTAAACATCCATAACTCAAACTGCTCTTTCAAAAAATTCTCGGCATCTTTATGGATAAAAAAATCCACTTCGTTTTGCTTTTTATAGCTACGAAAAATCTTTTTTAGCTCGTCTTCGTCAATTTTGAGCCCTTTTAGCTCTTTTAAAAAATCGTCCGTGAATTCACCGCTTCCTTGCTTAAAAACGCTTTTTAAGTTCTTAAATAGCTCGCTTTGATTCGTTACGTTTATTTTGATTAGCGGAGTTTGTATCTGCAAATTCGCACCTTGCTCTAATCCTGCGAATTTAAAAATTAGCTTTGATTTTACATTATCGCTCGACCGGCGAAACTCGTTCGCGTTAAATTCCACCGCAAATTTAGTGTTTTCATCGGTTAGCGTCATACTTTTATAGATTACGTCCGATTTTACGTAGTATAAATTTTGCGTTTTATAAAATAGGCTCGTGTCTTTGGAGTTTGAGTAAATTTTAGCGTAGATATTTTTATAAATCGGCGTATCGGTAAAAAATGGCGTGCCTGTTTCATTTAGATAACTATCGAAAAACGTGTAAAGCTTGTTGTAAATTTCATGTTCGTCAGAATCGTTCGTGGACGAAATTTGCTTATCTAAAATTTGCTTAATATACTCGAAATATCGCTCTTTTATGCTTAAAAGGTTACTAAAACCGCTTTTATCTTTCGTGTCCTTGATCTTTACACCCAAGTAGCAGTCTTCTAGTTTCGAATAAAATGCTTTTTTATAATTCATATACAAGCCTTTTTAATTGGATTATAACTATTTTTAAATTACGGATAGCTTTAAATACCTAGTTTTGAAACAGTTATTGTCAAGCAGAACGTCTATTGCAACACCATTTTAGCCCGGTCGCTCTTAGCAAGCTTCTGTGCGGCGCGCGCGTATAGCCTTTTTTAATGATGTCGCTTCTCATTTTATGTCCTTGGATTGAAATTTGCGCCATTTTAGCATAAAATTTTATCGCTGCGGGACGTTTTAAATTTTAGCGCATTAAAATTTAAAGAGGGACTATTGAGCTTAATCAAACCGAATCACTCCTGTTTTTGATATAATTGCACATCGATTATCAAAATCTTGCCGTTTGGCAGGAATGAAAAGAGGAGAAGATGCAAAGAAGAAATTTCTTAAAACTAACGTCCGCGTTGGCGGCTAGCGGGCTTGCTAGCCCTCTTTTTGCAAAGGAGGCTTTTACTATTTATGGCGCGCCTGCGATGCCTAGCCTCATCATCGGCGTTGCGTGCATGCAGGGGCAGATCGGCAAAAAATACGACGCGAAGCTCGAGCTTTGGCGCGATCCCGATCAGCTGCGCGCAGGCGTGGCAAACGGCGAGTACAAGGTCATGATGAGCCCTAGCAACGTGGGGGTGAACCTCGCAAATCAGGGGCGCAAGATCGGTATGGTAAATATCCTCACCGAGGGGCTAAATTTCGTGATGAGCAAGGGCGAGAAGATAACGGAATTTGCGCAGCTGAAGGGCAAAAAGATCGTAATGCCTTTTAAAAACGACATGCTAGACATCATTGTGCGAGCCATAGCGAAAAAGCAGGGCATTAGCGGGCTAAATATCGACTACACCGCCAGCCCCGCAGAGAGCGCGCAGCTGTTTTTGGCCAAGGACTACGACGTCGCGATCACGGTCGAGCCGCTAGCAAGCGCCATGATCTTGAAGGGCAAAGTATCGGGTATCGCCGTGCAGCGAGGGGCAAATTTAAGCGATATGTGGGCGCAGGCGTTTTCGGTAAAGCCCATAATCCCGCAAGCGGGCATCATCGCAGATACTGATTTTTACGCCGCGAAAAAGGTGGATTTTGAAATTTTAAACGCCGATCTGACAGACGCGCTTGCGTGGATCAAAGCGAACAAACAAAGCGCCGCGGCGATCGGGACAAATTTCTTTCCCGCGCCGCCGCCTGCGATATTTATGAGTATCGATACGTCGAATTTATGCGTCAAAAAGCCTAGCGAGATCAAGGACGAGCTTTTGAAATTTTATGAAATTCTGATGGAATTTAACCCTAAGCTCCTCGGCGGCGCGATGCCTAAGGACGAGTTTTTTCTATGCTAAAAATCGATAAAATTCGCAAAGCTCAAAACCCCGCGTTTTACGTCATAGATTATCTGTGGGGCGGCTTTGCGAGCCTAGGGGCGGTGTGCTTTTTCATAGCCCTTTGGCAGGTGGCGAGCGAGGCTTATGGGCCGCTCATTCTTCCCCAGCCCGCGGCGGTTTTTTCTAAGGCGTGCGAAATTTTAAGAAATTTTGCCGCAAACGATCTAGCTCTGTCGCTTAAACGTGCGCTTGCAGGCACCTTCCTCGCGCTTTTTGCGGGGATTTGCAGCGGGCTTGCGGCGGGGTATTTCAAAAGCCTGCGAGCCTTTTTAAACCCGCTAATTACCGTGCTTCTTTCGACGCCGCCCATCGTCTGGATCGTGCTTGCGATATTTTGGTTTCATTTCGGCGATAAAAGCGTGCTTTTTACCGTCGTTATCGTCGTCGCGCCGATGACTTTTGCGTCCGCAGTGCAGGCGATGGCTAGCGTGAGCACCGAATACACCGAGCTTTTCGACAGCTACAAAAGCTCAATTTTAAAAAAACTGCGCTACCTCTACGCGCCGCACCTAATCGAGCGGCTGCTCCCTGCGATCTACGTCGCGGTCAGCAACGGCGCGAAGGTGCTTGTGATGGCGGAGCTTTTAGGCGCGAACGACGGCATCGGCGCAAAGATAGCCGAAGCGCGCGTCAATATCGATACGGTCGAGGTCATGGCGTATGTGTGCCTAGTCATAGCCTTTACGGCGCTTTTCGATTATCTCGTGACCAAGCCGCTTGAAATTTTACTGATGCCGTGGAGCAGATGATGCTAAAAATTTCAAATCTGTGCTACGAAATTCTGCGCGACGTTATAATTTCCGATTTTTCACTGCAGCTGCGCGCAGGCGAAGTAAAGACGCTCTTTGGTCCGAGCGGCTGCGGCAAGACCTCGCTTTTGCGGCTGGTCTGCGGGCTGGAGGATAAAAAAAGCGGACAGATCGAAAACGGCTTTAAGAAAATCAGCTTTTTGTTTCAAGAAAACCGCCTGCTGCCGAACCTCACGGCACTTAAAAATATCGAAATTTTTAGCCCCGCAGGCATGAACGAAATTTACGCCCTCGCCGCAAAGATCGGGCTAAGTCCGAGTGATCTGAATAAATTCCCGCGAGAGCTAAGCGGCGGCATGCAAAAGCGCACGGCGTTTTTGCGCACGATCCTTAGCGGCTGCGATCTGGCGCTGCTTGATGAGCCGTTTGTAGGGCTCGATCGCGATCTGCGCGGCGCGCTGATCGAAATTTTAGTTTCAAAGATCGAGCGCGAGGGGCTTGCCTGTCTTTTGGTGACTCACGACCGCTTCGAAGCCGCACGCCTAAGCCACGAGATCATCGAGCTTGAGCCCAAAGGGATGGGGCTTAGACGCGTCGTGAGGCTGGATGAGCCGCTAAGCGCGCGCGACGAGCGGTACGAAGAGCGCGTGGTAAGCGAACAGTTTAGGGGGGTGAGCTATTATGAATAGAAATTTTATCTTTAATGCGCGCGAGCAGGGAGGTTCCGCACGAAATTTAAACTTGCGTTGCGGCCCAGACGCGAGCAAGCGGGGCTTTGGCGCGTATCGCGATCCAGATGCGTGCAGATACAGGCTGCTGGGCGCTAGATGCGACGATCTGGGCATACGCAGACACGGGCTCTTGCGAAGTATTAGATGCCGCGATGTCGGTGCGGGCGGACACAGGCTTTTGCGAGATGCTAAATGTTATGATTTCGTTGCTTGCATAGACAGGCCTTTTCGGGACATCGGGCGCTGCGATCTTAACGTAAGCGGATACAGCCTTTCGCAGGATGCCTGGCGCCGTGGTTTTATCGCACCAAAATACGAGCTACGCAGCCGTGCGAACTATGATTATATCGTGAGCGTGCTCTTGAACGGCGCAGTGCGCTACGGCTTTGCTGCACGAAATTCGGCGCTATTATGCGGCGATACATACCGCGGCTCTAGCGCGAGTACTTACTTATGGCGTAGCTCTAGCGTGGGTGTTTGCTTACGGCGCGTTGGCGCGAACCGAGATGTCCACTCACGCCGCGACTCCAGCGCGAGTGCCAGCTTGCGGTCCAGCTCTAGTGCGAACGATCCTTTGCAGCGCGTATCCGACCGCCCCGCTCGTGCCGCCTGTCTACATTGCAGATTTGGTGCGAACCCAGACGCCCGTCTGCGTTGTGGATTTGGCGCAGATTATTTTAAAAATTCAGGCGGAATTTCTACGCGAAATTTTAAAATTTCAGCTCGCAATTCGGAAGTAGAGCCCGCACAAAGCTTCAAATATCAAAATTCCGTGTGGGGTTTTTCGCAAAGCGGCAGAAGCGTCAAATCAAACTCCGAGCTGAGCTTCTCGCAGAGCATTAAAAATTCCGAGCAAAATTTACCGCTAAACCTCTTACAAAGCGCCAAGAATTCAGATCAAAGTCAAAACTCCAAACCCACTTCCGCGCAAAGCTTTAAAAATCAAAATTTCGCGTGGGATTTCTCACAAAACGGCGGAAGCGCCGAACCAAATTCTGTTCAGAACTTCTCGCAAAGCTCTAAAAATTCCGATCGGAATTCCAAAGCTAATTCCACGCAAAATCAAGCAGAGTCCGTTTCGCCGCAGAATTCCGAGCCGTGCCCGGCGCAGCAGCAAGAGCTGGGTTTTTACGCGCCTAAATTTAAAGACGAGCGCGCGAGGAATTTTTTCTCCCATCCGA
>NZ_CALHHX010000065.1 GCF_938030685.1 uncultured Campylobacter sp. | reverse complement strand
TATGCGACTACGGGGCAGTTGTAGCAGTTCTCGCTGATATTTTCATCCAGGCTGTAGCTCATGCATGGATAAAAGATAAAATCCACTTCCTTGTTTAAAAGATCGTAGATGTGGCCGTGCACGCTTTTAGCCGGGTAGCAAACGGTGTCGCTCGGGATGCTCTGGCTTGCCAAAAACAGCGTCTCTTTTCGCGGCTTTTGCGACAACACGAGGCTCATGCCTAAATTTTCAAAAAATGCGCTCCAAAACGGGATCATCTCAAACATATTCAAAACAAACGGAATTCCGACTCGCGGTGCGTCTTGCTTCGGTGGCTTACGATATTTTCGCAAAAGCTCGTTTTTAAACTCAAATAAATTCGTAATGTCGTGGCGGATCTCCTTACCCGCACCGCGCTCGCATTTATTGCCTGTGACAAATTTAGTATCGCCGAAGTGGCTGATCGTAAGCGGGCATTTATTGGTACAGAGCTTGCAGACGCTAAATTCGCTGCTGTGAGTAAAGCTTTCAAGCTCGGCGCGACTGATCATATCGGTGCGCTCGTTCGCGTTATTTTTGGCAAAAAGCGCTGCGCCGTATGCGCCCATAAGCTCGCTGATATCGAGGCGAATAACGTTTTTCTTAAGCTCCAGCTCAAATGCGCGCAGCACGGCGTTATTTAAAAATGTCCCGCCCTGCACTACGATATTTTGCCCAAGATCGTCGGCGTTTCGCACGCGGATAACCTTGTAGATCGCGTTTTTAATAACGCTAATGGCAAGACCCGCGCTGATATCCTCGATCGTAGCGCCGTCCTTTTGGGCCTGCTTGACCGAGGAGTTCATAAAGACCGTGCAGCGGCTGCCGAGCTTGGCGGGATGGGTCGCAAAAAGGGCTAAATTCGCAAAATCTTTGATGTCGTAGCCTAAAGAATTTGAAAAGGTCTGCAAAAATGAGCCACAGCCCGAGCTACACGCTTCGTTTAGCACGATAGAATCGATATTTTCATCCTTTATCGAAAAGCACTTGATGTCCTGTCCGCCGATGTCGATGATAAAATCTACCTTTGGATTGAAGTGACGCGCGGCGCTATAATGCGCGATCGTCTCGACGATGCCGTAATCGAAGCGAAAGGCGGTTTTGATGAGATCCTCGCCGTAGCCGGTAACGCCGCTGCCTTTGATTTTGATACGGCCTTCGCAAAGATCGTATAGCTCCTTAAGACGCGGCAGCAGGATATCGACGGGATCGCCTTTATTGGAGGAGTAAAATTTATAGAGCAGTTCGTAGTTTGCGCCTATCAGCACGACTTTGATCGTGGTGCTGCCGCAATCCACGCCCAAATACGCATCTCCGCTATAGGTGTGGATATCTACTTTAGGCACGCTCGCACGGGCGTGACGAGCGGTGAACTCGTCAAATTCCGCTCTGTCTTTGAAAAGCGGCGGCTCGGCTTCCAGCGCGGTTCTGTCGGGTTCCTTTTTTAAAAGCGCGATCGTCTCCTCTAAATTTAGAGTCTCGCCCGTATCCTTTGCGTACAGCGCGCTGCCGTAAGCCACGAAATAAGGCGCGATGTCAGGGAAAGTCGCGGTTTCGTCGGTGAGCTTTAGCACCTCTTTAAAGCGCTTCTGAAGGCCTTTTAGGAAAAACAATGGGCCGCCTAGAAACAGAATATTGCCCTTGACCTCGCGACCCTGAGCGAGCCCCGAGATCGTCTGCTCGACGACTGCGGCGTAGATACTGGCGCTGATGTCTTCCTTGCGTACGCCTTGATTTAACAGCGGCTGAATGTCGCTTTTGGCGAACACACCGCAGCGTGAGGCGATCGGGTAAATTTTATTCGCCGCAAAGCTTAAACGATCAAGCTCCGTGATATCCAGATGCAAAAGATTGGTCATCTGGTCGATAAATGCGCCGGTACCGCCCGCGCATGAGCCGTTCATACGCTCTTCAAGTCCGCCCGTGAGAAATAAAATTTTAGCATCCTCGCCGCCGAGCTCAATGACGACATCGGTCTTTGGAAACATCCGCTTAACGCCGAGCGAGGTAGCGAAAACCTCTTGGACGAACGGAATTTTGCAATTTTTGGCGATACCCATGCCTGCCGAACCCGCTATGGCGACGCTGAATTGCTCGCCCGCATAGGTTTTTTGGATTTGCAAAATTTTATCCAGCACCAGTTCCTTGGGCTTTGCCAGATGCCTCTCGTAGCTCTTGCTTAAAATTTCATATTTTTCATTTAAAACTACCGTTTTAACAGTGGTTGATCCTACGTCAATGCCTAAAAAAATCACATCTCGCTCTTTACTGAATAAATTTTACTCGGCCGGATTCTCAAATTTAGCGCGAGCTTTCTAAATTAAGATTTGCATTTTATAGTAATATTTTTAAACGCAAATAAAATCAGGATATATTTTATCTTTTTCTATAGAAAAAGGCGATTTTTAGGCAATTCAAAATTAAAAATTTTAATGGAAAAGTTGTAAAATTTTAGATTTAATGCGAGTAGATTTTGCGCGAAATTTTTTAAAATCTCGCGCATGATAAAAAGAGCTTCCTTTTGAATTGGGAAGCATAAATTTAAAGGATTATTTTCGAAGCTCTTTGATTTTAGCCGCTTTACCGCGTCTGTCGCGTAGGTAAAATAGCTTCGCACGGCGAACGCGTCCTTTTCTTAGAACCTCGATGCTTTCGATACTCTCGCTGTAGATCGGGAAAATTCTCTCTACGCCGACGCTATTTGCGCCGATCTTGCGAATAATGAAGGTCTCGCTGACGCCGTTTCCGCGGCGTGCAATGCAAGTACCCTCGAAATTTTGAATTCTGCTCTTATCGCCCTCTTTAATCCTAATGGCTACCTTCAAGGTGTCGCCGGCACGGAAATCAGGCACACTTTTGCTTGTGATCTGAGCGTCCTCAAACGCTTGGATATACTTGTTTTTCATAAATTTCCTTTATTTCTGGCGATTTTTCGGTACATATCCGGGCGGAAGAACCTCGTTTTGCATAGCGCCATTTGATTTTTTAAGCTGCGCATTTTAGCGTGATTACCCTTTAAAAACTCTGAAACTATAGGTAAATTTTCAAAAACATCAGGCTTTGTAAATGCAGGCGCCTCTAAAATTCCGCCTTCAAAGCTTTCTTCGACAAGCGAGCTTTCGTTGCCCAAAACGCCTTTTATGTTGCGGCTTATCGCATCGCACATACAAAGCGCGCCGAGCTCGCCGCCGGTAAGAACGAAATCGCCGATGCAAAAAATTTCACCTACATATCTTTCGACTATGCGCTCATCAATCCCCTCGTAGCGCCCGCAGATAAAGCATAGGCTCTCTTCGCCGCTTAGGCGCTTGGCGTCGTTTTGGTTAAATTTTTTACCGGCGGGCGAGAGGTAGATAAACTTGGCGTTTTTAAATTTAGCTCTTACGTGTTCTATAGTCCCGGCAAGCGGCTCCGTGCCGATCAAAAGCCCCGCACCGCCGCCGATCATATAATCATCTACTTTTTTATAGCGATTTGTCGTGAAATTTCGCGGGTTAAAAAAATGCGTCGAGATTATTTTCTTATCGGCCGCGCGCTTTAAAATAGAGTCCTCAAAATAGGGCGCGATGAGATTTTCAAATAGAGAGATGAAGATAAAATTCATGAATTTTCCAAAATCGCGCGCGCATTTTGCGTAAAAATTTTACGTTCGCTAAGCGAAATTTCTTTCACATAGGCGTCCACGTAGGGGATGAAAAATTCTTTCGGCAAAGCCTGCGAGATTAGGCTTTCATCCGTTTCTACTTCAAAAAGATATCCGTTTCCGATCTGCGATATGTCCCTTACGCGCCCCAAAACTGCACCGTCTTCATAAATTTCAAGCCCGATAATATCGAAGTAAAAAAACTCGCCCTTTTGCAATTTACAAAATTTCCGCGTGTCCTCTTTGCTGCGGTAAATGATTTGGTTGGTTAAATTTGCCGCCGCTTCTACGCTTTCGTAATTTTTAAAAATAGCACTAGAATTTGCGCCGCTAAAGGATAGAATTTCTAGAATTTCGCCGTTTCGCAGATAAAATTTGGCGCCTTTTTTAAACTGAGAGGGGAAGTCGCTGCGATCAAAAATTTTAACCGCGCCCTTTAGACCTATAGTCCGACCGAGCTTTGCGACCTCCAAAAGATCATCAGGCATCTTTGGCTTTGACGGTAATTTTATAATTGATCGGATCTTTTGCTTTATAGCCGATGATGACAGTCTTTATAGCGTTTATCATTTTGCCGTCCTTGCCGATGAGCTTACCGGTATCGGCCTTGTCGGCATAGACGATGATCTCGGTAAAGTTTTCACCGACCCGCTTTTGCGTAGAGACGGACTGCGGATAGTCGGCGATCAACTTTGCGTATTCTTTTATAAAATTTTCTACCATTTTATTTGCTTGTGATTTGAGCAACCCTATCGCTTAACTTCGCGCCTACGCTCTTCCAGTATGCTAAGCGCTCCGCGTCAAATTTGATATTATCGCTCTGTTTTAACGGGTTATAAAAGCCGATCGTCTCGATAAAGCCGCCGTCGCGTCTTTTCCTACTATCCGTTACCACGATGCGATAAAAAGGCTGCTTCTTTCTTCCGATTCTTGTAAGCCTAACAACTGTTGCCATTTTTTCTCCTTAAATTTTTGTAAGTTTTAGAACTTGCAGATGGCTAAAACTTAAACATCTGCAAACTCTACCGAGAAATTATCTCGGTAAATTTTGCCTTTGAGCGATTGAGGCAAGCCCCTGCATGCCGCCCTTGCCCGAAAATTTCTTCGCAAGCTTCGAAGCGCCCGCAAACTGCTTTAAAAAGCGGTTCACCTCCACCTGCGAAAGCCCTGCACCAGCAGCAAGTCTGCGCTTGCGCGAATTATTTAGCAGATCAGGATTTTCGCGCTCTTTCGGCGTCATAGAGTTAATCATCGCTTTGATATGAAGTATCTCTTTTGAGTTTTCCAAATCGATATCTTTTATCTTATTCGCCATACCGGAAAGCCCGGGGATCATGCCGATCAAATTTTTCATATTGCCGAGCTTTTTCACGCTTTCGAGCTGATTTACGAAATCGTTGAAATTAAACTCGCCCTTTTTGATCTTTTTGTTCAAGGCCTTAGCTTCTCTTTCATCGAAAACGGCGCTTGTCTTCTCGGCTAACGTCGCTAAATCGCCCTCGCCCATAATGCGACCTGTAATTCTATCGGGTATAAAGCCCTCTAAATCGGCCACTTTCTCGCCGGTTCCGATAAAGCGAAGCGGGATGCCCAGCTGCTGCGCGATGCCAAGAGCTACGCCGCCTTTGGTATCGGCGTCAAATTTGCTTAAGACCACGCCCGTTAAACCTAAAATTTCATCAAATTTAGCGGCCGTTTTAATGCCGTCTTGACCGCTCATAGCGTCCGCTACGTAAAAAATTTCATGCGGATTTAGAGCTTTTTTCATCTCCGCAAGCTGTGCCATCAGCGCCTCATCGATCGCAAGACGTCCCGCCGTATCTACAAGCAGTACGTCATAAAGCCCGCTTTTAGCCTTGCTTAGCGCTTTTTCCGCAACCTTTATCGGATCGCTCTCGCCCTCGATAAAAAACAGCTCGATCTCATTCGCCTCGCACAGCTGGCGGAGCTGCTCGACCGCAGCTAGGCGCTGCAAGTCGCACGCAGCGACCAAGACCTTTTTTTTACGAAGTTTCAGATAGTTTGCAAGTTTTATCGTGCTTGTAGATTTTCCGCTTCCTTGAAGTCCCGTCATCAAAGCTACCGTAGGAGGCGTGCTAGCAAATACAAATCCCTGACTGCTGCCTCTAGGCGCCGTTAAAATTTTAGTCAAATTTGTCTTGATGGACTGCAAAAACGGCTTCTGTCCTATCGTGCCGATACGAAGATCGGCCTCGACAAGCGCCAAAAAATCCTTTACGACTTTGTGATGCACGTCGGCCTTTAAAAGCGCCTTTTTTAGCGTCTCCAAGGCGTTTTTTAAAGCTTTTTCGTCATCGATTGTTTTTAATTTATTGACCGCGTTTTTAAACGACTCGCTTATGATCTCGAACACTTTGATCCCTTATAAAATTTTTAAACTTGCGATGTTACCTAAAATTAACTTAAAAGCCATTGAATATCAGAGATCCTTGGGAATTTCAAAGCCGAATTCGTTGAAGCTTTTACCTGGCGGAGCTTTAAATTTTAACCCTAAAATTTCGGTCTCGTACGAGTGCAGAAACATCCGCTTCGAGCGGCTTTTAGCGTATTTTTCATCGCCTATTACGCCGAATCCCGCATTTGCCAGATGCACGCGGATCTGATGCGTCCTGCCCGTCTCGATCCGCACCTTCACGAGCGATTTTTTGCCGCTTACCATCAGCGGATAAACCTCGCTAAATGCGCTCTTGCCGTTTGGCGAAATTTTAGAAAACGCGCCGCTTCGGGTCTTTATCGTCAAAATCGGCTCGTCAAATTTCATCTCTTCGCTCACGATCCCCTTCACGATCGCGATGTAGCTTTTCCTCACGCGTAAATTTTTAAACTCCGCAATCGCCGCTTCGCGAAATTCCTCGTTCTTATATAGCAGCACGACGCCGCTAGTTTCCTTATCCAGGCGGTTTAGAAGCCCGAATTTATAGATTTTTTCCAAATTTTCGCTACTCATAAAGGGCGGCTTATTGACTGCCAAAACGTTCTCATCCTCGTAAATGATCGCGGGTTTTGCGGGCTTCATCACGCTAAATTTAGTATTTTCGCCGAGCATCTCGCGCGCTAGAGCGATCTTTGCGCCGCGCGCGCTTACAAGCCCCGCGTCGATGAGGGCCTTGGCTTCGTTGTGCGAGATGTTTTCCTGCGCCGCCAGCAGCTTATAGGCTTTTTCTTGCATTAAATTCTTTCCTTGATTAAATTTTCTATCTCTTGCAGATCGCAAATTTTATCTATCCGCGTGCCCTTTAGCGGCTCTTTTAAAGCGTTTGAAATTTCGTTTGCGTCGCATAGAGCGATGTTTTGTACGAGCGCATACAGCGCCTTTTGATTATAAAAAAATCGCCCGCTGATGATCGACACGCCGAAGCTCGCCGCCTCGATCGGGCTATGTCCGCCGATATTGCGCAAAAAACTACCGCCTAAGATCACGACGTTTGAAATTTTATAAAAGTTCGCTAGCTCGCCGAAGGCATCAAGCAAGATAAAATCGCTTTCAAGCCCCGCGCCGTCGCTGAACCGCTCAAAGCTAAGCCCGTGCTCGCGCGCCCAAGCCTTGCAAATTTCACATACCTTTTCGAAGCGCTCAGGGTGCCTCGGCGCCAGGATGATTTTTAGCTTTTGCGGCGTGGCGATCGCAGGCGCTGCATTCGGTGCAGCAGAATTTAAAGACGCGCCATTTAAAGGCGTCGTATTCGGCACGGCGGACGAAGCGTCGCTTGAGCTCGCCGCATCCAAAGAAGCTGCGTTTAAATTTATCGGCTCGGTCGAGCCCTGCTCGTCGCGAAGCTCAGCCCCAGGCAAGCTTCTATCGCCGCGGGCACTCGCTGCGCGCGGGTATTTTTCGGGCATATTTTGCGAACTGCGAAATTTTATAAAATCGTTTAAATTCGATAAAATGAGCTCCTCTTCGCCCTCGTGAGTATTTGAGATCGTAAGCACGAAGCTATTTGCGGACGCGGCGGAATAATCCTTCGTCGCAACGGCGATATTTGCGCTTTTTACGTTGCCCGCGACCTTTATATTTTTTGCGCCGATCTCCCGCAGCCGCGCCGCATCAAGCTCGCTTTGCGCAAGCACCAGATCGATATTTTCAAACGCTTTTCGATAATAAAACTTAAAGCGCAGATAGCTCGCGTACGAGCGGTCGCTAATGCGCGCATTTAGCAGGATCACGTAGCTTCCGCGCGATTTAGCGGAACGGATCAAATTTAGCCACAGCTCCGCTTCAAAGATCACCAGCACGCGGCTGCCCGTAAGCCAAAACGGAAGCCAATTTTCAAACGGCAGATAGCGAGAGTTCGGCGTGAGCGCGCGCGCCGCACCGAAGCCCGTCCGCGTGGTCGTGCTAAGCGCGACGCTCTCAAATTTAGAAATTAGCGGCGCGAGAGCATTTACCTCGCCCAGGCTGCAAGCGTGAAAATGCACCGCTGCGGGACTAAATTTAGGGTTTTTGTATAGGAAAAATCGCGCCTTCAGGCTCGTGCGGTATTTTTTTTTAAAGCTTAGGATAAAAATAAAAGGCGCAGCTGCAAGCCACGCCAAAAACGCCAAGGCGGTGTAGATCACTCGGCTTCTTTATATAAAATTCTGCCGCAATACGGGCAGGTTACGATGTCGTCGCTTTTGATGACCGCGGAATAGGTCTTGTCGCTTATGCGCATAAAGCAGCCGTAGCAGGCCTGTTTGCGCACCGGCGAGACCGCCGTGTTGCCCGCCCATTTGCGGATCTTTTCATAGAATGAGACGGTTTTTGGATTCATCGCCTGCATTAGCTTATCACGCTTGGCGTAGATCGCGCCGCGAGCGACCTCGACCTCGCCCATCTCGGCGCTCACCTGCTCTTGCAAGCTTTTTAACTCGGCTTCAAACGCCTCTTGCTTTTCGCTCTGCTCTTTTACGAGCGCTTCCTTTGCGGCTACGATCTTTTCCAGCCTTTCGATCTCCTCGTTTGTGGCTTCGAGCTGCTCTTTTGCGATGTCCTCTTCGACGCTAAGGGCCTTGATCTCCTTTTCGGTTTTTGCTGCGCCGCTTTTTTTGCCAGTGCTTTTTAGCTTGGACGAAAAGGCGCTAAGTTGCGCGTTTGCTTGTAGAATTTGAGATTTTAGCTCGGCGATCTCCGCATTTAGAGTTTCGATCTGTTCCTTTGCGCCTGAAATTTCGCCGCTTTTTTTGCCCAGCTTCTCCTGCGCAGCCTCGATTTTAGGCTTAAATCCGTCCAGCTGCTTATCGAATTCGCAAAGCTCTACCAATTGGCTTAAATATTTGTTCATCTTTTTCCTTTAATAATACGTAAATGGATTTTTTTGCTCGCTTATTATAACTTCAATTTCGCTTTTTTGCAAGAAAGGTGCGAGCGCGCGCCCAAAATAGCGCTCACTTTCAAAATGATTTATGTCGATCAAACTCACGCCGTTTTCTAAATTTTGAAGCGCTGCGTGATATTTTATATCGCCCGTGATGAAGCAATCAACGCCCAAGCTTTGATTTAGTTCGCTTCCGCTGCCGGTGCAAAGCGCGATATTTCGGATAAAATTTTTCGTCTTTACGGCGCGCAGATGCTCTATACCAAGCTTGCGCTTTATCTGTACGCACAGCTGCTCAAAGCTCAAATCTGCGCGCATAAAAACCAAAAATTCCCGCTCATCCGTAATTTCAAATTTTAAAATTTCGCGCGCTACGAATCCGTTTAAAACGTGCTTGTCAAAATTCGTATGCATCGCGATGAGAGAGATATTTTTGCGGATCATCTCATAGATCAAATTTGCAGGATATAGCCGCGGATCAAGCGATTTTAGCGGGCTGAAAATCAGCGGGTGGTGGACCACGAAAAGAGAGCCCGCCTCTGCCTCGCGCACCAGCTCGCTAGTAACGTCGAGGCTTAGATAGATTTTTGAAATTTCATCATCCAAGTTTCCGAGTATTAGCTCGCTATTATCCCACGCCTCAGCGTCGCAAAAGGGCGCGGCGGCGTTTAAAATTTCATAAATTTCGCCCGTTTTCATAAATCCTACTTTGCGCTTTCATCCGCTTTGTCCGCGGCGTTTTGCTTGCCGTGGGCGTTTTTTAAATTTACTCCTGTGGAGAAAGCGGGCACCGAGACAGCCCTTTTAACGCCGCATTTTTCGCTCTTTTCTCCCTCATTTGCCGCGCTGCCGTCTTTGCCACCTTTTTTATCGCTGCACTCCGTACCGCAAAGATCGGCGACGTATTTTTGCGGATCTGCGTAGCAAAGCGCGCAGTTTTTGGCAAGATCGCGGATCTTTAAAATATAATCCTGCCTCTGCGTGACTGAGATCGCTCCGCGCGCGTCAAGGACGTTGAACGTGTGCGCCGCAAGCATGCAGTAATCATACGCAGGAAGCGCCAGGCCGTGCTTTAGGATACTTTTGCACTCGCAAAAGCAGTTTTCAAACTGATTAAAAAGCATCGCGGTGTCCGCAAGCTCGAAGTTGTATTTGCTGAACTCAAACTCGCCCCTTTTATGCACGTCGCCGTAGGTTACTAGCCCCGCCTTGTCGTCCCAGACGATGTCGTAAACGTCGTCTTTGTTTTGCAGATACATCGCCAAGCGCTCAAGTCCGTAGGTGATCTCGCCGCTAATTAGCTCGCACGTGATGCCGCCTACCTGCTGAAAATATGTAAACTGCGTCACCTCCATGCCGTCCAGCCAAACCTCCCAGCCAAGCCCCCAGGCCCCTAGCGTCGGGCTCTCCCAGTTGTCTTCTACGAAGCGGATATCGTGGCTTTTAAGATCGAGCCCGAGCTTTTCCAGGCTTTTTAGATAGAGCTCTTGGATATTATCCGGGCTCGGCTTTAAGATCACCTGAAACTGATAATACGCGCCGAGGCGGTTTGGGTTTTCGCCGTAGCGCCCGTCCGTAGGGCGACGCGAGGGTGCTACGTATGCCGCGCGCCAAGGTTTGCTTCCTAGGCTGCGCAAAAAGGTAGCCTGATGATAGGTGCCTGCGCCCGCGGGCATATCGTAGGGCTGAACGAGCAAGCAGCCCTGCTCGTGCCAGTAGTTTTGAAGCGTCAAAATAATCTGTGAAAACGTCATTTTTATCCTTTTATCG
>NZ_CALHHX010000064.1 GCF_938030685.1 uncultured Campylobacter sp. | reverse complement strand
TTTCTGATCTTTGCCGCCGTAGCGGGCGTTTCGCTGCGGTATAACTGGTGGCGGATCCCGCAGGGCTGGCATAAGGCGCGGGTGCTGATGTATCATAGCGTAGAGGAGCACAAGGGCGATAAATTCGACAAATGGCGGCTAAGACCCGCGGATTTTGAGAGGCAGATCGCGTGGCTTGCAAAAAACGGCTTTAAAAGCTTTAAGCTTAGCGAGCTTATCGCGCTAGAGCGGCTGCCTAAAAAGGCGGTTTGCATCACGTTCGACGACGGGTTTGAAAATAACTTTACCGACGCCTTTGAAATTTTGAAAAAATACGATTTTAAAGCGAGCATATTTTTGGTGCCGGACGCCGTGCAAAATGACTGGGAGCGCGCTAACACGGCCCATCTTGCAAGGATGCTGAGCGAGGAGCAAATTTTAAAAATGCAAGCAAGCGGGCTGGTGGAGTTCGGCGCGCATACGATGCACCACGTAAATTTAGACCTTACCTACGCGAGCGATCCGCAGCTCGCAGCAGACGAGATCATCGCATCCAAGGTTCGCGTAACGCGTATTTGTGGGCGGCCGTGCGAAGTGTTTGCCTACCCGTACGGTAAATTTAACGACGAAATTTTAAATATCGCTAGATCAAATTTCAAAGGCGCAGTAGTCGTCAAGCGCGGACTTTACGAGGCGGGCGACGACAAATATGTCGTAAAGCGTATCGGCATTTTGGGCACGGAGGGGTTTTTTGATTTTTGGCTGAAATTTACGAGGATAAGGAACAAACTATGATTAAAGCGTCCGTTTATGCGATAGTGATGAATGAGGAGCGCCATATCGAGCGTATGCTGCGTAGCGTGGCGGATTTCGCCGAGATCATAATCGTAGATAGCGGCAGCACCGATGCCACGCTGCAGATCGCGCGTAAATTTACCGATAAAATTTACCACCACGACTGGCAGGGCGAGGGGGTGCAGAAAAACTATGCGTTTTCGCTCTGCAGCAACGAATGGGTGCTCAATCTCGACGGCGACGAGGAGGTGAGTCCTGAGCTAAAAGGCGAGATAGAGGAGTTTATGAGCCAGAGCGATTACTCTGCGCTGGATATTAAATTTCACGAATACTCGCTAGGGCGCAAGTGCTCGGATCTCGTGCGCAAAAATACTCACATCCGCTTCTTTCGCAAGGAGTGCGGCGAGTATAAAAATATGGGGGTGCACGCGCAAATTTCGATCATAAAAGGCGCTGTAAAAAAGAGCAAATTTTGCATTAATCACTTTAGCGAAAAGCCGATCGCCGAACTCGTTACAAAAAACAACAACTACTCCACGCTGCGCGCGCAGGGGGATTTTGAGAAGGGCAAAAAGCCGAGCCTTGCGAAGCTTTTGCTGATCTATCCGTTTGCGTTTTTTAAATCATACATTTTGCGCAGATCGCTTTTTGACGGGCGCAAGGGATTTATCACGGCAAACATTAACGCGTTTTACGCGTTTTTAAAAGAGGCGAAACTTTACGAGAAGTATCTTAAAAAGGGCGAAGATTAATCGAAATGATAGAAAATTTTAGTTATTATTACGACTTAAATTTAACGGCGAAAAGGGCGAAAAAATGGATAAAAAAACGATAGCGGCACATAAAATTTCAGACGAAGAATATGAAAAAATTTTAAAAATTTTAGGTCGCGAGCCGAATCTGCTCGAGCTTGGGATTTTTAGCGCGATGTGGAGTGAGCACTGCAGCTACAAATCGAGCAAAAAATACTTAAGCGGCTTCCCGACCAAGGCGCCTTGGGTCATCCAAGGCCCGGGCGAAAACGCAGGCGTCATCGACATCGGCGGCGGCATGGCTGCAGTTTTTAAGATGGAAAGCCACAACCACCCTAGCTTCATAGAGCCGTTTCAGGGCGCTGCGACAGGCGTGGGCGGGATACTGCGCGATATCTTTACAATGGGCGCGCGCGTCGAAGCCAATATGAACTCGCTTCGTTTCGGCGAGGTGCGTGGAAGAAGCGAGAATGCGCGCAAGCAGCGCTATCTGCTTAAAGGCGCGGTTGCAGGCATCGCTCACTACGGCAACTGCATGGGCATCCCTACGATCGGCGGCGAGACGAGCTTCGATAAGAGCTTTGACGGCAATATTTTGGTTAATGCCTTTGCGCTAGGTATCGTTAAAAAGGATGAAATTTTTTACGGCAGGGCCGAAGGCGTGGGCAATAGCGTAATCTACGTGGGCTCTAAGACCGGTCGCGACGGGCTCGGTGGAGCCGTGATGGCGAGCGATAGCTTTAACGACGCGAACAAATCTCTGCGCCCGACCGTGCAGGTGGGCGATCCGTTCGCTGAAAAGCTGCTGATGGAGGCGTGCTTGGAGCTTTTTAAAACCGACTACGTCGT
>NZ_CALHHX010000063.1 GCF_938030685.1 uncultured Campylobacter sp. | reverse complement strand
AGCAGGTGTTTGCACGCTAGCTCGCTCATCTCTCCCGCGCCCACTACCACGGCGTCCGCGCCCTGCAAGGAGCCCAGTCTATCCTTTGCCATCGCCACGGCGACGCTTGAGACCGAGATCGGATTTTTTGAAATTTCGGTTTGGTTGCGGATGCGCGCCGCGCACTTTAGCGCTTCATCTATCGCTCTTGCGATCTGCGCGCCGGCGCGAGCGTTTTGCATCGCGAATTTATAGGCGTCTTTGAGCTGGCCTACGATCTGCGTTTCGCCCACTACGAGGCTATCAAGAGAGGCTGCGACGGCGAAAAGATGGTGTATCGCGCCGTAATCCTCGTAAATATCGGCACGCTCGGCTAGCTCGTCGTAGCTCACGCCGCTAATGCGCGAAAGCGCCAAAAGCACGAACTTTTGCGCTTCGCTAAAGTCGCTTACGACGGTAAAAATTTCTACGCGGTTGCAGGTGCTTAGCACCAAACACTCCTCTATTGCGGAGTTTGAAGCCAAAAGGCGCAAAATTTCTTTCTTGCGCACGTCGTTTGAAAACGAAAGTTTCTCGCGCACCGTGATGTCCGTGTTTTTGTGGGTGAAGCTCACGCTCATATACGCCATCAAAACTCCCTATCTATCATATCTCGCACGATTTGCTCCAGCTTGTCGTTTTTAAATTCCGCCACGGCTTCGAGCGCTTTCTGCCCGTAGGCGCGAGCTTCGTTTATACAGCGCTCGATGATGCCGTGCTCGCTAAATTTCGTCTTGATCCATGAAATTTCGCTCTCGCGCAGCTGTTTTTTAAAAAACGTTTTTAGCTTTTGCCGCTGCGCATCATCTAAATTTTCATACAAATAGATGTAGGGCAGGGTGGTTTTACCCTCCGCAAAATCACTCAAACTCGGCTTGCCGAGCTTTGCGGAGCTTTGCGTGACGTCTAAGATATCGTCGATAATCTGAAAAGCAAGCCCTAAATTTTTACCGTATTCGCCGAATTTTGCGCTCGCGATTGAAATTTCATCATGATCTTTCGCGGCGTTTGGAATTTTGCTCTCGTTTTTTGTGCCGCTAATATCTGAAATTTCGCCGCGATTTTCTGCGCCGCCGAATTTCAAAAAAGCCCCACAGCGCGCGACTTCTTCTATGAGAGCGGAGGTTTTTAGATAGATCATCTGCAAATATTTGCTCGCATCGTCGTTGAAATCGTTGCTTAAGCTAACATCCATCAGCTCGCCCACGGCAAGCTTCGTGACGGCGCCCGAAAGCGCCGCGGCGATGCGACCCTCAAATTTGCTAAGCTCAAAATACGCTTTGGAATAGAGTATGTCGCCCAGCATCACGGCGTTTTTGGAGCCGTAGGTGGCGTTGATCGAGGGTTTGCCGCGGCGCACCGAGCTTTCGTCGATGACGTCGTCGTGCAGCAGGCTTGCGGCTTGAATGAGCTCGATGATCGCGCACAGACGTAGCGATTTTTCATCTTTTTGCGCGATGTTTAGTAGCAGCTTGGAGCGCAGTTTTTTGCCGGGGCTTAGCCTATCAAACATCTCGCTAGCGGGCTCATATCCGCAGTCTGCGATGAAGCTTTTCATAATTAAATCGATTTGATCTTGCATTATTCGTTATTGCTTAGGATATTTCCGCTCATTTGCAAAAATTTGTCGTTTAGCTCGTCTTGTAGATCCTGCTGTGCGATGAAGCTTTCGATCTCGCGCTCGCTAATGCCGCGCTCTTCGCAGAGCCGCTCACAGGCGATGAGGCGGATTAGAGCTTCTTCGATTTCGTTTTGCACTAAAGTAGGGCTTGCAGCGGATAAAATTTCAAAAAATTTCTCTCTTGGGCTACCTTCAAAAATATCCATTTACCTTCCTTAAAATTTCGCGATTATAGCAAATGTAAAATTTAATTTAGGTTAGGGCGCGGCAAACTATCGGGGCTTTTAAATAGGAGCGATTACGCAGATTTTGCGCTTGCGTGCGGTAAATTTTAAGCTTAAGCGCGGGATTTTGGGCTTTGAATCTCATAAATTTTAAATTTTACTTGTTTGTGAGATAGGCAGAGCAAGCGGAATTTAAAAATTTAATCTTGGTCGCGTGGCGGATTAAACGCGAAGCTTTGCAGAAGGCGGAATTTTAAATTTACAGATAAATGGCTTGATTTTTGCGGAAATTTTAAACTTCTGTGGCGCGAGTGAAATTTTAGGTTTCGATTGAGTGGATAGAATTCCGCTTTGTTTAAGCGGTAAAATTCTTGAATTTCGCGTAGGCGGAGAGGATTTTCGCTTTGCTTGTGCGGTAAAATCTTGATTTCTGAGCGGCGGATAAATTCTATTCTCACAAAATCTAATCGTGTGTATAACACAGATCAGGCTTTTTAAAATTTTAAAAAGCCGCCGCTTTGCGAGAATTTGAAATTTCATGGACGCAGCAAAATTCCAAAATCGCGTTTGGCATTAAATTTTAAGTCTGGTTTTCGAGGCAAATTTTAAATTAATCCGCGAGAGGGCGTCTTTAAATTTTTAAAATTCCGCCACCTTTTACAGATAGAATTTCATTTTTCGCGCAGATAAAATACCGCACCACAAAAGCTATTTTTAAAATTTCAAATTCCACTCGCGCAGATGAAATCCCAGTTTCTCGTGCTAGTGGAATTTTTCGCGCAAGGATCACTTTTAAATTTTAATTTCGCTTGCGTTGTGCGTGAGGATGGAATTCGCTCCGTTTTAAGAGCCTAAAACGCGATTTTACTCAGCTGCATACTAGATTTCTAATTAGCTCTGCCTCAAAAATCTAGCTGCTTTAAATTCCGCCGATGATTTCGCGCGCTTGCGCGATGCTTAGGGCATTGCGACTTAGTTCGCTAGGCTCACCAAAACCCCAGCATACCTGCAAATACTCAAGTTTTGCGCCTCTTAGATCTGCCAAGTTTGCCTGAAAACATCGCACTACTGCAGCTTGTGCGCTTTTCGTCGCTTCTGCTTTTGCGGAAATCTTAGCGCCTTTAAAGCTTAGCGTTGCCGCCCCGTCAGCATCTGTATCGTTAGGGCGGAATTTTTCATCTGCGTTAAGATTTTCTCCGCAAGAGCTTAAGCTTCCGCTGCTAGCGCTAAAATTCTTTCTATTAGTGCCACAGCTAGCATTTAAGCTCTCGCCGTCATTGCCGCCTTGAAATTCTAAATTTTGTAAAAATTCTGCGCCACGGATCGCGGCTAGCTCATCCTTTTTGCTATCGCCTAAAAAAATCGCGTTTTTGTGCGGCGAGCATGCAATTACGTGTAGCAGCATCGCAGGGTTGGGTTTTGATGGCATCTGCTCGTTCGCGCCTACGACCAGATCAAATAGCCTGCGCACCCCCGTTTTTTCTAAGATCGCGCTTAGGGTATAGGAAGGCGCATTAGAAGCGACTGCGAGAAAAAATCCTGCTTTTTTGCACGAGTGCAAAAGATCCTCGATACCCTCGTAAAGCACGGCAAAATCGCGGTAATTGCTTACGAATTCTTTCTCGAAAAAAGCAAGCTCTTCAGCGCTCGCTTCGGTTTTGCCGTAAAATTCCAAAAAGGCGTTTTTGCTCGGATCGTTGATGGTGCGGACGATGAAATTCTTTTGCAGTGGCGCTAGGCCGTAGAGCTCGCGGCGAGTGTTATTGACGCTGATTTCGATCGCGCGAGAAGAGTCAAGCAGCGTGCCATCCATATCAAAAATCACGGTTTTCATCTAATAATCCTTTAAAAAATCGATTTTGTGCTTGTCTTTTTTGTAACTCTTATTGTTTTTGAGCTTTTGCAAAGCGTTTGCTTCATGCTGTAGTGCCGATCTAAACGCAGCATCACTGGTCTGTCCTGCCTCGCTAGCATCAAGGACGTTTTTGGCAAAGCTTTCAAGCGCCTTGGTGTAGGGGCTATCGAGATTTGTAGCGGCCGCTTTAGATAAAATTTCGTAGTTTTTAGCTATTCGCTTCGCAAAAAGCTCTGCGTCGAAATCCTCGCGCTTTAGCAGTGCTACGGCGGATTTTACAAAGCGTTCTAGTGCGCGGATATATTTAACGCGCTCATCTTTTTCTTTGATTTGCATGATCTTTCCTTAATTAAAGCGCGCATTATAGCAAAATTCGAAATTTTGGCAAAATTACGCATATTGTAAAACTATATTTTAATAACATTTTTTCTATAAATCCTGTATTATAGGCATTTTAAAATCATATAAAAATACTTGACTTTATTTTAAAATTTCGCTATTATTCGCCAAATTTTTTACAAAGGACGAAAATGCAAAAAGAAACCCTCGCAACTCATTTTGGTTACGACTCCGTCGCAGGCTACGGCACGATGGCGGTTCCCATTTATCAAAGCACCGCGTTTAACTTCGGTTCTAGCAAAAAGGCCGCCGATCGCTTCGCGCTGCGTGATCTAGGACCGATTTATGGGCGTTTGACAAATCCTACTACTGATGTTTTTGAGGCGCGACTTGCGGCGCTGGAAAACGGCAAAGCCGCAATCGCGGTCTCTAGCGGGCAGGCAGCAATATTTTTTGCGGTGGCAGATTTAGCCGCAGCGGGCGAAAATATCATCATCGCCGAGAAAATTTACGGCGGCGCGACTACACTTTTGGCGCATACGATCAAGCGTTTTGGCATCGAAGCTAGGGTTTTTGACTCCGAAACTGCGGATAATTTGGAAGGTTTAATCGATGATAAGACTAGAGCGATCTTTTTTGAGACACTTTCAAATCCTCAAATTTCGGTTGCAAATACCGCTAAAATCGCTACAATCGCAAATAAGCACGGCGTAGTAACGATTGCGGATAACACGATCCCGAGCCCTGCGCTTTACAACCCGCTTGATGACGGCGCCGATGTCGTAATCCACAGCGCTAGCAAATATATAAGCGGACAGGGGCTTAGCATCGCTGGTGCAATCGTTTCGGGCAAGGGGTTAAATTCCAAACTCAAAGGCAATCCGCGTTACGCACATTTCAACGAGCCTGATGAGAGCTATCACGGCTTAGTTTATGCGGATTTAGTAGATAATTTTGATATTTATACGCTTAGGATTCGCTTGTCCTTGCTTCGCGACATCGGTGCGACGCTATCGCCGTTTAACGCGTTTCAGCTCATCCAGGGGCTTGAAACACTGCCGCTTCGCATGCAAAAGCACTCGCAAAACGCGCTAAAGATAGCAGAATTTTTGCAAAATCATCCGAAGGTAAAGCAGGTCAATTATCCGGGGCTTGCAAGCTCGCCGTTTAATGCCGCGATCAAAGCGAAATTTAAAAACGGCTATGCAAGCAGTCTGATGAGCTTCATCGTAGATAGCGAAGAAACAGCGCTAAAGGCGGTTAGCAAGGTTAAAATTTTCTCCGTCGTAGCAAATATCGGCGATACGAAGTCGATCATCACTCATCCTGCGAGCACGACGCATTCGCAGCTAAATGAGGAGCAGCTAAACCGCGCTGGCGTGCCTGCGAGCTTAATCCGCCTAAGCGTGGGTATAGAGGACGCGAATGATTTGATTTCCGATCTTAGTGAGGCACTGAAATAATGGCACTTTTAAGCACAAAGGGCGTTTATGGGCTGGCTGCGATTTTACAGATCGCCAAAGCTAGCGAAGTAGCGCCGATAAGTATAAAAGAGATCGCCGAGCGTACGGGAGTTTCTAAGAATTATTTGGAGCAAATTCTAAATACCCTTAGAAACGAAAAGCTAGTGTGTAGCATCAAAGGTAAAAACGGCGGTTATCACCTAGCCAGAGATGCTAGCGAGATTTCTTTCGGTGAGATTTTTACCGCTCTTGAAAAGGATCTGCGGATGACTAGCATTCAGATGAACGATCCTGGACTGCGGGCGTTTTTTGAGAAATTTGACGTCAAGCTGGCAGAGATATTTAACGAGCCTCTAAGCAGCTACGAGGAGATGATGGCGCGAAGCGTCCAGTATTTAAATTTCAGCATTTAAAGGAAAAATATGAAAATAGCAAACGATGTTACGGAGCTCATCGGCAATACTCCGTTAGTCAGAATCAATACGTTTGGCAAAAATGCCCTCATCCTAGCCAAGGCGGAATTTTTAAATCCGAGCCACTCGGTCAAAGATCGCATCGCGTGGCAGATCGTAAAAGACGCGCTAAGCTCGGGCAAGATCGATAAAAATAGCGTTTTGATAGAGCCTACCAGCGGAAACACGGGCGTAGGGCTTGCGATGATCGCAGCAAAGCTCGGTATGAAGCTAATTTTAACGATGCCAAGCTCGATGAGTATCGAGCGCCAAAAGCTCATCGCCGCATTCGGGGCTAAAATCGAACTAACCGATCCAAAATTCGGAATGAAAGGCGCGGTAGATAGGGCAAATGAGCTGGCTGCGAGCACTCCAAATAGCTTTATCCCGAGTCAGTTTGATAACCCAAGCAATCCAAAGGCGCATTTTCAAAGCACTGGACCTGAAATTTGGGAGCAAAGCGGCGGTAAGGTAGATATTTTAGTCGCGGGATTTGGTACCGGCGGCACACTCAGCGGCACGGCGAAATTTTTAAAATCTAAAAATCCAAACCTAAAAGCCTACGGCGTGGAGCCCGCTAGCTCACCGCTTCTTACGTGCGGTAGTGCGGGCGGGCATAAGATTCAGGGCATCGGCGCAAATTTTATCCCCGCTAATCTTGATAGAAGCGTCATCGACGGCTTTTTGAGCGTTGAGAACGACGATGCGTTTGCGGCGGCTAGACAGCTGGCACAAAAAGAGGGCTTGCTCGTGGGCATCTCAAGCGGTGCTAACGTATTCGCCGCCGCACAGATCGCTGCTAAGCCCGAAAACAGGGGCAAAGTGATCGTTACGATCCTCTGCGATACCGGCGAGAGGTATCTTTCTACCGAGCTTTTTAAATAGGCGGCGATTTTGCGTGGGCGCGGCGTTAGCGCGGTAACTTTTACGCATTTTACGCGGGCGCGCAGCTTCGCGAGATTAAATTTTACGCTGGCGCCGGAGTTGGCGCGATGAGTTTTGCGCGATCGCGCGGGTTATTGCGACGATGCGCGATTATATTTTACATTTTTTGCGTTACGTAGGCGATAGATTTACGCGATAGTTTCTGCGCGGGCGAGGTAATAGTCGCGATGATTTTATGAGGCGAGACGATTTTTAGCTTTGCTGATTTTGTGTTTATTAATTTACTAATTTAGCGGCTCGTCGCGAGATAAAATTTAGCCCCAAAATAGGGCTAAATTTTAAAATTTCGCCTCGCTCACAGACAATAATTTTTGGGCGCGCTATGTATGACGGCGCTTGCCGCATAGCAAGGCATTAAATTTTAAAATCGCTAGGCCCGCCAAATCTGCGCGATCCGTACGCCGCAAATTTTATATCGCCAGCCCGCACACGCGACATAAAATTTTAAAATCATAATCTGAAATTTTTAAGCTCGCTCGCGCGGCTAAAATTCCAAATTTGCGCCGCGCATAAATTTCAAACTCCGCTGTAAATAAAATTCCAAAATCCCGCTCTTTAAATTTAGCCGAATTTCAAAATTTAATCATAAAAACGCTATCATCGAGGCAAAATTTTTAAGGTTGTAAAATGAGTTTGAGCTTGAAATTTCGCCCCAAAAGCTTAGAGCAGATCGTGGGGCAGGGCAAGATCGTAGCAGTTTTTAAAAAATTCGTCGCCGCAGGCAGCATCCCGCACAGTATATTTTTCGGCGCCGCAGGCAGCGGTAAAACGACGATGGCGCGCGTGATCGCAAGCGAGCTGAACTACGATTTTTACGAGCTTGACGCCACGAGCCTGAAGGTCGAGGATATCCGCAAAATTCTATCCTCGCACGCGGGCTCGCTCATCAAGCCGCTCATTTTTATCGACGAGATCCACCGCCTCAGCAAGACGCAGCAGGAGGTGCTGCTAATCCCGATGGAGAACTACGCCGCGATCATCATCGGCGCGACGACGGAAAATCCGCAGTTCGTGCTAAGCAGCGGCATCCGCTCGCGCTCGATGATCTTTGAGTTCGAACCGCTTAGCTACGAGGATTTGGAGGCGCTTTTGGCGCGGGTACAGGGTGAGATCGGCTTTGAGATGGACGAGGAGGCGCGAAAATACCTACTAAACTCCAGCAGCGGCGATGCGAGGAGTATGTTAAATTTGCTAGAATTTGCGCTTTTGGCAGACAGCGCCATTACGCTGGATACGCTTCGCACGCTGCGCGCAAATGCCGTGGCTGCGGGCGTTAGCAGCGACGATCTGCATTACGAACTTGCCAGTGCGATGATAAAAAGCCTGCGCGGAAGCGACTCCGACGCCGCGCTGTATTATGTCGCAAGGCTGATAGATGCGGGCGAGAGCGCGGATTTTATCGCGCGCAGGATGGTGATCCTAGCTAGCGAGGACATCGGCAACGCCAATCCAAACGCCCTAAATATCGCTACTAGCACGCTAACTGCCGTCAGCAAGATCGGCTATCCCGAGGCTCGCATCATCTTAGGGCAATGCGCGATCTATCTGGCGCACAGCCCCAAATCAAATGCCGCGTATTTGGGCATCAACGCCGCTTTGAAGTTCGTCCGCTCCGCTGCGCCGCTGCCTACGCCGCGTTATCTCATCAACTCGGACAAGCAGATAGCGGATTACAAATACCCGCACGACTTCGGCGGCTGGGTCGAGCAGGCCTATATGAGCGAGGCGGCGAAATTTTACGAAAGCAAGGGGATCGGCTTTGAAAAGACGCTGGATGAGTGGCTGGCGCG
This sequence comes from uncultured Campylobacter sp., assembly GCF_938030685.1. Taxonomy (GTDB): domain Bacteria; phylum Campylobacterota; class Campylobacteria; order Campylobacterales; family Campylobacteraceae; genus Campylobacter_B. The sequence continues at coordinate 347 of NZ_CALHHX010000063.1, read as the reverse complement.
ATTGCGCAAAGAAAAGATCGATATCAAGGAATGAGAATGAACTTCAGCAGCGTCCTAAAACTAATGAAGCAGCGCTACGGCGCGGATGGCGAGTATCTATGGGATGAATATCCGAATTTTGCGGTTTTTCGTCACGCAGGAGGGAAACGCAAGTGGTTTGCGCTTCTGATACGCGGGCTTGCAAACGAAAAGCTCGGTCGCGTACTTCTTGGCTCAAGCGACGTGATAAATTTAAAAGTTTCGCCCGATTTGGCGGCAATTTTGCGTGACGAAAAAGGAATTTTTGCAGCCTATCATATGAATAAAAAGCACTGGATCAGCGTCTGCCTTGATGCGGTGCCGCGCGA
>NZ_CALHHX010000062.1 GCF_938030685.1 uncultured Campylobacter sp. | reverse complement strand
TCGTTTTCCATAAAATTCCTTCCAAATTGCCTAAAGGCGCTATTTTAAGATTTTTTGGGTTAATAAAAGCTTATTTCGGTATAATCGCGAAATTTTACGAAATCTAGGAGGGGCTATGAGCTGGAGTAGGACGTCGTGGAAAGATTATAAAATTTTACAGCAGCCGATCTATCAGGATGAAAGTGCGGTGCAGGCCGCCAAAGAGCGCCTTTACAAGCTGCCGCCGTTAATTTTCGCGGGCGAGGTGCGAAATTTAAAAGCCGAGCTTGCGCGCGCCAGCGAGGGCAAATCGTTTTTGCTTCAAGGCGGCGATTGCGCGGAGAGCTTTAATGATTTTAGCGCGAATAATATCCGCGATATGTTTAAGGTAATGCTTCAAATGGCGATTATTCTTACTTTTGCGGCGGGTCGCCCCGTCGTTAAGGTAGGTCGTATCGCAGGACAGTTCGCAAAGCCGCGTAGCAGCGACTTCGAAGAGGTTGGCGGCGTGAGATTGCCTAGCTACCGCGGCGACATAATCAACGGCTTTGAGTTTAGTGAAGCGGCGCGCAAAGCAGATCCTGCGCGCATGATAGAGGCGTATCATCAAAGCGCTTCGACGCTAAATCTTCTGCGCGCCTTTTCTCGCGGCGGTCTTGCGAACCTGCACGAGGTGCATAAGTGGAATTTGGGCTTTTTGAAAAAGGGCGAGCTGGAGGCTAAATTTAACGAACTCAGCGATGAAATTTCGCGCACGCTTAAATTTATGGAGGCATGCGGACTGAGCGCCGCGAATTCTCCGAGCCTTGCCGAGACGGTGCTTTACACCTCGCACGAGGCGCTGCTGCTGCACTACGAGGAGTGCCTGACGCGCATTGACAGCACCAGTGGCGATTGGTACGACTGCTCGGCGCACATGCTTTGGATCGGCGAGCGCACGCGCGGCGCGGACGATGCGCACGTGCATTTTTTAAGCGGTATCAAAAACCCTCTCGGCGTCAAGATCGGCCCGAGCGGCACTGCGGATGAAATTTTGCGCCTTTGCGACAAGCTCAATCCGCAAAACGAAGCAGGCAGGCTAAACGTCATCATCCGCATGGGCGCGGATAAGATCGGCGCGCGGCTGCCGCAAATTTTACGCGAGCTAAAGCGCGAGGGCAGGGCGATCCTATACAGCATCGATCCGATGCACGGCAATACCGTCAAGACCGCCAACGGCTACAAAACGCGCGAATTTTCTAAAATTTTAAGCGAGGTTCAGAGCTTTTTCGAGATCCACGCTGCGGAGGGCACGCACGCGGGCGGCATTCACCTTGAGATGACCGGTCAAAACGTCACCGAGTGCACAGGCGGCTCATTTAACGTGACGCAAGAGACGCTAAAACAGCGCTACGAAACGCAGTGCGATCCGCGCCTAAACGCAGATCAGGCGCTAGAGCTTGCGTTTTTGCTCGCCGATAATCTAAAAAAGGCGGA
>NZ_CALHHX010000061.1 GCF_938030685.1 uncultured Campylobacter sp. | reverse complement strand
CAGGTCTCGGCTTTAGCTATTGCTGTCGTAATGCTTAAAATGCTCCTGCCGTTTGCCGCTCTCGTAATAACCAGCATCGTGCACCTGCTAGCCTGGAGTAAGATAGAAAAGATAAGCGCAGAGGTTTAAATTTTAAATTTCATAAACCTCTTGTCACGATAAAATTTCGCTCTTTTCGGTTTGATTAGCGTTTTACATCTGCTTTTTGCATATTGAAATAAATTTTTAAAAGGAGTTATACGACGTGCAAGACACCGTATTTCAAGCAAGAAAAAATGGGATGATCAGCACTGGCATTGATCTGTTTTTAGCGGCGTTACCGGTGGTTTTGATGGCGATAGATTTTGTTTTTGAGGGCATACCGGGGTATCCATATAATATCGTGATCATAGGTGGAATTTTTATCGCTTTTATTTGCTTCTCGGTGATTTATAGGTTAAGAGCACTCAGTAAAATTTCAGCGCTCACCGGCATAAAAGCGGCGGCGCTTTACCGCAACTGCATAATTGTTTTCATCTGTATCTCGGTGTTTTCATTATTTCATCCGATAAGTTCTTGTAGAGAAGAGATGACTAGAGAGACAACAGGAGAGACAATATGGAATTTAGCAGCGCCCGCAGCCGCAATCTACATAATCGTAGCGTGGCTTCGCATAAATTTCTCTTTGGCGCGAGTAAGCGGCGTGATGATATTTCGAATCTACGTGTGGCTCTGCGCCTTCTTTCTCGCGCTAAATTGGCTATGTGGCGCAGGGCCCTTCGGTTTGGCTACCTCCAAGCCGCAAATTGGCGATTCCGATGCGGTTTTAATTATCGCGTCGTTGAAGGAATTTTTGCCGTTTGCCGCCTTGATAATAACCGGCATCGTGCATCTACTAGCCTGGAGCAAGATAGAAAAGCTCGCCTAAGCCGAAACGCTTTCGTTTTGCGGCGACCACGCCTTTTGCAAGTCTAAACCGCAACGTCCAAAGCCGCGCTGTTATATAGCAATGTCAAGCGCGCCGCCGCAGCAGCAAAGCCGCAAGATAGCACGTAAATTTAGAAAATTCAAAGGATAAAAATGAAAGAAATTTCAAAGCAAGATCTGCTTCGCAAGGCGAAATTCCGCGGAGTTTTAGGTGCCGTGATTTTGCTAGGCATCGGCATAAGCGGTACGGTGGGCGTAAGCAGCATAGACGAGGACGCGGTCGCGATTTTTAGAGTTTTAGCGCTGCTAGCGACACTAGCGATATTTTACGACTGCTTCGTTTGCCTAGAAAAGGCACTAGGCGTGCGCTTCGTTAAGACCTATAGGCTGATAGAAAGTATCCCGATCGTCGCGATTTTGTGCTACTGCGCCATGGTAGTAGCGCTAAAGGAGGGCGCGATGCTTGATCTACTCTACACCCTGCTCTACGTCCTTTCGACGTGCGCAGCAGTGATAATCTGGGGCGTATTAAACTGCCGCCTAGCCACACTTAGCGGCGTGGATTTATTTAAAATCTACGGCATAGTGGTGTCCGTGACGTGGCCCTGCGAAGCGATATCGGGCGCGCTAGCTAAAATAGGCGTAATCCTCGCGCTGCCGTATCTAATCGCAGCGTCGCTGGTAACGGCATTTTCGGGGATTTTGCTAATCATAGCGTGGATAAAATTCAACCCCGCAAGGTTATGCGGCGCGGAGAATTCTAGCGAGCTTGGCGGCGCCAAGCTAGGCGCGGACGGCGAAAAACCGAGCATTTACAGCAAACTCGCTGCTTTTAAGAAATCAGACGCGGACGATGCGAAAAAGCCCGCTTCCAAGGCGAGCGCAGATGATACGACCGCCGCAAGACGCCCGGGCAACCCCGGATTTAAATTCTAACTCTACTCGCAAGATGGAATTTCGCAAAATTTTTAAAATTTAAGGCGCGAAATTTTATCGCGGCGCGCGGCGCATCGGGCGGAAACACGGAATTTTGATTTAATTTTATCCGCTACGAACGCGCAAAATTTAGGGCAAAATTCCAAGCCGAAATTTCGCGATCAATTTAAAATTTTAAGCAGAAGTTCACGACGAAGCAAAATCCAAGCCAAAATTCCAGCTGAAATTCCGATCTAAATCCCTAGTCCAGCTTATTTCTAAAAAGCGACGCCGCAAAGCTCAACGTGCCCGCGCCGATCAGCAGCAGCGGCACGATGAGATGCCACAGCTCGCCCAGGCCCGCGCCCTCCAGATAGATCCGCCACATGCAGTTGTTGGCATAATACATCGGATCGAGGTGCGCGATGTAGTAAAACCACCGCGGCATCGCGTCCGCAGGCGTTATTAGCCCGCTTATCATAATGCACGGCAGCAGGAACAAAAACGAGCTCACGACCGATTGCAGCGAGGTTTTGCAGACGGTCGAGATCACGAGGCCGATGCCTACGTTGCAGGCGCTAAAGATCGCGATGATCGCAAAAAGATGGGCAAAGCGCCCGCGGAATGGAATTTCGAAGTAAAATACGCAGATCAAAAACAGCGCGAGCCCCTGCGCGATCGCGATCAGCACGGGCGGAACGGCTTTGCCGATCAGCATCTCAAGCGGGTTTGCGGGCGTCATCAGCATCATATCGAAGCTCCCCTCTTCGCGCTCGCGAGAGACGCTAAACGCCGACAGCATCAGCACCTGAATCATCGAAAGCCCCAAAATCATCCCCGTCATGATCGTGTAGCGCGTGATCGTGTTTTCGTTAAAAACATAGCGCGGATTTATGCTGATTAAATTTACAAAATTCTGCGCGTTGTATTCCCCAGCTATGGCTTGCACGAAGCCGATGACGGTGTTTGCGGAGGTTGTATTACGCGAATCTGCGATGATCAAAAGCTCGTGCGTATCCTTAAAATCGCTGCCAAAATAGATTCCGATGATCGCCTCGCCCTCGCTTACCGCGCGGCGCAGGCAGGCTAGGTCTTTGCAGCCAAGTTCGGTCTTAAACATCGGCGTAGCGGCGATGCTCTGCACCAGCGCGGTGGACGTCGCATCGCGAGCATCGTCCAAAATCGCGTAGCGCACCTGCTCGGGGGTGAAATTCGCGCCGTAGCCGAATATGATCGCCTGCACCAGCACCGGCACGATCAGCACCATCCGCGTGCCCTTGTCGCGAAACATCGCCAAAAATTCCTTCTTAATAAGCGCGCGAATTCGAAGCAGGGATTTTCGCAAAGCGTTCATCGCGCGTCCCTTTTAAATTTAGCGACACCTTTAAATTTAACGCCATTTTCAAATTTAACGGCGCGGGCGGGCGGAACGGAATTTAAAGCGAAATTTAAACGTACCGCGGACGCGGGTTTAAATTTATGCGGTGGCAAGGAGATGAAATTTAAAAGCACGCTTGTGAGGCTAAATTTGCTAAATTTTCCGGCGCGCCTTGCTTCGTAGCCGTGCCGTGCAGCTGCGCTACGAAGTCGCGCTATGCGGCGGCGCACAAAATTCGAATATCCGCCCGCATGATTAAACTTAACCGCGCGCCGTTTTCCTTCTATGCTGCATCCGCGCCCTGCTTCGGCTTTGTCTGCGTTCGGCAAAACACGATGCAGAGCGCGAAGCGGCTCGCAAACGGGCTTTAAAATTTTAAATCCATGCTGCGATATGAAATTTTGCGCTGTGTCTGCAAGACGCGCTAAAGCAAGCGTAAATTTTAAAATTTCAAACCGATTGCGCAGCGGTTCAAGAGTAAATTTTAAAATTCTAAATCCATTGCGCGACGGCGCTGGCGTAAAATTTAAAAACTCCGTCGTCGCCATTCGCAAGCCAAAATGCCTCTCGCTAAGAAATTTTAAAATTTCAAATCTACGCTCCGCCGCCTGCAAGCCAAAGCTCCTCGCGTCTAGGAATTCTAAAAATTTCATCGTGCGCCCCTTTTTACGCTAAACACGCACAAGCGGAAAAACAGAACCGCTCCGAGCGCCTGAATGGCGAGGTTTATCCACAGCGTCGCGCTCTGTCCGCCCGATAGGAAGCAGATGCGAAAGGATTCGACCGCGTATGTGGGCGGCAGCAGGTGCCCGATGAAGTTGACCGCCGCGGGCAGTCCGCGCAGATCGAAGATCATGCCGCTAAGCAGCGTCACGGGCAGGTAGCCGATGACGATGGCGTATTCCTGCGCTAGGAATTGATTTTTGCAGATCGCCGAGATCAGCATGCCTAGGCAGGTCATCTCCAGCACGAAGACGCAAAGCGTCGCCAGCAGCATAGCCACGCTACCGCGGATCGGGATACCTAAAAGAACCTGCCCGTAAACGAGCGTCATCGCGCCGCCCAAAAGTGCTAGGAAATAATACGCGCCGACCTTGGCAGTGACGATCTCAAGCGTGCTTGCGTTGGAGTTGTAAAGCGAGGCGATCGTGCCGCGGTCCCATTCGCGCGAGATCACGACCGCGACCATAAATAGGCAGATGAGCCCCAAAATCCCCACGTACTCGGCAGATACGAGATACCACGTCGATTCGTTGGCTTCGTTGAACCAGCTGCGATAATTCACACTGACGGGCTTTGCTGCGGCACTTAAATTTGCGTTTAAAAAGCCGTAATCTTGCGCCAAAACCTGCTCGATTACCCCTGCTACGTAAACATAGCTAAGAAGCGCGAGCTGCGACTGCGTGGCGTTTTGGATAAGAAAAATTTCGGCGCCGTCTTGGTCTGAGTTGCTCGCTCCGCCGCCTGCACTACTTAAGCCGCCGTTATTTACGGCGCCGCCTGTACCGCTTGCGTCGTTAGCGTAAGGGCTTGCATTTTGGAGATCATCCGCACCGCCGATGAGGCCTGTATTCGTATCGCCTGCGCCGCCTATTAAATTTACGCTGCCTTGATTTGCGCCTATGTCGCCTGTGCCGCTACTAGAATTTGCAGTCGCGCCCATACTACCGCCGCTAGAATTTGCGGTCGCGCTGCTTGAATTTACTCCGCTGCCGCCCGCTTCTGAGCCGTTGCCGTATGAGCCCTCCCCTCTTGCGCCGGTACCGCCTGCAGAGGTGTTTATACCGCTCTCCGTGCTAGTGCCAGCGCCGCCGTCCTCAAGCGGACGGACATTGGCTCCGCCGTTCATATTCTGAATATCGCTTGTGCCGCGCGTGGAGGAGCTTTCGTCGCTAAAGAGGTTTAAATTTACGCCCGCACCCGCGCCGCCGAGCCCGCTCAACGAGTTTTGAAATTTAGCCGCAAAGCGCGGATCAAAATACAAAATGCTCTCGATCTCGTGCGCCTTAAAATCCCTCCTCGCGCTCTCTAAATCCGTATAGACGCGGGTTTGCAGGTATTTTGAGCCCAAAAACCCGCCGAGCAGATCCCGCTCGATTTTGGAGCCCAGATCGCTTACGAAGCCCACTTTGACGGGCTTTATGTCCATTCGCATCGCGTATCCGTAGATCACGACCAAAATTAGCGGCATCAAAAACGCGATCACGAGCGCCGATCGATCCTTTGCAATCTGCGCAAACTCCTTTTTTACGAGGATTTTTAAAAAGGTAAAATTCATCCGCCCTGCCCCTGTGCTCGGATTTTGCGCCGCTGCGCTGCGCGCGACGAGCCCCCAAATTTCAATCGCGCAGCAAATGCGGCTGTGGCTATCGCGCCCTGAAATTTTAGCCGCGTGATCGCATTTGGTACGCCCCTAAATTTTAATTGCGAAAGTGCGGCAACCGAGATTTGAAATTTTAGCAGTGCAGACCGACTGCCTGCGCCCATTTTACTCATCGCGCCCTGAAATTTTGATCGCTTGATCGCATACGGTGGGCTTTGAAATTTTATGCATCGCGGCATTGTCTCGCTACGGAATTTCTGACGTAAAAGCTCTACGGCGGTGCAAGTTCTGTGATGAAATTTTTGCATTACGATTTTAAATTTACAAGCTACCCGCAGACCGACCGCCATTTTAAATTTGCGATCTGTTTGCAGAGCAACCGCTCTTTTAAATTTATAATCTATTTGCGAGCCGTTCGCGCTTTGAAATTTACGGAGCAGACGGAGCGGGCTCGCTTCGCCGCGGAGCTTGCGCAGTATCCATCTAAAAAATCCACGCCGCGTCCCGCCGCGCGACGTCAAATTTAAAATTACACTGCCGCTTGAAATTTCGCAATCTCTTAAAATCCCGCCGCCATTTAAAATTTTACTATCGCTCCAAATTTTGCCGCTGCTAAAAATCCCGCTGCCGCTTAGAATTTCACCGACATTCAAAGCCCGGTCGCTCAAAATTCCGCCGCCGTTTAAAATTTCATCACCTCGCAAGAGCCTTTCGCGACTTAAAATTTTATCGCGCGGGCGCGCTGGTTTTCGCCCGACCCGCATAAAATTCGGATCAAAAATCCTCGCGGCTCGCGCAAAATTTAGATCAAGAGCCCTCATCGCCCGCCTCGCTTCTAAATTTTTGCACTTCGTTTATGAACGCCTGCTGCACGCTAAGCCGCCGCCCGTGCTGCACGCAGACCTCGTCGGGGCTACCCAGCGCCAGGATTTTGCCGCGATCTTGGATCAAAAACCGATCGCAATACTCCGCCTCCTCCATAAAATGCGTCGTCACGACCACGCTCACGCCGGTGCGCGCGAGCGCATTTATGCGGTTCCAAAAGAGCCTGCGCGAGAGCGGATCGGCGCCGCTGGTGGCCTCGTCGAGAAACAAAATCTCGGGGCGGTGGATGAGCGCGCACGCCATGCTGAGGTTGCGCCCCGCGCCGAACGGCAGGTTCTGCCACGTCTCGTTTCGCAGCCGCTGCAAGCCAAACTCGCTCAAAAGCTCCTCTATACGCCGCTTTAGCGCTACTCCGCCGATGCCGTAGCTGCGGCCGAAATACTCTAAATTTTGATAGCAGCTTAGCTTTTTATAAAGCGAAAATTTCTGCGAGACATAGCCGATGCGCGATCTGATCGATGATTTGGCGTAGCGCAGATCCTCGCCCATGACCGAGATCTCGCCCCCGCTCATCCCCAAAAGCGCGCAGATCATACGAAAGGTCGTCGTTTTGCCCGCGCCGTTTGGGCCCAGAAGGCCAAAAATCTCGCCCTTTTTGACCTCGAAACTCGTATTTTCCACGGCGGTGAATGAGCCGAATTTTTTACTCACGTCGCGCACTTTGATGACGGTTTGAGCCGCATCGAAGCTCTTTTTTTCGTAGCCGAAGTTTGCCGCGCCGATCTCCGCTCTGTTTAAAAAAATATACGCATCCTCTAGGCTCGCCTCGCGCGGGCTCAGTTTAAATTTAGCGCTTCCGTTTTCGTTAAATTTAGCGTCTCCGCTTTCGCTAAATTTAACGCCCTCGTTTTCGTTTGAAATTTTAAAATTTTCGCCGCGCCCGTTTTCGCACTCCGCGTCTTTGTCGCTCCCGTTTTCGCGCTCTGTATTTTCGCCATCACCCTCTAGGCTTGCGTTTAAAAACTCCTGCAGATCGCGCAGGCTTATCGGCTCCTCGCTTAGCAGATCGACGCTGCCGTCTCTAGGGCAGATGTCGATGAGCGGGGAGTTTTTTAAAAATCTTTGCGTCTTAAACATCAAGCGACGCGCCAGGCTCTGATAATCCTCGCCGTCGATGCGAAAGGTATGCTCCCGCAGCGCCGCGGTGATCTTTGTGGCGCGCTCCTGCGCTATGATCTTGCCGCCGAGCAAAATCAGCGTCAGATCGGCATCCGCCGCTTCGTCGAAATACGCCGTCGAAAATATGCATTTCGCGCCGCTTTGATCCAGATATTCGCGCACGATCGCCCACAGCTCGCTGCGCGAGAGCGGATCGACGCCGACTGTGGGCTCATCTAGCACCAAAAGCCGCGGACGAGCCGCAATCGCGCAGGCGACGCCAAGCTTTTGTTTCATCCCGCCGGAGAGCGAATCCACGGCATAATCTTTAAATTTCAAAAGCCCCACGCGGCGCAAAAGCCCGCGCAGATACTCCTCGCCGTCTTTTAGATCGAGCCCTTTTAGACCCGCGAAGATGTTTAAATTTTGCCAGACGCTAAGCTCCTCGTAAAGCCCCAGGCTCTGCGACATATAGCCGTTTGCGCGGACGAATTCTTTATTTTCGCCGCTCGGGACGAAGCCTGCAAATTTTATCTCGCCGCAATCGGGCGCGATGATGCCGCAGATGAGCTTTAAAAGCGTGGATTTGCCTGCGCCGTCGGGGCCCGTGAGGCTGATGAGCCGCGGCGCGTCGCCAATTCGCAGATCAAAATTTTCAAAAACGACGTTTTTGCTGCGATCCTCTCGCAGATAAAATTTCTTTAAATTTACAATATTTAGTAGATCCAAGCCTAGCTCCAAATTTTAATTGCTCGCTTTTAATTGCTCGCTCCGTCGCTTGGCGCGACGAACGAGACCTGCGCACGCCTAAAAGGCGCTCTTTATAGCGACGCCTTGCTTCTCTACAGCCGCCGAGACGTCTTGGTTTCGCAGCCACTGCGGCATCTTAGTTTTGTGACATCCGCGGCATCTTGGTTTTACAACCGCCGCACGCTTTAAATTTTGCGACGAGCAACGAAACTATCCGCGCATAAAACGTCGCGATCCTAACATCAAGCGCTCTGTGAATATCCGCGATAAACTTGCTTCAAAACGCAAGCGAGTTTTCAGGCACCTGGAGACCCATAAGCGCCGAGCTCTCTATCTGCGTCGCGCTCTCTTGCGGTGAAATTTTACCGCTACCGCGCTTTTTGGCGAAATTTTACCTATTCTCGGCTTTCTTTAGCATAGTGCCGACTCAGCTACCGCGCCTTTTGGGCAAAATTTTACGCCGTTTGCAATCGGCATTAATCGCGCCGCTTGTTTCGTAGCGAAATTTTACTGCCGTCCGCGCTTGGTACTCAACCGTCGCTCGTTTATCGCAAAACGCCTGCTAGAAATAAAGCCCGTTGCCGCTCTACTGCCCTGCTTTTACCTCGCCGCGAGCCAATTTAACTCGCGCTGCTTTGCGCCAAATCTTTCGGCAAAATTTTACTCGCTACGCTGCAGAATCCCGATCTTTTATCCAAAGCCGCTACCGGCTCGCGCAAAACTCGCACGATAAATTTTATGCCACCTTTCCGCCTTTTGTACGGCACCAACTCTAAATGCGCGGTATTTAATCGCCGTCTGCGCCGAAACGATGTACCTTTATACGTAGCAAAAATTTTATCGCCCTACTCTGTCGAATAGGCGCCGTTAAAATTTTACCTCGAAGCGCGCTTTTAAAATTTCATCAGGTTCACGCCGTATGCACGGCTTACGCGGTGTTGCGTAAAATTTTACGGGGCAGCGAGCTTTGCTATCCAAATTTTGCCCGCAGTGTCCAAAGTGCCGCGCGCCAAATTTCGCTCGTGCATTAAAATTTTACGCGCAGTGCTCGCCCGTTAAAATTCCACGCTGATCGGCTGACCTAAGCGAAACTGCCCATCTTCGTCGCTAAAATCGGCGCGCGCCTCCCACACGAGATCTGCGCGCAGCTCTTCGGTCTGCACCGTGCGGGGCGTGTACATCGCGGTTTGGCTCACGTAGGCGACCTTTGCGCTCGCGCTAGAGCCGTCTGCGGCGATGATCCGCACGCTCTGTCCGGCGCGCAGGAAGCGGAGCTGATTTTCGCTTAGATAAAATTTCGCGCGCTTGTTTTTTACTTCGCTAAGCTCAAAAACGCCCACGCTTGGCATGCTGATGTCGCCAAGCTCCTTAAGGCGCGCTCTGATCTGCCCGCTAAAGGGCG
>NZ_CALHHX010000060.1 GCF_938030685.1 uncultured Campylobacter sp. | reverse complement strand
GCATTCGACTTTCCGCAGCAGTGTTTCATCCGCGCAAACGCAAGCGGCACGCGCTACTTCATCCGCCGTCCGCTTCCTACGCGCGAAAACCACGCGGCACATCAAAAAATTTCGGAGATATTTTCACAATGGCAGAGATAACGGACGATTACAATATCATCACCGCAGCGGGCCTCACGCTAGGCTACGAAAAGGCGGGCGCAGTCATCCAAGACGCGAGTTTCGGCATCGGCGCGAAGGATTTCGTCATCATCACGGGCAAGAGCGGCAGCGGCAAATCCACGCTGCTTAAGTCCTTCTACGGCGGCATCGACATCATCGGCGGCGAGCTGAACGTCTGCCTATGCGATCTAAAGGGCATCACGAACTCCGATCTACGCACCCTGCGCCAGCGCATCGGCATTATCTTTCAAAACTACCGCCTGATCAACGAATGGACGATCGAGCGCAACATAATGCTTCCGTTAATGATAATGGGCTACAATCAGCAGGTCTGCCAAGACCAAGCCAAAAAGCTACTGCGCCACGTCGAGCTCGGGCACAAAATGGGCAAATATCCGCTCGAGCTTAGCGGCGGCGAGCAGCAGCGCGTGGCTTTAGCGCGTGCGATGGCGCATAATCCGCGCCTACTGCTGTGCGACGAGCCTACGGGAAATTTGGACGACTACTCCAGCGCCATTATTTGGAATTTGCTGCGCTCGGCGTGCGAGTCGTGGAACGCCTGCGTCGTCATCGTGACGCATAAAATGCCCGCCACGCTTCGTTTTAGGCACCGACATTTTGAGATTAAGGACGCTAAAGTAAATGAAATCGATTAAAACCCATTTCGGCGTGATCTTTTCGCTCGTCGCGCTGCTTTTTTCGGTGCAGTTTGGAATTTTTATGAGCAACCTAACCAAAAGCTACGAGCGCTCGATCCAAAACGAATACAACATCGTGCTAGTCTCCAAAACCTCGCTCAGCCTGCAAGACGCGCAAAAAGCGGTACCGAAAATCAGCTCGATTAGCGAAATTTCCACAGCGGGCATCACCGAGCGACTGAAGGGTAAAATTTCACAAAACGCCTTTGCCGAGCTGAGTAAAAATTTGCCTAAATTTTATAGCGTCAAGCTCGAAAGCTTCCCCGACGCCGCGCAGCTTGCCAAGATCGAGCAGGATCTAAAGTCGATCGGCTCGCTCACGCGGGTTGAAATTTTTAAAAAGACCCACGATGAAATTTTTAAAATTTTACTGCTTATCAAAAGCCTCGTTTACGGCTTTGCGTTTCTCATCGTGCTTTTAGGCGTGATGCTAATTCACCGCCAGATGCGTATTTGGGTTTACGAACACAAAGAGCGCATCGAGATCATGGAGCTTTTCGGCGCGTCGTTTCTGATAAAAAGCGGCAAGCTCTACCGAATGGCGATAATAGACTCCTTCATCGCCACGCTGATCGTGACCTGCTTTTACATTGCGCTTCCTTCTTGGGAGGTGTTTTCGACCACGCTTAAGGGTATCGGCGATCTACGCACCGCCATAGTGCTGCCTTACGATGCGCTGATTCTTTTGGGTGTCGCCTTAGCGCTATCTATCATCGCGGTAAGTTTTGTGATGCTGCAAATCGGAAATAAACGAGCATGAAAAGAGCTTTTTTAGCGCCGCTTCTTGCGCTGGGGCTCGCCGCAGCTCTTACTTACGCCGCACCCGCAAAGGGACAAAGCACGAAGGATAAGATCGCCAAAGCGGGTCAAGAGCTCAAAAGCTCGCAAAAGGAGGGGATGCAACTCTCGCAAAAGATCGACGAGATCGCTGGCCTTATCGTAAAGGAGCAGGAGGGATTTAAAAAGCGCGAAGGCGAGATCAAGCAGCTAAGCGAAACGATCGAAGGGCTGAAGGATCAATACGCCGCCGAAGCGCAGGAGCTTGAGAAACTCAATAGTCAAAACGTCACTCTTCTTAGCGTGCAAAGCGAACTGGAGAGCAAGATCATAAGCGTGATCTCGCAAGAGCTATCGTTTGATCTCATCACCGACGTAAATTCCACAACCACGCCCGATTCTATCGTAGCTAGCGAAATTTTAGAGGGGCTCGGCGTCGTTATGAACGACGAGCTGAAGGGGTTAATCAAAGACTACGAAAATAATCAAAATTTTATCAACGAGCAGAATAAAAAGATCAAATCGATCCAGGCAAGCATGGCGGGCTACGACAAGAAAAAAACCGAGCTTAACGCCAAACAAACTACCCAAAAAGAGAAGCTCGCGCAGATGAAAAAGGACAAAGAGGACTACATCGCGCGCCTAGAGAAAATAAACGACGAGCAAGACGCCATATCTAAGACCTTGCAGGAGCTTAAGATCATCGACGACGCCGAGGAAAAAGCCAAAGCGCAGAAGGAGGAAGCGGCGCGCCAAGCAAAGCTTGAAGCGCAGAAACAAAAGGAGCGCCAGGCGCGCGAAAAAGAGTACGCCAAAGCAAAGGCGGCGGCAAAAAAGGCGGGCAAGCCCGAGCCTGCGCCTCCTAGCGAGCCCGAGCCCGAGCCCGAAGTGAGCGAGCCTGCGGATGAGCGCGTAAGCAAAATCAACCAGAAAGTCAAGCAGTACGGCTCGAGCTATCAGTCCTCGCGCGTTAAAAAATACAGCGGAGCCAAGACCCCAGCGCCTCTGAACGGCGCGTATTTGAAGCGAAAATTCGGCAACTACAACGATCCTGTGTATAACATCAAACTTTTCAACGAAAATATCGTGCTGGGCTCAAACAGCGGCGACACGCAGGTTAAGGCGGTGCTGCCGGGCAAGGTGGTCTTTGCTAAAGAAACCGCCGTGCTCGATAAGGTCGTGATCCTAGAGCACAGCGGCGGCATCCACACGATCTACGCGCATCTAAATCAGATACCGCCTACCGTGCGCGTCGGCTCCAACGTCAAAAAGGGCTACATCATCGGGCGCATCGGCTCGGATCTGACCTTTGAAGTGACGCAGCAGAACTACCACATCAACCCGCTCGATCTCATAAGTCTGAGGTGAAGCCGTGAGCGGGGAAAATTCTAAATTTAGCAGATCTTGCGAGGACGCCGAAAGTTTAAATTTAAGCGAGCAAAGCTCGGGCTGCGAGTTAAATTTGAGCGATGAAAATTCTGCGGCGACGTTAAATTTGAATGACGTAAATTCCAAAGTGACGTTAAATTTAAACGATCAAAATTTAAGCAGTCAAAATTTTACCGCTACAAGCGATGTCGCCGCGTCAAATTTAGATAGCGAGAATTCCGCCACGGGAGCCACTGCATTAAATTTTAAAAATAAGAATTCCGCGACGACGGACATCATAGCGACATCAAAAACGATGGCGGGCGCCGCAAAAACAGAAAGCTACAACGAGCGTCGTAGAAGTAAAAACGACGAAAACAGCGCAAAACGATATTGAGATTACAAGAGTAGCGGAGGAAATAATGACAACAGAAATGGCGGCAGCAAAAGAAGCAGAAGCGGCGAGACCGCAAATCCAAGAGCTCACCAATTTTCTTAGCGAATACACCGCCAAGATGCTTAGTATCGGCACTTACACCGCGCGTATAGAGCACTGCGTGCGCAGGATAGCGGACGCTTACGACTATGAGGCTAGCCTGATGATCTTTGTGCGCCACTTCATCATCAGCGTGATGGATCCTGCGGACAACTCCATCCGCCGCACCTACGTCAAAACGGGCGCTGCGGCGCAGATCAGCTTCGATCTGATCTCGGAGCTAAGCGCGCTTAGCTGGGAAATTTACGACGAAAAAATCCCCCTTGCGCGCGCCAGAGCCTCATTTGCCGAAATTTTAGCCTTGCAGAAGAAAAGCTTTGCCAAAACTCTTGTTTTGCTAAGCGTCGCAAATGCCGCATTCTGCGAGCTTTTCGGCGGCGACGGGGGCGCGATGGCATTAGTTTTTGCGGCTACGGCTTTTGGAATTTGCGCCCGCTATCTGCTTAGCAAGCTTAAAATCAACCTAAAAATCCAATACATCGCGGTTTCGTTCGCAGTCTCCTTCATTGTCTCGCTAGGCGCTCGCTACGGGCTTAGCGCCACGCCCGACGTAGCCGTGGGATCGAGCATACTCTTTTTGATCCCCGGCGTCTGGCTGATCAACTCGGTATTTGACATCCTAAACGAAAATATGCTCGTAGGCATTAGCAGAGGGCTGAACACGGGGCTTTTGATCATCTGCATCGCAATCGGGCTCTTTCTGACGCTTAGCATCTCAAATTTGGGGCTTGTAAATGTTTGATATAGCGCTTTTGGTATTTAAGGATGCTTGCTTTGCCGCTGCGGCGGGGCTTGGTTTTGCGTATGCGTGCATGCCGCCCAAAAAGACGCTCGCCTTCTCGGCGCTGCTTGCGGCGGTTGCGCATTCGTGCAGGTTTTTGCTGATTCAAAGCCAAATTTTTTCGATCGCCGCCGCGACGCTTTTTGCGTCGTTTCTGATCGGAGTTTTGGGGATGCTCTGCGCCAAGCGCCTCAAGGTGCCCGCAGAGATCATCGCCTTTCCCGCGCTGCTTCCGATGATCCCCGGTATCTACGCTTACAAGGCGGTTTTGGCGCTATTTTCTTATATCAAAGCCGCGGGCGCACAGCAGAAGCTCGCTCATCTCATCTCATTTTTCGATAACGCCCTCGCCACGGTCTCGATCTCGCTGGCGCTCGGCACGGGCGTTTCAATAACG
>NZ_CALHHX010000059.1 GCF_938030685.1 uncultured Campylobacter sp. | reverse complement strand
CCTTGACCTGCTGATACGGGAAAAGTACGTAGGAGCGGATCTGATGCCCCCAGCCGATCTCGCTTTTAGGCACGTTCTCATCTTTCTCGCGCTGTTTCATCAGCTCCAGCTCGTAAAGGCGCGACTTTAACACCTTCATCGCCGTTTCTTTGTTTTTGTGCTGGCTTCTGTCGTTTTGGCAGTTTACTACGATGCCCGTTGGGATATGCGTGATGCGCACGGCGCTTTCGGTTTTATTGATATGCTGTCCGCCTGCGCCGCTTGCGCGAAACACATCGATGCGGATATCCTTCTCTTCGATATTTATCTCGATGTCATCATTTAGCTCGGGGCTTACCATCACGCTTGAAAAGCTCGTATGTCTACGCCCTGCGCTATCAAACGGGCTTACGCGCACCAGGCGATGGATGCCGTTTTCGGCTTTCAGATATCCGTAGGCGTTCTCGCCGCGCACGATGAAGCTAACGTCTTTAAGGCCGGCTTCCTCGCCCTCTTGAAAGTCTAAAACCTCGATCTTAAAGCCCTCTCGCTCGCAAAAGCGCAGATACATGCGGTATAGCATACTCGCCCAGTCGTTACTCTCCGTACCGCCCGCGCCCGGATGAATGCTGACGATAGCGTTTTTATCGTCGTTTTCGCCGCTAAGCATCATGGAAATTTCTAAATTTATGATCTTATCCTCTAGCGCATCCGCCTCGACAAAAAGCGAGTTTATCGTCTCTTCGTCGTTTTCCGAGTTTGCCAGCTCATATAGAGCTTTTGCGTCGTCTACGGCATTTTTAGCGTTTAGAAATTTATTTAAGATATTTGAAATTTTAGTTTTTTCCTTGCCGATGGCGCCTGCTTTTGCGACGTCCTGCCAAAGATTTTGATCGTTTTCAAGCTCCTCGATCTCTTTTAGGCGCGCTTTGATGTTCTCCGGTTTTACGACGCCCGCGATATTTTCGACTTTAGTATTTAGGGTTTTTAAAAGTTCCGTGTATTCGTAATTATCCAAAATTTAAGACCTTTTTATGCTTTTGGCGTGATTATAACATATTTTGGATTAAGGTTGTTTATAAAATTTTATTTAAGGCGGGCATTATTAAGCATTTATCTATCAGGGATATCAAAACCTGCTTGATATTGCCATGATTAATCAGTTTAAGCTCCGTCGAGAGATCGGGCAGAGGGTCGTTTAGTAGCAGTTTTAGCTTTGCTTCTTCTAGCTTTAACTTTTTACAATCGGCTTTTTTGTCTTCAAGCATAGACACCACTAGTCTTAGCTTTTCTTTTGTCATTTCGCTTTGCACGAAAGTACCTTATACACGATGATAGAACATAAAAAAGCTGCTATGGAGCAGGCAAAATACGCCCAAATTTCTCCAATAGTTTTTTCAAGAAGCGCGTGCAGTCCTAACAAAAAGAAAACTAAGCCTATAATGCAAATTACGCCCGTGATTATGTTTAGTAAAACCGAGTTGGCGCTCTTTAAAAAAGAGCGCCTAATATCGCTAGCTTGAGCATCTACGAGCTCTACTACCGAAACTATAAATTCAGATATGCCGGCCATTATTTTTTCAGCAGCCAGGCGAGCAAAAATCCGACGCCCGCAGCGATAGCGACGCTTTTTATCGGGTCTTGTTTTATCGTGTCATTTACGCTTTCTATGCCGTCTTTGCCTTTGAGCCTTAGATCATCTATATATTTTTTGATCTCATTGCTATTTAGCTGATCTAGAATTTTATCTTTAGCAGACTCCGCACGCTCTGCGCCTATGTTTTTGATAGACTTCATAATCTCTTTAAAATCCGCTTTTAAAGAGTCGATATCTTTTTTCAAAGAATCTAAATTTGTCTCTTGAGTAGCCATTTTCGCTCCTTTTGAAGTTTATTTTAGAGCTAAAGCTCATGGTAGATTTTAGTACTTATTGATTAACGCTCGCTAAATAGACCGTCCTTTTGCGCTTAATTTATACCTTTAATATTTTTTGATATAATTGCCAGCCTAATATTTTATATTGAAAAGAGAGAACAATGCAGATCATTAGAAGCGTAGAGGAGCTAAAAAGCTTCAGAGCATCAGCAAGCGGCAGCGTGGGCTTCGTGCCTACGATGGGGGCTTTGCACGCGGGGCATGCAAGCCTCATAAAAAGAGCGCGGAACGAAAACGACATCGTAATCGTCTCTGCATTTCTCAATCCGGCACAGTTTTTGCCCGGTGAGGATCTAAATAGCTACCCAAAAAACGAAGCGGGCGATATTAAAATTTGCGAAAGCCTCGATGTGAACGCGCTTTTTATCCCAAGCGCGGATGAAATTTACGGCACGGAGGAGCCAGCGATCATAGCACCTAAGCCGATAAGTGAAATTTTGGAAGGCAAAACGCGCCCCGGGCACTTCGACGGCGTACTTAAAGTGCTAAATAAGCTTTTTAATCTAACTCGTCCTAGCAACGTTTATATGGGTAAAAAGGACACCCAGCAGCTTTTCATCGTACAGAAGATGGTAAAGAGCTTTTTTATGCCTATAAATATCATCCCTTGTGAGATTGTGCGCGAAAGTGATGGGCTCGCGCTTAGCTCGCGCAACGCCTATTTGGATGAGGAGGGAAAACTTATGGCGCTTAAGCTTTCGCGCTCCTTGCTAAATGCCAGCTCGCTTATTAAAAAAGGCGAGATCAGCCTAAATATAATCCGCGAAAAGATGCTTAGCGTGCTTGAGCCGCTGGCGGTCGATTATATAGCGTTCGTGGATTATAAATTTAATGAAATTTCGCAGATCAAGCAAGGCGATACGATAATCCTGCTTGCCGCAAAGGTCGGCACAACCCGCCTGATCGATAATATCTGGCTGTAAAATGGCAAAACTCCATCTCGTTTCTCTAGGCTGCAATAAAAATTTAGTTGATAGCGAGATCATGCTTGGGCGCTTGCAAAACTATGAGCTCACGGATGAACCTGCGAGTGCGGACGTGATGATCGTAAATACTTGCGGCTTCATAGCAAGCGCCAAACAGGAGAGTATCCGCACGATTTTGAAGCTTAGCGAGCAGAAAAAAAGCGGCGCGCTGCTGGTCGTCACGGGCTGTCTGATGCAGCGCTACAAGGATGAGCTCATGCGCGAGCTGCCCGAGGTCGATATTTTCAGCGGCGTCGGCGACTACGACAAGATCGACGAAATGATCTTAAAAAAGCAAAATTTATTCAGCCCGCAAACCTATCTGCAAAGTCCCGCGCTTACCTCTTCGCGCGTGATAACGGGCTCAAACTACCACGCTTACGTTAAAATTTCAGAGGGCTGTAATCAAAAATGCTCTTTCTGCGCCATTCCGAGCTTCAAAGGTCGCCTAAAAAGCCGCAGCATCGAGGATATCGAAGCGGAGGTGCGCGGCTTGGTGGCGCGCGGATTTTACGATTTCAGCTTTATCGCGCAGGATTCCAGCAGCTACGGTCGCGATCTAAGGCGCGGCAAAAACGGCGGATCAAATTTTAAAGGCTCCGAAGGCGAGTTAAATTTTGCAAGCTTTCGCGACGGAGAGATTTTTAACGCCTCTTGCTGCGAGCAAAACCCCAATGACTCAAGCGGCGGCGCGAGAGATAGAATTGCCGCTCAAAGTAGGCTCGTCTGCGATAAGGTCTCTGGCGGCGAGAGTGCTGGCGACGAAAAAGCCCACGAACAGGACATAGATCTAGTCGCGCTGATAAAACGCATCGAAAAAATAAAGGGCGTCAAGGTCGCGCGCGTGCTGTATCTCTACCCCACCAGCACCGACGAGCGACTCATCCGCACGATCGTGGGCTCACCCGTTTTCGCAAATTACTTCGACATGCCGATTCAGCACATAAACGACAAAATGCTAAGCCTGATGAAGCGCGGCGCGAGCGCGGCGCGGATCAAAGAGCTTTTAAGCCTAATGCGTGCAGCGCCAAACTCGTTCCTCCGCACGGGCATCATCGTGGGGCACCCGGGCGAGGGTGAAGCCGAATTTGACGAGCTTTGCGCATTTTTGCAGGAGTTTAAATTTGATAGAATTTCAGCTTTTGCTTACAGCAAGGAGG
>NZ_CALHHX010000058.1 GCF_938030685.1 uncultured Campylobacter sp. | reverse complement strand
CTATTTCATCTTTCTCTTACTTTGAAATTTACGTGTTTTATACATCGCGGAGCTAAAATTTTATTTGATAAATTCCAAAAATACCGCAAATTCCACGACGAGTTAAAATTTACGAACGCGCCAAATTTACGGCGCCGCAAAATTTAAAATTTCACTATGTATTGTGCACGCTGTAAAAATACGCGCCTTGTCAAATTTACCGCAGCGCGAAATTCCGAGCCGCGGTAACCCGTATATTTGATAAATAGATTTCGCAGCGCAAATTGCATTGCTGGCAAATTTAACTTATCGTCGCGCAAAACACTATCCCGCGCAAATTTAACGCAGCGCAAAGTCCTTCGCCGCGCAAACTTACAGCGTATTAAATACTCTATCTCCCGCGTCTCCGAGACCAGGCACGATATATTTTTGCTCGTTTAATCTCTCATCGATCGCCGCGGTAAAAACCTCGACCTGCGGGTAGATCTCGCTAAATTTATGAAGCCCCTCTGGCGCTGCGATGATGGAGATAAATTTGATTTTTTTGACGCCGTTTTTCAGCAGAAATTTCACCGCATCGATCGCCGTGCCGCCGGTCGCAAACATCGGATCGATGATGATTGCGGTGCGCTCTGCGGCGTCTGCGGGCAGCTTGGCATAAAAAAACTCCGCCTGCGCGGTTTTTTCGTCGCGCTGAAAGCCTAAAAATCCCACGCTGGCGTCCGGTATGAGCTTGAAAACGCTATTTAGCATTCCAAGCGCGGCGCGCAAAATCGGGCAGATCATGATCTTTGTAGCGAGCTTATGCGCGCAGGTTTGCGCTACGGGCGTATGCACGCTCACTTCGCGCAGCGCAAGATCGCGCGTGGCTTCGAACATCATCAGGTAGCTGATCTCATCGACGAGCATGCGGAACTGAAACGGATCGGTCCCCCGATCGCGCAGGATCGTGAGCTTATGCTCGATCAGCGGGTGCTTGATAAGCCTCACGTTGGGCAGCTCGCACGCGGTTTGGTACGTACATTTTTGGCTTTGGCTCATTTTCTCTCCTTAAATTTACTGAATTTTGCGCCCTTTGGGGCATTTTGATCGCATATTTTAGCACGAGCTTTTGCGCCATGGCGCTGAAATTTTGCCGATAACGACAACGCGATTTTAAATTTAGCTCATTTTCGCTCGCAATGCACGCGTTATGACATTTAAATTTAGTTCGGCGGCTCGCTTTAAATTCAGCGCTTTTAAAAACGCAGTGCTTTAAATTTAGCTCGCGCGTGCCGCTTTTGATTTGACCGCTATTTAAACAGGGCGCGCTTTTTATCGGCACGCCGGGCTCTACTTTTCGGCGAGCACTCGCGACGTAAATTTCACTTCCGAAATTATCGTTTGAGGCGGCTTTAAATTTACTTAATGCTCGCGCTCGTGAGCTAAATTTTAAAATTCCAGCTGTCTTGCGCGCCTAAATTTATAATTTCATACGCACCGACGCTTTGCAAGCAAGCCGCTTGCACCGAGCACGTATCTTTTTAAATTTAGCCCGCCGCAAGCGGTTAAATTTGCCGTGCCGAAGCGGTCAAATTTAACCGCAAAGCCCCTACTCTTTCACTACGCGCAGAAACGAATACACGTCCTGCACCCCGGGCGCGTGCGTCGCGTACCAGATCGCGTGTTTTTCGTGCTCGATGTCCGTTACTACGCCGCTAAATACCACGTCGCAGCCCACGATCGCCACGCGCACCGCAGTGCCCGAAACGTCGGTATCGGAAAAGAGATTTTTCTTTAAATTTGTAAAAATTTCAAACGAATTGCACGGATATTCGGGCTTTTTGACGCGCAGATAGGTATGTACGCGCCGCACGCCTTCGGTTTGCCGAGCTAAAGCAAACAGCGGCTCGCGCATCGCTTCGCTATCCAGCAGCCCGATGAGATAGACCTCGCCGTAGAAGCACTCGACCTCCAGATCCCAGCTGCTAAGGCCTTTGGTAAATAGAATTTTGCTTTGGATTTTAGTCTGGATGAGCTTGTCGCTAGCGACCTCGCTTACGCTGCGGCTGTCGCGCGCTACGGAGTAGATGTCGTATACGCTAAGCGCGTTACCAGCGGGCGCCAGCGGAGCCGCGCACGAGCTAAATAGCGCCGCGCAAGAGAGCAAAAACACCGACAAAAATGCCAGAAACAAAACCCTCAAACCCTCTCCAATCTCGTTTAATTTCTACTTATCTCAAGCCAGCCGTTAGCTTCACTTTTTAAATTTAGCCCCGCAGGCACCGTTTTATCGCAGCTTCAAATTTTGCGCCGCGAGATTCCGCCCAAACCACACGCCGTAAAATTTTACAATATAAATTTTAAAATTTACGTTGTAATTCGCACAGCTTGCGGAATTTTGCGCTTTTGCCACGGCGGAATTTCGCGCGCAGTATTCGTCGCCGTAAAATTCTACGTGGCTAAATTTCGTTGCAAATTTGCCGCGCGAAATTCTACGGGGTAAATTTCTCGCGGCGGAATTCGCCTCTGTAAAATTTTATATTTCAAAACCCGCGCCCAAAATTCCGCCCAGTCGCGGCTAATTCGTCGTAAGCCCGCCGTCTATCGCAAATATCGCGCCGCTGACCCATTTCGCCGCATCCGAAGCCAAAAACACCGCCGCCTCGCCGATGTCCTGCGCGCTGCCGATTTTACCGAGCGGGTAGATATTTTGCACCATCTGCTCAAACGCCTCGCGCCCCTGCGGGCTAAGCGCGCTTAAATTTCGCTCAAACTGCGGCGTCAGCACGCTTCCGGGCGCTATGGCATTAACGCGCACGCCGAGTTTGCCAACCTCGAAGGCAAGCGATTTAGTGAAAGAATTTAGCGCGCCTTTGGTGATCGAATACGCCGTCGTGGTGCGCCCCACGAGCATTCGGTTCGCAAAATACGACGAGATATTGATCACGCAGCCCTTGCTAGCCGCAAGCGCACCCAAAAGCCCCTGAGTAAGTAGATAGGGCGCTTTGACGTTTAGGTTTAGATGAGCGTCTAACAGCGCTTCGTCGGTCGCCTCAAAGGGTACGAATTTTCCCAATCCGGCATTATTTACAAGGATATCTATCTTAAGGGGTAATGCTAAAATGCGCTCGCAAAGGCCTTTTATCGTTTTGCTTTGCGCCAAATCCGCCTCTACCGCGTAAGCTTTCACACCGTAACCGCCTAGGTTCTCCTGCGCGATTTTTAATTTCTCCTCGCTTCTGCCGAGCAGGATCAAATTTGCGCCCTCTTCGGCGAAACACTTTGCTATGCCAAGCCCTATGCCGTCGCTTCCGCCAGTGATTACGGCGGTTTTACCCCCTAATCGTTTCATACTTTTCCTTTCAATGCGTAAATTTATGCTCTAAAAATTTGAGCGAGACTTACAGATCTTGTAAACTTCGAAATTTTGCAGGCTTTAAAATTTCGCTCGCTTTAAAATTTTACGGCGAAGCGAAATTTCGTCGATAAAATTTTACTAATTTTAAAATTCCATCGATAAAATTTCACGGTGGAATTCCATCACAAAGCTCGCGGCGGAATTTCATCGGGAATTTCATCCGTAAAATTCCACCCAAACTGCGCCGCTTGGCTTACAGCACCTGTTTTACGCTACTAGCCGTGATTTCAAGTAGCCTCGTAGCAAACGGAAATTTCGCCTTCGTTTCTTCAAACTCCGCACCGCTATCAATAAAACGCGCTGTGCCCTTCACTACAAAGCCACGCCCCGCTCCGAACCTGCCTGCTAGCTCCTTCGTTGCGACGCTAAGCTCGACGTTTGGATTTGCCTCCACGTTGCTTTGCGTCTTTTTCATACCCGCAGCGGGGATGAGGATGCGATCACCTTTAATGACGAGATATCTGTTCCACGTATTGCTGATGTGAGCCTCGCCCTGCGCGCAGGTAGCGATACCCACGGCGCATTCGTAATTTAAAATTTCTAAAAATTCCTTGCTAAACATTTCTTCTCCTTAAATTTACATTTTAAAGCTCGCGATTTTGGCTGACAAGCCCCGCGCGCAACTGAAATTTAACTACCTCCGCTACTTTCTGCTGCGGTTAATTTTATATTTCAAAAGCGCATCTTTTTCGGCTTTGCTTACGCGAAAGCTATCGCGGATCTTCGATATCGCCTTGTTTTGGACAAATTTAGCCGCCCGCTTGCTCGCCAAAAACGCAAGCGTGATCTCGCGCTGCTTGATAAACATCTCCGCTATCGCCCACGCCGCACCCATCTGCACGTAGTACCGCCCGTCGCTTTCGGCGGCGCAAATTTCAAAAAATTCCTTAGGCGAGATCGCGTCCATATTTTGCATAAAATAAACGTAGAAAAATCGCCTCTCAAACTCGTCCGCGCCGCTTTTAGCCTGCTTTAGCAGCGCGTCCGCAAAAGCGGCGTTACTGAATTTCGGAGCGAACATATCGCAAACCGCCCAATTAGGCATCGTTTTGATAAAACTGCTCGCAAGCGCAAATTTCGCCTCATCCTGCTTCAAAAGCATTATGAAAAAGCCCTTTAGGACAAACTCCTCGTGAAAAATGGGCTCGTAATTTTGCAGCTTGTGCCGCGCCTCGTCCGCTCCGCCCAAAGCGGCGAAGCTTTTGCGAGCAAGCGCGCGCAGTGCGGAAGTGCGTACGCCTAAAATCTGCGGCGTGGATATTAGGCGCTGCGAAAATTGCGCGAACTTCTCCTCGCTTAGCTCTCGCAGCTGCCCTAGCATCTTTTCTCGTAAATCCATAACTTTCCTTTAAATTTTGATTGCGAATTTTACCAGCCCGAACGCGAGCTGATCTCGGTGCGCTAAAATTTCGCCGCACAGACTATCTATCTAAACAGATCGCGCCGCACGCTCAAACTAATCGCCCGATAGATCGCGCTACTTTAAATCGTCCGCAGCACTCGCTCAAAACCTTTTATTTGAAAAATACGCCCTGCCAAATCGCGCCGTATGCCGCTGGGCGAAGCAAGCCATATCGCCAAAGCCGCTTAAATAAAGCTCGGCGCGTCGTTTGAAAATAAAATCAGATCGCCGCTGTGCGTATTTTCGCTCAAAACCCGCTGCAAATCGCGCTTGTCTTTCAAAACGATAGTCTTTTTTGGATCTATCCTACTTTGCAGCACCTCGGAATTTAGCTCGCCCGTAATGATCACGAGATCAAAAATTTCATCGATCTTGGCGGCGAGCGTCTCGTTGTCCTCGCGCGTGCTCTCGACGATGCCCGGCGTGATGATGACCTTGCGCCCGCCGTAGCTTCGCATCAGCTCGTAGCTTTGCAGCATGCCGCTTAGATTGCCGTTGAAGCTATCGTCGATGATGATTTTGCCGCCCGCATCGAGCCGCGCGAGGCGGTGCTCGACGGCGCTAACATGCGCGACGCGGCTTTTGATCTTATCTGCGCTAAGCCCCAAAAATCGCGCGATCTTTATGCACGCGGCGAGATTTGTAGCGTTAAATTTACCCAAAATCGGCGCGAAAAACTCATGTCTCTTTCCTTGTTCACTCCATCCGTTTAAAGCCTCTTGCGCGCCCCGCTCTTTGTCGCTGCAAATTTTATCGTCGCTAACGGCGCGGACGGCTTGTTCGCAAAATTCTTGCTCGCTCCGTTCGGCGCAGGATATGGAATTTGCATCGTCAAAATCGGCGCCGTAATTTTTAGAATTTTTATCTTTTTCTGCGTATGCCGCGCTATTTGCGTCTAGGCTCAAACCGCCCTGCCCTTCGCTTTCTGCGGCGGATGTTTCTGCGCGCGGCACAGAATTTTCGCAGCTTGCACCGCTTTCATCCTCGCTCAAGCTAAGGCTAAATTTTATGCCGTCCAGATCCGCGCTCTGGATTTCCAGCCCCTCGTCGTAGATAGTGACGCGCTCGCTCGGGCTTTTTTGCGTAGAGCTGTGCAAAAACGCATGCTTTAGCCGCACGCTTGTGAGCGCTTCAAGCTTGGTCTTGCGGATGTTTTCAATGCTTTTGAAATACTCGATGTGTTGCGCGCCGATCTCGCCCACGACGACGATCTGCGGCGCCAAAAACTCGGTGATCTCGGCGATGTCGCCGCTTAGCCTGGCGCCTGCCTCGGCGATGTAGATCTGCGTATCTGCGGGCAGCGCCTCGTTTACGTCGCGCACGAGCCCTGCCAGCGTGTTTACCGAGCGTGGCGTCTTATAGCAGCGAAAGTCGCTTTTTAAAATTTGATACAAGAAATTTTTAATGCTCGTCTTGCCGTAGCTCGCGGTGATCTGAATGATCGTAAGAGAGGGCATCGAGGCCAACTTTTTGCGTGCGTCGGCCTTAAATTTCGCAGCCTGCGCCCGCTCGTAAGCAAAACTCGCCGCAAGGCCCGCGCCAAGCGGTAAAAAGATCGACAAAACCGGCCCCCCCACGGCATAAAACGCGACGTTAAAGCTAAACACACAAACCGCTAAAATCGCAAAAAATCGCTTCACGCGCGGCGTAAAGACGAGCTTTTTATCAAGCCCTCTTTGCCAAAAATAAAGCGCTAGCGCATAGACCGCGACGATTAGAATTTTAGCGGCGTGCAGAGCATAGAGGGGCGCGGTGCCGAATTTAGCCGCACAGAGGCCCGCCGTAATCTCGCAGCTAAGATACGCCGCTAGCGGCAAAATCAAAAAATAGAGGTGCCACGCGGGTTTGGTGAAGTGAAAGATGATGCGCGCGGGCTTGTACGAAAACCACTGCAAGCAGGTGATCAGATAAAAGCCGAGCATCAGGACGAATGCCGCGTGCGCGATCAAAAATATTATATTCATCTTTTAAAATTCCTTTTTATAAATTTGCGCGCCCGCTTTGCAAGCCCGTGCGGGCAAAATGCGGCGAGCTAGGGCTAACAGGCATTTGGCTTCATTTGCAAATTTTACGAATTCTCGCTTTGCAAATTCTATTTTACAAACTTCGCTAGCTCGCAAATTCACGCTCTCGCAAAAGCTGCACGAGCCGCGCTAGATAAATTTACGCTGCCGCGCGACTTTTCGTTATTGATACTGTGCCGCACTCATCTATCGCGACCTGAAATTTTCGCATGCTGTATATCTTACGATATCGAGACCTATCTCGCGCGATGATTTGCATCATTTGCGGCACATAGGTCTTCTGTCGCGGCGAATACATGACGCGGCTATGCGACCAAATTAATCGTCCGCTTGCGATACACACGCGCGGTTTTGCCGTCTATTGTACGGCTGCCGCAATCGCGAGCGCAGAGCGGAAACGACCCGCCACGGCGTAAAATTTTAAAATTTAACGCGGCACGCCGCAATTTGAGCTTTGCGTTTTATACTGCGCGCCCAAAGAACGTATTTTACGCCGCTAAATTTTAAATATGTACCGCGTGCTCGCGACTTTTATGTTTAAATTTACGCTTCGGTTTGCGATCTTTGGCGCAAACAAATTGCAAAATTTTAAAACGCGCGCCGCAAGATAAGCCGTATTAAAGCGCCGCAATAAAACGCTTTTAAACTACACCTCGCTCTTGCCTTTCGCGCGATCTGTTTTTGCGTCTAAAGCGCGGTTTTAACGGTGCAGCGCTAAAATTTCGCGGCTAAATTTTAAAATTTACACAAAATCGCGTTTCGCTTTAAATTTAGTGCGGCGCCAAATCGTTAAATTTAGCTGCCGCTAAGCTCCTTTTCGATCTGCTCGCCGATAAATTCCGCGCTCTGCAAAAAGAAAAAGTGATCCCCCGCCAGCGGATAAAATTTGCTATTTTTTACGAGCGAGTGGATCAGCTCGCCGCTTTTTAGGCTAGTGGCGCGATCGTCCTTACCCCAAAAGATGAGCGCATTTTGCGGGCTTAGCGCGGAAAAAATGTCGCGGAAGTCCTCATTTACGACGTTTTTTAGCGTCTCATACATCGTCTTGCTCATACCTGCGGCATCCTTGCTTGCAAACGCGCGCCAAAGACCCGCTAGTCCAAGTTTTTTCAAAATTTTAAAAATCGCGATCTTGGCGCGCACGGCAAGGGGCTTGGGCTCGATGATACCGGCGCTGCTTAGTAGTATTAGATTGTGCGGAGCTAGCAATGCAGCGATCTTGCCGCCAAAGCTGTGCCCCATGATCGCTGCGGGTTGCTTGCCAAAAGCCGCGATAAAGGCACGCATAATCTCCGCGTAATCCTCGCTGCCAAGGGCGCGCGCGGGCTGTGAGCTGGCGCCAAATCCCGGCAGATCGACGCACACTAACGCGTAACGGCGGAATTTATCCGAAAAAACCCGAGACATAAGCGCTTTGTTTGCACCCCAGCCGTGCAACACCAAAATATATTCGGTGCGCTGCAGGTTTGAAATTTCGTAGCTGATTTTGTAACTCTCGCCGCCGTAGACAAGCTCTTTACTCGCCACCGCTGCTCCTTTTGGCGTAAACGGCTTTAAGTAGCTCGACTGCTTTTTCAAGCCGCTCAAACTCGCTCATACTGATCATCACGGCTTCGAATTTGTTGTTTTTGACGATCAGGGCTTTTTTGATTTCTTGGTTTTTGATCTTGTTTAAAACGGTGCTGAAGTTACGCACGATCTCGGTAGCGGTGTAAATTTCGTCTTGATTTATCATAACTCGACCTTTTGGAGTAAAATTTTACGTAAAATTTAGCGTAAAATTTTAAACGATTGGCTATTTATTAGCGGTGATTTTGGTGATTAGCTCGTAGCTTACAGGGATCTGCCTCATCGGCGGCAGCGACGAAGCAAGAGCTGCTAAGACCTCGGAGAAATCGTCAAATAGGTAGTTTGCGAGACTGCCAGGGTTCGGATTTATCTCGTTTAGATAAATTTCGCCCTCTTTTTCAAAAAAATCGCAGCGAATGAGCGCGCCATCAAATGATCCTGCGTTATAAAGCCGCGTAAAGGCGTCTTTCATCTTACCCTCTAATAAAGCGCCAGGACGAGCGGGCTCGATCGCGCCACTACGCGAAAAATCCAAATATTTACGATCGAAATTTAAATAGCCCTCCTTTTTCGGCTCTTCGATGTTTGAAAATACGATTTTGCCGTCTATTTTAGCGCCTGCGAGATTGAATTCCTTTACGTTTTCCCAGTATGGCTCTACGATCGCGCTGTCGTCTAGCTCAAAAGCCTGATCCAGCGCATAGCTAAACTCGCTTTCGTTCTTGGCTATCGAAATTCCGATGCTAGAGCCCAAATGAGCGGGCTTAACGATGATCGGAAAATTAAAATTAGGCAGGCTGGTACGATTTACGATCTCATACGGCAAGGTTTTTACATTTGCGATTGCGGCTAGATGCTTGGTTAAAATTTTATTATAGCTTAGCACGCTAGCTTCGATACGAGGTCCGATATAAGGGATACCAAAAAACTCAAATAGCGCCGCCATTTTGCCATCCTCGCCGTCGCAGCCATGGATTAGATTGATATATGTGCCGACTTCTAGCATGCTTTTGCTAAACATTCCGCTCTCAAAAAATCCGCCCGCACCGATGCTAAGCTCTTTTGCTTTAGCATAGCCACCTTGTTTAAAATACGCCGCGCGCATATTTTTATCCTCAATGCGGTAAAATTTACGATTTTTATCGCAAAATACAAACTCCAAGTCCCAGCCTTTTAGGGCATTTTTGACAGCAATTGCCGAGATGATACTTATTTCGTGCTCATAGCTTTGAGCTCCAAAAACTAAGCCAAATTTCATTGTTTTCCTTCAAATTTTATTTTCTATGCTAATTTTTTTAACGCCTCTTTGACAAGATCTGACGTATTCGTGCTGCTGCATCCTGCTAAGATTTGATTGATCTTATCGCGCTTAAATCCAAGGCTTTGTAGCGCGGACGCCGCTTCGTTCTTATAAGTCTCGCTAGGACCGAATTCCATTAGCTTCGCATCGCCTAGTTCGGCAATGATCCGTCTAGCGGTCTTTGGGCCGATACCCGGAACTGAAGTTAGCGTCGCAGCATCCCCCGTAGCTACGCAACGCGCGAAATCCTGCGGAGCGAGCGTCGAACAAACCGCCATCGCCGTGCTTGCACCTACACCGCTAAGCTTGATTAGGGTTTCAAACATCTTTTTTTCACTCTCGTCTAAAAACCCATACAGCAAATCGGCATCCTCGCGCAGAATTTGTACGCACGCAAGCTCGGTCAGCTTGCCCTGCGTGAGCTTCGCGGAGGTATTTAATGACAATGAAAGAGCGTAGCTTACGCCGCTGGCGCATTTAATGACGCAAGCAGTGGGCTCCTTGCGCGTGATAATTCCTTCGATCGCCGCTATCATCTAAGAGCCTTTAAAATTTCGTTTATGCTCTCATTAAGCGCTAAATTTAGGGCATTATAAATGCTTTGCGAGCTAGGATCAGGCACGAAAACGCGCTTAGTGACGATGCCTGATTTTATGCTTTCTAAAGAATTCAAAATTTCATACCCCATCGTGACGGTTGCTTGATCATTATTGATCTGAAGCGCTACGATACTGGTTTTTAGGCGCAAATCCCGCTCTTTTGGCACGAAGATCGGATTTAGCGAGCAGGTGGAAAATGCCGCATCAAGTAGCGCTTTATATACCATTTCGCTAGGCATCGTGATAAATTTGGCGTCGCTTGCGAACCGCGTTCGGTTTCTAAAATCCACTATTAAAATATCCCGCCTATCGACGAGATCGGTCGCCGTGATGGTGTCGATAAAGATATTTTTGCGCGTACCGCTAGGATTTACGCAACGCTTTTGATCATAACGCAGCTCGTAGTAGGTGTATGGCTTAGCCTGCTTGGCTAAGCAGCCGCCTAAAAATATCGCCGCCAGTGTCACAGCAAGCGTAAACTTTATAAAATTTTTCATCTTTATTCCTTTTTATCGTCGCGATCCGCGCCTTTAGAAGTGTCTTTAAAAAAGAAATCGTAAGGATTGTCCTCTAGCCTAAACATCGCGCCTTGGAATTCTCTAAGCGATTTTTTGAGCTCACCAAGAGTGTTTTTTGCCTCTTCAAGTGTAGGATCCAAGATTGCTTTTAGATTGTACTCGCCGCGATCGATACGCTTAGTGATGATGCCTGCGGTTTTATCCAGCGAATTCGATAGATTGGCAGCACTCACGGCAAAGGCGTTTAGATTATCTAGCAGCGCGTCTAGCTCCTTCTCGCGCTCGTTTAAATTTGCTATGAGAGTATTTACGTTAGCAAGCAGTGCGTCTAGGCTTTGGAATTTTTTCTCATCGCTTAACTCGGCGCTAAATTTATCCATCGAAGATAGAATTCTATCCACTTTATCGGTATTTTGCTTAGACAACAGCCCATTAATTTTAAAGATCATCTCACTCACGCTATCGGTGATGACTTCAGCTTTAGAGCCGATTTTATCAAGAAGCGTTTTATCCAGCGCAATTATCGGCTTTTTATCATTCGGCGGAAAAAGCTTGCCACTTCCTTTCGTGATATTTATAAACGCGATTCCGCTTATGCCTTGAGATTCTACCTTAGCGACGCTATCTTGCGAGATCGGTAGCTTGCTTTTTACTGAAATTTCAATCTCAATAATCGCATTTTCGATATCGGCAAAGTCGATACTTTTGATGATGCCCGCATTTACGCCGATAAATTTAACTTCGGAATTCTCCTTAATGCCTACGGGAAGCTCTTTTGTGTGGATATAGTAGGAGCGGTAGCTCTCGCCGCGGTCAGTCTTAGTAAGCATCCACCACATAAACGCCGTAAGAGCCGCGACGCAGATCATAACAAATGCGCCTACTATCGTGTATGAAGTTCTATTTTCCAATCTTTTCTCCTAATTTCAGAGCGTAAAATTTAAGCCCTGCGATATGCCTTAAAATAGCCATTTGAGCTTAAATTTTAAAACTTAGCACTTTCTCAAATAGTCGCAAAATTCGCAGAATCATCTGAGTTTAAATTTTAAAGCTTAGCGTGCATTTTGAAATTTCAAAATATCGCCGCGCCGTATTTTAGCGTAAAATTTTGCCACCCCGGTTTAATTTAGCGCGGTTTGTTCGCTAAAATTTTAAAATTTATGCACTATCCAATAAATGCGCCCTTAAATGCGACCCGCCTAAATTTTAAAATTTCGATTGAGCCGCTACGGCCTAAATTTTAAAAATTTAAGCCCTGCGGAGCCCGGAATTTTTCGCTAGGTTTAAAATTTAAAATTTTACTACCGCTATTTTAAAATTTCAGCTCCTATCTATCTAAATTTTACCCGCCGCGATGCGTATTTCGGCTCGGTAAATTTCAAAGCTCAATCTCTTTGTCGCATCTTAAATAGCTCTTCGAGCGGGTTGTTTTCTAGGTTTGAAATCTCCTCGATGTTTCCTTCAAAAGCGATTTTTTGATTATCCACGATCAAAAACCGATCCAAAATGTCAAAGATACTATCCACGTCGTGCGTCACCATAACGACCGTGACGCCGAGGCTATCTCTAAGCTCGCAAACAAGCCTATCAAGGGCTCTGGCGCTGAGCGGATCAAGCCCTGAGTTCGGCTCGTCCAAAAATAAAATTTCAGGGCTAAGTGCTAGCGCGCGAGCCAGTGCTACGCGCTTTTTCATACCGCCGCTAAGCTCGTTTGGGCTAAGCGCGGCGGCCTCCTTCTTAAGCCCCACCTTTTGGATCCAAAACATCGATAGCTCATCTATCTCGCGCTCGCTAAATTTAGAGTATTCGCGCAGCAGCACGCCTACGTTTTCGAGCACGCTCATCGAGCTGTAAAGCGCGCCGAACTGAAACATCACGCCGCATTTTAGGCGGATCTCGTTTTGCTCCGCTTCGCTCGCGCGCCAAATATCGCGCCCAAAAATTTTAATCTCGCCGCTTTGCGGACGTTTTAAAAATATGAGGGTTTTCATCAGTGTCGTTTTACCGCTGCCGCTGCCACCTAAAAAGCCGTAAATTTCGCCCTTTTTAACGCTAAAGCTAACGTTATCGTGCATAACGCGCGATCCGTACGCGGTAGTAACGTCGCGCGCGACTATAATTTTGGAGGTTTCGCTAGACTGCGCTTGCTCGCTCATAGCCCGATTTCCGAAAACAGAACCGCGAATACCGCGTCGATTGCGATAACCCAAAATATCGCATTTACGACGCTAATGGTGGTGTATTCGCCGATGCTTTGGGTATTTCCTTTAACCTCAAAACCCCGCATGCAGCCGATGATAGCAATGAATGCCCCGAAAAATGGCGCTTTAATTATACCTACTAAAAAATGCCTAAGCTCTACAGAAGCCTTAAATCTATCCAAATAATCGCTAAAGGCTATATCTAAATACGCGTCGCACACTATCATCTGAGCAAAAATACTTACCGAATCTGCGATAAAAATGACTAGCGGCATGATTAGTACCATCGCGATAATGCGCGGCATCGCAAGAAAATAAAATGGATCAAAGCCCATCGTCCTCATCGCATCGATCTCTTCTGTGATCTTCATCACGCCGATCTGCGCCGTAAAGCTCGAAGCCGAGCGACCCGCGATAACGATAGCGGCGATTAGAGGTGCTACCTCACGAAGCGTCAAAGCGCCCATTATATCGATGATATAGATGCTGGCGCCAAATTTAGAAAGCATATCCGAGCCTATGTAAGCAAGCACGATGCCGATCAAAAATGCCGTCAGTGAGACTATGAAAAGCGCGTCTATGCCGCTATCTTTGATGAAATTTACGGTTTCCTTGAAGCGGAATTTCATCGGATGAATTATAAAAGCCGCGAGTTTAGAAAAAAACTCGCCCAAAAAGCTTGCAAGGCTTAGCAAGCCTAGAATTCCAAGATGGCAATAAAGTCCGATCTGCGCTAAAAAATTTAGCCTACGAGATTCGGGTACATAGCTAAAATCGATCGTTTTATCATCCATAAAGCTTAGAATTTTAGCAGCTTTGCAGCTATCCTCCACAAGGCTAACCCGCTTGCCGGCAAGGGTGTTTTTGATCATCAGCGCCATGAAATAGTCTAAATTTGAAATTTCGCTTAAGCTTAGCTCCAGCTCGTTTAGATTTTTTACCGCTTTTTTTAGTGCAAGTAGCTGGGAGCGCGAGCTTTTGTAGTTCCACTGCCCGCGTAGCGATAGGGTGTTTTTCCCGCCCGAGCTTTCGAGCGAAAAGGCTAAATTCCGCAAAAATTTCTCTCCAAAATCAAAAAATAGGGGAAATTATAATATAATCAACCTTGGCATTTTATAAAATTTAATGGAGATTTATGCTCAGAGGCTTTTTTACAAATAGCGTAGGCACGCTGATTTCGCGGGTTTTGGGTTTCGTGCGCGACCTGCTTACCGCATCGGTTTTGGGCGCGGGGATTTATAGCGATCTGTTTTTCGTAGCGTTTAAACTGCCCAATCTTTTTCGCAGACTATTCGGCGAGGGGGCCTTTACGCAGGCGTTTTTACCGAGTTTTACAGCCGCGCGTAAAAAAGGAATTTTCGCAGCCTCGGTGCTTATTAAATTTAGCATTTTCATCGCGCTTTTAACGGCACTCGTACTGCTTGCTGCACCCGTTTTTACCAAAGTTTTAGCATACGGATTTAGCGCCGAGCAGATCGGTCTTGCGGTGCCGTACGTGCGGATAAATTTTTTCTACCTTACATTTATCTTCGTCGTTACGCTCTTTGCCTCGCTGCTTCAGTATCGCGACCACTTCGCTACGACGGCGTTTTCGACCGCACTTTTAAATTTAGCGATGATAGCGGCGCTTCTGCTAGCTCGCGGTAAGGACGGGGCTACGGCGGTGCTCTATCTTAGCTTCGGCGTCGTAGCGGGCGGACTTTTGCAGCTTGCGGTGCACGTTTATGCGTTGAAATTTACCGGCATGCTGCGTGTCTTAGCGGGCGGCTTTGCGCGGCTTGCGCGAGGCGATAAACCGCAGACGCAGGGCTTTTATAAAAATTTTTTCGCAGGCGTGCTCGGTGCGTCGGCGCTTCAGCTAAGCTCGTTTATAGATACCTTTTTTGCGAGCTTCCTTGCTAGCGGCAGTATCAGCTATCTGTACTACGCAAACCGCATATTTCAGCTGCCGCTCGCGCTTTTTGCGATCGCGCTTAGCACGGCGATCTTTCCGCGCATGAGCAAATTCGTAAAAGCTCACGACGACGCGCAGGCTCTGGCGCTCGTCGAGCGCGGGTTTTACTTCCTTTTGGCGCTGCTCGGGCTCTCTGCGATAGGCGGCGTGATGCTGCGAAACGAGATCACGCAGCTGCTATTTGAGCGCGGAGAATTTACCCGCCAAAATTCCATCGAATGCGCCGCAGTTCTCGGCGCATATATGGTGGGGCTCGTGCCATTTGGGCTGTCTAGGATTTTTTCGCACTGGCTGTATGCAAATATGAAGCAGAAGCTAAGCGCGAAAATTTCGATCTGGTGCGTCTTTATAAACGTTGCTTTGTGCGCGCTGTTTTTTAAACCCTTCGGAGCCGTGGGGCTTGCGTTTGCAAGCACGATAACGGGGGCGTTTCTGCTCGGCTTCAACCTCTATTTTTTTGGATTTAATAACTTTTTAGCTATAATCCGCGCAAAAAAAATTATTGCGATCGCGGCGCTTTGTGCGGGCGAAGCGGCGATTTTATACATTTTAAAAGGCTTGTATTATGGTAATTTATGATAGTTTGAGCAAAAAGAAGCTCCCTTTTAAGCCCATTAGCGAGGGGTTAGCGCGCATTTACGCCTGCGGCCCGACCGTTTATGACGACGCGCATCTTGGGCACGCAAAAAGCGCCGTGAGCTTCGATCTGCTGCGTCGCGTACTGCAAGCGGAGGGCTATGAGGTTAAATTTGCGCGAAATTTCACCGACATTGACGATAAAATTTTAAAAAAGATGGCGGAAACCGGCAAGAGTCTGGGGGAGATCACGGAGCTTTATACCCGCAGATATTTGCAGGATATGAGCGCGCTAAACGTCGCGGACGCGAGCATTTCGCCCAAGGCGACCGAAAATATCGCCGCGATCTGCGAGCTCATATCCTCGCTTCTTCAAAAAGGCTTTGCCTACGAGATCGCCGGTGACGGTATCTACTTCGACACGCGCAAGGACGGGGATTATCTAAGTCTTAGCGGTAAAAAGGACGACGCTAGTAAAAACATCGCCCGCGTCGCCTCAAACGATGCCAAGCACGACGAGAAGGACTTCGTGCTGTGGAAATTTGACGAGAATTGGTTTGATAGTCCGTTTGGTAAAGGGCGCCCGGGCTGGCACAGCGAGTGCGTCGCGATGATTTTAGCGCACCTTGATAGCGGCGATCCGCAATTTTGCATCGATATTCACGCAGGCGGCGCCGATCTACTCTTCCCGCATCACGAAAACGAAGCCGCACAGTGCCGCTGCGCCCGTCATAGAGCGCTAAGCAAATACTGGCTTCACAACGGCTTCGTGCAGGTAAATAACGAAAAGATGAGCAAGAGCCTCGGCAACTCCTTTTTTGTAGGCGACGCCCTAAAAATCGCACCGGGCGAGGCGCTGAGATTTTATCTCTTAAGCTCGCATTACAGGGCAAATTTTAATTATTCGATAGCCGATCTGCTTGCGAGCAAAAAGAGGCTAGATAAAATTTACCGCCTTAAAAAGCGCGTCCGCGACGTTTTAGCTCCTGCTGCAGGGCAAAATTCCGCGTCCGAGTTGCCTGCTGCGGAGGCTAAATTTAGATCGGAGATGATGGGGTTTTTAAGCGATGATCTCAACACCTCAGGCGCGCTTGCAGTACTCGATAGCTTCGTAGCAAGCGCGAACGAAGCGCTCGATCGCGCGCCAAAAGACAAGGCGCTAAAGGTTCAGATCGCCGCAAATTTGGAGTTTGCGAAGCAGACGCTCGGAATTTTATATGAGGATGAGACCGAATACTTTCGCTTCGGCGTGAGCGAGCAGCAAAGGGCGCAGATCGAGGAGCTGATAAAACAGCGCGCGCAGGCGAAGGCGGAAAAGGACTTTGTGAGCGCGGATGCCATCAGGGCGCGCCTTACGGATATGAAGATCGAAGTGATGGATACGCCTAGCGGCACCGTTTGGGAGGTCGCAGCGGAGTAAAACGTAAAATTTTACGCTAAATTTTGTGATTTTTTACGATACAAAGCGTAAATCCGAACGCTAATCCGCGCGTAAATTTCAGTGCGATTTTTATTTGCGGCATTTCGATACGGCGGCGTGATTTTATTTGGTGGTGCGGCGCAGGAGTGATGCGATGTGCAGCATGACGCGGCGACAGAGGCACAAGGCGGGTCGCTATTTTCATTCGTCGGCGCAGCTGATACGGCGGCGCGATATAGCCGTGGCAAAATGGAGTAACGCTACGGCTCGTCTGCGCGTATTTACCGCGTTTTATAGGCAATGGACGATACGGCGGCGCGATATAGCGCGGTACAGCGGTAGCACTACGGCTTCGTCTGTGCGTAAATTTTAGTGCGATTTTATGGCAATTGGCGATGCAAAGTTGCGATGCAGCGCAGTGAAAGCAGCGCTGCGGCAGCCTATGCGTAAATTTTAACGCGACTAGGTGCAGTGGAACATGCTGTGGTGACGTGCAAATTTTGGCGCGATTTTTATAGCGATATTGTACGCGGGTGCACGCAGCGATGAAAGTCGCGATTTCATTTGTCGATACGGCTGATGTAGCGGCAAAGCCACAAGACAAGCTGCGATTTTCATTCGGCGGTGCGGCGGCGCAAAAGCGCAATGCGGCGCGGCGCTGCAAAATAGCGATATAACGCGATGCAATTACGATACGACACTTTGTAACACTTTATGGCGCCTCAAAGCATTTGCCGCTTAAAATGGGCGTACGAAAGCGCAATGCAATGCGATATGGCGGCAGTGCGGCGCCCTCTGGACGGTTCACAGCGCCTCAAAGCATTTAACGCTTAAAATGGCGTGCGAAAGTGTTTAGAAATCGCGATGAATAAAAGCTCACTCGCTTTAAGCGCTTAACGCTTTAAAAGCGGCAAACAAAAAAGCTAAATCTCGGCGTCGTCCACATGGTCGCCGCATGCGAGCGAGTTGATTTAGCGTGCTTGCGAAGCGCAAATTAGTCCCGCGCCGTCGCGCAAATTTTGTGCTGCCTCGCGGCCGAAATTCTAAAATTTCAAGAATTTTGGAATTATAAATTTTAAAATTTCAAGAATTTTTGGATTTTAAATTCTAAAATTTCAGGAATTTTGAGATTTAAATTTTAAAAATTTTATAAAAAAGGATAGCATTTGAACGGCTTTAAAACTTTACTATCGCGCTTTAAGCCTTATTTTAGGGATTACAAGCCGCAGTTTGCATTGGCGATTTTGGGTATGGTGATGACGAGCGTGGCGACTGCTGCGAGCGCGAAGCTGGTCGAGCCCGTTTTAAATAAAATTTTCGTCGAAAAAAACGAGCCGTATCTCTACACGCTTCCGATCGCAATCATCGTGGTTTTCGCGATGAAAAGCGGCGGTGCGTTTATGCAAAACTACTTCACCGCCTTCATCGGTCAAGACACGGTGCGCCGCTTCCGCGATAGGCTCGTCGCAAGCCTCGTGCGGCTGGACGTGGATTTTTTCAACCGCTTCCGCACGGGCGAGCTCATCAGCCGCACGATCAACGACATCGAGCGTATCCGCGTCGTGGTTTCGAATATGATCCCCGATTTTTTCACGCAGATCATTACGATTTTGGGGCTTTTGGGCGTCGTGATCTATCAGAGCCCAAAGCTCTCTTTTTTCGCGCTCGTGGTCTTTCCGTGCGCGATATATCCGCTTTCGCGCCTTGCAAAGCGGATGAAAAAAATTTCGCGCGAATCTCAAGAGAAAACATCCGATATCTCCTCGGCGCTCAGCCAAATTTACTCCAACATCGAAATCGTCAAGGCAAGCAACGCCGAGAGCTTTGAAGTGGAGAAATTTAACGCCGAAAACAAGAAATTTTTCGGTCTAAATTTAAAGGCGGTCGTAACGGCGTGCCTGGTAAGCCCGATCATGGAGATGCTAGGCGCAGTGGGCATCGCCGTGGTGATCATCGTCGGAGGGCAGGAGGTCATCGCGGGCCAGATGAGTATCGGCAGCTTTTTTAGCTTCCTTACGGCGCTTTTTATGGTTTACACCCCGATAAAAAAGGTCTCCTCGCTCTACAACAACATGCAAGACGCCATTGCAGCGAGCGAGCGGACCTTTGAGCTCATAGACTTGGAGCCTACGATCGTCGGAGGCGGCAAGCAGATGGGTGAGATCGGCTCGGTGAGCTTTTGCGACGTGTCGCTAAACTACGGCGACAAGGCGGCGCTGAAAGATATAAGCTTCAGCGTCAAAAAGGGCGAAATTTTAGCGCTCGTCGGAAACAGCGGCGGCGGCAAAAGCTCGGTCGTGAACCTGCTGATGCGCTTTTACGACGCAAGCAGCGGTAAAATTTTATTCAACGGCAACGACGAGATCGGCGAGTTTAGTATCCCTAGCCTGCGCGAAAACATCGGCCTCGTAAGCCAGCGCGTCTATATTTTCAACGATACAATCGCGCAAAACGTAAGCTACGGCGCGGAATTTAACGAGCAGCGCGTCATAGAGGCGCTCAAGCTAGCCAACGCCTATGAGTTCGTAAGCTCGATGAAGGATGGAATTTACACCGTGCTTAGCGAGTTCGGCGCAAACCTTAGCGGCGGGCAGCGCCAGCGTATCGCCATCGCGCGCGCGCTGTATAAGGACCCGCAAATTTTAATATTCGACGAGGCGACTTCGGCGCTGGATAACGCAAGCGAAAAGGAGATCTCAAACGTCATCGAAAAGATCAAACAAAGCAAAATCGTCTTTGTAATCGCCCACCGCCTCTCCACGATCGAGCGCGCCGATAATATCGCCGTGATGAAAAACGGCCACATCCTCGCTATCGGCACCGATGCGAAGCTGACGGGCGAATGCGAGGAGTATCGCAGCCTAAAGGGGATCATGCAAAACGGCTAGAGCTTTAAAATTCTGCGCCTTTTTGCGCCCCGGTTTTGCTCTATGAAATTTTAAAATTTTATCTTTGAAGTAAGCCGCATAAGTTTATCCGCAAAGATTGAAATTTTATTTTAAAATTTAGCCGCGCGGATAGCCGCTTTGGCTGCAGGGCTTTTCACTTTGGTGCGACGGGGCACGACTACTAGAATTTTAACGTTTGGATTAAAATTTATCTTAAAATTTTAGCGCTTCATTGCAGGCTGCCTCTAAATTTAAAGGCTCGCGCCGTTTTAAAACCGCTGCGGTAAAATTTTATCACATGCCGGATTTTTCGGCGCTACCTACACTTGATCTTAGGCATCTGCGATAAAATTTTGGCTTTATTTTCCTTTATAAATTTTCGCATCTTTTTAAAATCTCTATCCGAATCGAAATTTTTCGCGTATTGCACAAGTACAAGTCCGCAGCTTTGCATATCTGCAACCATTAGATCGACTTCATATTTATTGAAATTAGGATCTCCGGGGGCGGGCGGATTGAGGAGTACTATTATAGCTTGCGTATGGTTGGTTTTTAAAATGCCGAAGGAGCGTCGATCCTCTTGTTTTTTTCCCGCATTGGCCTCTTCGATCGCTTGATATATCCCATACGCATACTCATCGATATTTTTTACGTCGTTGAAATATGATATAGATACGAGCTTACTCCAGCCAAATCCTTCCTCACCGTTTAAAAAATAATATGCCGCCGCAAGATTTTTATACTTTCTGGTAAAAGTTTCTCCATCTATCTTAATGCTATACGGTAACTCTATCGCGCTATATGCTTCCTTTACCTTGGGATCCTCCAATATATATACCTTGCCTCGAAACGCCGCGCATCCGCCAAATATCGCCGCCAGTAAAAATGCGGTTAAAATTTTTAATCTCATACCCGCTCCTTCAAAATTTTTTCAAATATTTTGCCATAAAAACCGAGCTTTAATCAATAAAAGGCTACAATACGCCAAATTTAATTCCAAGGGAAAGTCATTGTTTGAATCTATGCGCGCGGCACGCTCGCTAAGCCCCCTATTTCTGGGGATTTTCTTTATGTTTATCGGCGACGCGCTAGTCATCGCAAGCGCGGGCATCATGCTAAAAGAATCCGGTCACAGCGAGCTTGAGATCGGAGCGATTTCGGCGTTTTTCTTTTTAGGTGCGATCTTTAGCGGCTTTTTCGTGCCTTCGATAATCGGTGCGCTCTCATACGTGCGGGCATACGCGGTCTTTACGGCGCTTTTCGGAATTGCTGCAATGCTGCACGATCTAGGCTCAAACCTCGTGTATTGGGCGATTTTGCGCTTCATTTTGGGCTTTTGTTATTACGCGCTTTTGATGATAATCGAAAGCTGGATAAACTCAAAGATCACAAACTCCATCCGCTCCCGCGTGCTGGCGATCTACGAAGCAGTTTTTTACGGCGCGTTTGCGATAGGAGTTATAATTTTGGCGCTAAATTTCGGAACGATGAAGGTCTTCGTGCTAAGCGCATTTTTCATCATCCTAGCTCTGCTGCCGGTAAATTTAATCCGCTTCAACCCTCCCAGAGTTCCTGCTCGCATGCGCATCTCGATGCCGCAAATTTCGATCGTGCCGCCGCTTGCGTTTGCAACGGTGGTTTGCGCGGGCATTTTGATTAACGGCTTTTTTTCGATGGCGAGCGTTTTCGTGCTAAGCGCAGGGCTTGGAGTGGGCTCGGTGGGCGCATTTATGGGATCGGCGATGGCAGGAGGCTTCTTAGCGCAGCTCGTCTGTGGCACTATTTCAGATAAGTTTGGTCGCAAACGCGCCATAATGATAGTTTGCGTCGTGGGTCTTACTTCCTGCGCGGCGCTATTTTTTGCTAAAAGCTTCATCTTAACGTGCGCACTTGCGCTGATGTTGGGATTTGGCGCCTTTCCTTTGTATTCGCTCGCCATCGCGCGCGCAAACGACTCCATCACCGGCGAGGGTGCATCTCGCGTGCAAATTTCTGCGGCGATGCTTTTTATCTATTCGAGCGCGTCGCTCTGCTCGCCTTTGATAATCGGCGCGATGATGAAATTTTTAGGCGCAAACGGCTTTATCTGGGTATTTTTCGCAGCGATGAGCTTTTTATTCGTATTTGCTATCTTCCGCCCCGAGATCGCGCCGAAAAGATAGCTTTAAAATTTTAAATTTTTTCGTAGATCAAAAATTTATAATAAAACGCCGCGATTGCAAACATAAAGCCCATGCCGAAGGTGATTTGCGAAAGCGAAAATCCAAGCTCGAAAAAAAATCCGATCGCAGCCGACACGAGCGTCGCGACGATGAAATACGCCATGTCGTTGTAGGCGATAACGCGCCCGAAAAACTCCCTGTCGACGTGGCTTTGCAGCTGCGTAAAAGAATACGACCACACCGTCGTGATGAAAAATCCCGCCGCGATCATGCCCGCAAACGAAAGCCAGTAGTTAAACTCCAGCACCGCCCACAGCGCGATGCCCGCAAACTGCCCCAGCAATAGCCAAAAAAACGTATGTTTATTCACGATCTTGCTTAGCCATATCTGCCCGAAAAATGCAGCCGCCGAGCGCGACATATTCATAAGCCCGATGACTAGCGAGGCGCTTAAAATTTCTTTGTATTTATACTTCGCAAGAAGCGCGATGAGATTGTCGTAGGTAGTGACGGCGACGAAGGCGTGAAGGACGATGAGATGCACCACCAAAGGATGCGAGCGCAAGTAAGAAAAGCCCTCCTTTAGCATCTTAAACACGGGCTCACGCGCGTTTCTTGCGAGGTCTTTAAAATTTAGCCGCAGCAGGATGAAAAATGAAAAAACGTATAAGCAAAAATCCAAAATAAACGCCGCTCGCACGCCGAAATAGTGGATAAAAATACCCGCGCTCGCCATGCCGAAAGTATATGTGATCGTCCAGATAATGCCCGTCATCTCGTTAGCTAGCTTGAGATAAGGCCTACTTAGAAATTTCGGCAGCGTAGATGATTCGGTTTGAAAAAACAGCGTCCCTGCGACGCTGCGCACGACCACGATCAAAAGTAGCAGCCACAGGTAATCCAAACTATCGATAAAAATCAGTATGAAAATACTGATCATTTCGGTTATAAACATCGCCGTCATCAGCGGCTTTGGTTGAAATTTATCCACGATGATGCCGTTAATGGGCGCTAAAAAAACATTTGGCACGAACGAAACGACGCCCACCGCCGTAATCGCCCATACAGGTGCACCAAGCTCTATGAGTAGCGTAGCGACCCCAACGACCGAAAACCACAAGCCGAACATACATATAAAACCTGCCGAAAAGAGCAGTCGGTAGTTGCGTGAATGGCGAAGCAGCACGATGTATCTGATCATAAAATTTTATCCCGTAAATTTAATATAAAAAATCTAGCGAAATTGTATCACGGTGCGCCTTAAAAGCCAAAATAAGCTAAAAATGCTATAATTGCGAAATTTTAAATTCAGGAGTGAAAATGGAAGGGTTCGTAACTACGGTAATAGTATTTTGCGTCCTCATCGCGGCAATTCTAAAGATGGGGGTCAAGATCGTCTCACAATCGGAAATTTTAATCATCGAGCGGCTGGGTCGCTTTCATAAGGTGCTAGACGGCGGCTTTCACATCATCGTGCCGTTTTTTGACGCAGTGCGCGCGAAGATGAGCGTTCGCGAGCAGCTGGTGGATATCAGCAAACAACAGGTCATCACCAAAGATAACGTCAACATAAGCGTGGACGGTATCGTGTTTTTGAAGGTTATCGACGGTAAGATGGCGCTTTACAACGTCGAGGATTATCGCCGCGCGATTTCAAATTTAGCGATGACGACGCTACGTAGCGCGATCGGCGAGATGAGCCTAGATAGCACGCTTAGTTCGCGCGATCAGTTAAATTCCAAACTGCAAATCGCTCTGGGCGACGCCGCTGATAACTGGGGCGTAAAGATCATGCGCGTGGAGATCTCCGAAATTTCGGTACCGCACGGCATCGAAGAGGCGATGAATATGCAGATGAAAGCCGAGCGCGAAAAGCGCGCGATCGAGCTTAAAGCCGAGGCTGAAAAAGCAGCCCTCATCCGAAACGCCGAAGCGCTAAAGCAGGAGAAGGTGCTCGAAGCCGAGGCGATCGAGCGTATGGCGGATGCGAAAAAATATGAGCAGATCGCGCTCGCGCAAGGTCAAAAAGACGCGATGGACAGTATAAATTTAGCGATGAGCGCTTCCAGCTTTGCGGCGGAATACCTGCTCGCGCAGGGTCGCGTAAACGCTTTTAGCGAGCTGTCCAAAAATCCGAGCAAGGATAAAATTTTGATCCCTTACGAAACGAGCGAGCTGCTCGGCTCTCTTAGCGTGCTTAAAGAATTCCTCGGCAAAAACGGCGCGAAGGAGCTCAAATGAACGCGCTGATTTTTATCATAATCGGCGTGATTTTGGCGATCGTCGAGATTTTGGTGATGGATTTTACCTTTATATTTTTCAGCGCCGGATTTTTCA
This sequence comes from uncultured Campylobacter sp., assembly GCF_938030685.1. Classification (GTDB taxonomy): domain Bacteria; phylum Campylobacterota; class Campylobacteria; order Campylobacterales; family Campylobacteraceae; genus Campylobacter_B. The sequence continues at coordinate 5,564 of NZ_CALHHX010000058.1, read as the reverse complement.
TCACGGGGCTTTTGAGCTTCGGTTTTCATCTTGATTGGGACGTGCAAATTCTACTTTCGTTCGTGCTCTCTTTCGTGCTTCTGATCGCATTTAAAAAGCCGCTAAAATCACGCTTTTTCAAACCAGAAGAGAAGCATAAGGATAATTTTTTAGACGAAAGCGGCACCGGCACCGTCAAAAACGGCATGGTCTATTTCAAAGGTACGTTTTGGAAAAGCGATGAAATTTCGGATCTTAACGAGGGCGACCGCGTCGAAATTTTAGGCGTAAAAAACGGCCAGATCGTGATTAAAAAAGATACCAGTCGAAATTCTAGCGGCGCAGACGGCGTAAATTTAAATAACGGCGACGCAAATTTAAGCGACGCGGACAGCACGAGTGCCGACGATAAAAATTCTAATGCCGCCGCAAGCAAAAGCGCGCAAAGCTCTGACGCTAAAGAAGAAGCGCCTGTAGACCCAAAAGAGGCGCAGAGTGAGCACTAAAACCGCACCGAAAAAAACGATCAACAGCAAAGATGAAATTTTAAAATTTTTATCGTCGCAAAAAAAGAGGCTTTTTGCAGTTGGCGTTACCGAGCTAGGACTTTTCGGCAGCTACGCCAAAGATAGCGCCGATGCGTTTTCGGACATCGACATTGCGATCGAAACCGACGGGGCAAAAATGGTAAAAAATTTAGGAAACCCATTTTCGGCGCTGGCCTTTTTAGACGATTTTAAAAAAAAGCTATCCAGTAAATTTAATGCAAATGTCGATCTGTGCGATACTACCTCTTTAAGTCGCGAAGAAAAAACAAAGCTGCTGCAAGGAGCAATTTATGTTTGAAAAATCAAGCGTCGAGCGATTAAAAAAGATATCGGATAAAATTTCATCCATCCTAAATAAATGCGAGGGCGGCGTAGCGCAGGCACTTGCCGACGAGGACGTTTTGCAGCCCGCGATAATGATGCAGTTCATCAATATCCACGCCCTGCTAAAGGGGCTACAAGAAAGTAACGATTTGCAGGCTTTGGCGATCTTTAGTAAAGATGAAATAAGAGCTATCAACGCCACCAGAAATATCGCTTCGCACGAATACGAACGGCTAAATTTTGAGCTGATAGAGATAGCTATCAAGGACTATCTACCGACGCTAAATCAAAAAATCATCGACGCATTAAAGCCGTATCGCAAAGGCAAATCGGAAGGATAAATTTGAAAAGACTAAGTATAGATGAAGCTCTAAATTTAATCGAGCACGCCGATCTGAACGAGCTTGGGCGAGCGGCGTTTGCGCGCAAGCGCGAGCTGCACCCGGAGCGCGTCACGACCTTCATCATCGATCGAAACATAAACTACACCAACGCCTGCATGGTGGATTGCAAATTTTGCGCATTTTACCGCCACGCAAGCGACGCAGACGCCTACGTGCTGAGCTTTGAGCAGATTAGCGAAAAGATCGAGGAGCTCATCGCCGTGGGCGGCACGCAAATTTTATTTCAAGGCGGCGTCCATCCGAAGCTGAAAATCGAATGGTACGAGGATCTAGTGGAGTTCATCCGCAAAAATTACCCTAGCATCACGATCCACGGCTTCTCGGCGATCGAGATCGATTATATCGCGCGCCTTAGCGGCATCAGCACGATTGAAGTGCTTCGCAGGCTGCAAGCCAAGGGGCTTTACTCGATGCCCGGAGCCGGAGCCGAAATTTTAAGCGACCGCGTGCGAGAGCTAGTAGCGCCGCGTAAAAGCGATAGCGCCACGTGGCTTAGAGTGCACGAGGAGGCGCACGGCATCGGCATGAAAACGACCGCCACGATGATGTTCGGCACGCTGGAGAGCACGCGCGAGATCGTGGAGCATTGGGACAAAATCCGCGAGCTGCAAGACCGCACGGGCGGCTTTCGAGCGTTTATTTTATGGAGTTTTCAGGGGCAAAACACCCGCCTTTTGCGCGAGTATCCCGATATTAAAAAGCAAAGCCCGAACCGCTACCTGCGCCTGCTCGCCGTCTCGCGGCTATTTTTGGATAATTTCAAAAACATCCAAAGCAGCTGGGTCACGCAGGGCAGCTACATCGGGCAGCTGGCGCTGAAATTCGGCGCGAACGATCTGGGAAGCACGATGATGGAGGAAAACGTCGTAAAGGCCGCAGGCGCGAGCTTTCGGATGAGCAAGGACGAGATGATAGCGCTGATCCGCGATGTAGGCGAAATACCCGCCAAGCGCAACACCAACTACGATATTTTGGAGACGTACGCTTAGGCGCGGACTTTTGCGCGTTTACGGCGGGAATTTATGCGCTTGCGGCTAGAATATAGCGGTAGAATTTTATCTTAAAACAGATGGCGAATTTTTGCGATCGCGAGCGTGGAATTTTGCAACGGAATTTAAAATTTTGATATCGGTATGGGGTTAAATTTACAGGCGCAAGCGGAATTTGCACGGTAAAATTTCATTTTGCTGCGAAATTTCGCCTTAAAATTTTTTGGACGCGAAATTCAACGCCGCGAGATCGACGCGACGGAGACGGCGCGCAGAAGGCATTTTGTGAAGGCGCTTGCCGCGTTTGCGGCGACAAAACATATTGCGGTTTCGTACGCCGCAGAGCTACGTGTTTGGTAGCAGCATGCGCTCCCGTTTAGGCGCGGATATTTCGTTTTGTGCCGCAAATGCGCTGTGACAATTTCGCCTCGTAGCTAGAATGCGTTGCGGCGGCGCGCCGTTTGGGACGCTGAAATTTTACGACAACGAATAGCGCAATGAAATTTTATAATGCCGCGGATAGTTTGCAGTCGGTTGCAAGAGCCGTATAAACAGCGCGCGGCCTGTGCTTCGGTGCCGGCAAGCTATATTCGCAGTGTGACGATGACGGCGGTTTTGAAATTTGAAGTGCCCTACGGCGCGATTAAATTTCAAAATTTTAAGGCAGGACGGGCAAAACTGCCCTAGCGTGAAATTTTAGAAGCGAGTTTGAACTAAATTTTGAAAACTTGTTTTAGCGAAATTTTTAAAACGAGCCCAGTGCAAATTTTAAAGGCGGCGCGTTTAGCTGCGTCAAAATTTTAAAATCGCGCCCGAAAGAGCGATGAAATTTAAAAATTTTATAAAGGAAAACGATGGAAAAAAAAGAGATTTCATTTAAGACCAAAGGCGGCAAGAGCGCTAAAATCGACTTTTTGTATCAGTTTGATGATTCGCTACCGGTGGCGAGCTTTAAGCTAATTTTCAAAGCAAGCGGTGCGGTGAGCGAGAAAACCCCTGGTCTTGCGCGCATCTGCGCGGGCGTTTTGGGCGAAGGCTCAAAGACGCTGGGAGTGAGCGAATTTCACCGCAAGCTCGATATCCGCGCGGTCGAGATCAGCGCTGCGAGCAATTTTGAGACCTTCGGCATCCAACTAAACTGCCTAAAAGAGCACTTTGATTTCGGCCTAGATATGCTGCGAGAGCTGCTTAAAGAGCCCAATCTAACGCCATCGGTGCTGGAAAAGCTAAAAATGCAAACCATAGGCGAGATCGCCGTGCTAAAAAGCGAGTTTGATTACATCGCGACGTGCAACCTAAAAGCGCTTCTGTATCCGCGCACGAGGCTTGCGCAGCCGCTCATAGGCGACGAGGTGAGCATAGAGCGGATCACTATGAAGGACGTGCGGGAGTTTTTCGCCTCGCTGAATTTAGAGAATTTATACGTCGTTTTATGCGGCGACGTGAGCGATAAAAACCCAAAAATCGCAGAAATTTTAAGCCTCTTTTCGAGCGGAGAAAAGCGCGAGCTGCCGTTTTTCACGCCGAGCGATGCGAAAAAGATAAAGATTCAAAAGGAGCAGACGCAGCAGGCCTACATCTACTTCGGCGCGCCTTTTGCGCTGCCAAAGGAGCAGGAGTTCATCGCAAACACCGCGCTTTTCGTGCTCGGAAGCAGCGGTTTCGGCAGCAGGCTAATGGAGCGCATCCGCGTCAAACACGGGCTTGCGTATTCGGTCTATGCGCGTGGCGATTTCGAGCTTAGCCGCCGCGAGTTTTGGGGCTATCTACAGACCAAAAACGAAAATTTACAAAACGCCGCCGCGCTCGTAAAAGAGGAGATCGCGAAATTTATCGCCTCGGGCGTGAGCGAAGCGGAGCTAAAAAGCGCAAAAAAATTCCTAATCGGAAGCGCAGTGCTGCAAAAAGAGACGATGTTTAAGCGCGCGGCGATCGCGCAGAGCGAGTATTACAAGGGCTATGCATTCGGCGAGTTCGAGCGAAATTTAAAGCGCATCGAGACGCTAAAACTCGGGGCGCTCAACGATTTCATCAGATCGCACGACGAGATCATAAACCTAAGCTTTTCCGTCATTTGCGACGAGGCCGCCGCGAAAAAGGGGCTTGAAATTTAGCCCGTCGCGACGCGTATCTGCGGTCGGCATAAAATTTGGATAAATTTTAAATTTATAAAGCGGTGCAGACGATATTAAGGCGCATGCGGCGTTAAATTTTGTTTTTGCACTCCGCCAGCGGGCGGCGCTAAATTTACTTTTTCGCTCCGTTTGCGGACAGCTTGTGCGTTTAAATTTAAAACCGCGCTTGCGTCGCGCTAAAACTTGCGAGCCTTATAAGGGCGGCTAAATTTAAAGGCGCCGTGCGCGGCTCGGTAAAATTCAGCGCAAAATCAAAGCCCTGCCTCGCACGCCGTTTGTAAACCGCGCCGTGAAATTTCAAGCACTCGCGCTCTGTTTTTAAAACCCGGCACACGCCGCAAAAACACGGCTGCCAGACAAAACACGTACAAACGAGTAAAATTTACAGGCGCAGTCGGCGAGCAAATTTGCCGCAATGGGCGAAAATTTTAAATAAATTTAAGTGAGCGATCTCGCTGCGACGGGTAAAATTCGGCTAAATTTCGGCGGGCGATTTCGCTTCGGCGCGTAAAATTTCACGGCGCGAGGGCTTAAGCGCCTATCAAATTTAAAGGATGAAAATTGATTTTTGAAGCAAAAGACGCGGCAGCGCTGCAAAAGGCGGGCATCACGACGCTTTTGGATCTGGCGCTGCTTCTGCCCAAAAGCTTCGACGATCTGAGCGTGGGGGGTGCGCCGTGTGCGGGCGAGAGCACGGCGGAGGTCGAGTGCCTCTTCCAGCACAGGCGCGGCTCAATGCTCATCGTCACGGCGTACTGCCTCAGCTGGGAGCGCGAGATCAAAATCGTGATCTTCAACGCCAAAAGCTGGCACTTCGGCGCCTTTAAGCGCGGCAAAAAAATTTTCATCCACGGCAAATGCGACGAGAGCTTCGGCTCGTGGCAGTTCGTAAACCCAAAAATCGTAAGCGAAATAGGCAGGATCGCGCCCAAATACAAAGCCGCGCTGAGCGACGCCGCGGCGCAAAAGCTGATCAAAAAATATCTAAGCGCGGGCGCACTTTTAGGCTGCGGGCTGCGCGTGGACGAGGCGGCGGTATTGCTTGCGCTACACGAGAGCTCGCCGCGCAGCGTGCGAATGCTAGCCGCGTTAAATAGGCAGCTCAAAGAGGGCGGCGCGGAAAATTTCGGCGAGCGCGACGACGTTTCAAACAGCGGCAGAATTCCAAGCGGCAGTGAAATTTTA
>NZ_CALHHX010000057.1 GCF_938030685.1 uncultured Campylobacter sp. | reverse complement strand
CTATTTGCCGATAAAATTTTTCTGCAGCCACTCCATCGCTTTTTCTTCGCTTTCAAATCTGCCGCTTTTGGCGACTTGAAACTGCCCCTCGTAGAAGCGAATTCTGATACCGTCCTGGACGCTATCTACCTTGATACGCGTAATCCTGTCTTTGTTTAGATAGGTTCGGTCGTTTAGCTTTACAAACATCGTTTTCTCCTTTAAATTTAATGGTTTTTATCTTTCGCTTTACTTGCGTCTTTCTCGCCCTCTTTTTTCAAAAAAAGCTCCTTAAAGCGCTCGTTTGCGTAGTTTTCTATATCGCTTTGCAGCTGCTTATACGCCGCGATCAGCTCATAGGCGCGTGCATTTAGCGTCGTACCCGCGGCATTGCCGCCGCCTTGCTTGGTGCTAAAGAGCTCCTCTTGCAGATTTTTTTGTAAAATTTGCAGATGGCTCCAGCACTTTTTATAGTTCATCCCCAAAACCTCGGCGGCTTTAGAGATGGAGCCCGTTTGAGCGATCACATCTAGCACTTCGGTTTTGCCCTTGCCGAAAATGAGCTCGCCCTGCGCATTTTCGATCCAAGTTTTTGTTTTCACTCTCATTCTTTTGCCTTTCTTTTCCTTAAAGCAGCCCAGCTGACAATATTTCACGTCTATGCCGTGCTCCTTAAGCGTAGAGCGCACCGTATCGAACCCCACACCGCCGCTAGCTACGGCGCGGGCGTCACGGCAAAAAATCCGCCTTTTATCATCCAAAAACGGATTTAGCTTTTTCAGCGCCTTTATGCTGCCTCCGCTACATTGCAGCTTGCCGAACTGTCCGAGTTCGCAGCGATCTATCCGTATCCCTTCGCGCGCCGCGAGATCTCCTACTACGCTCGCGTCTACGCCTAATTTGGCGGCGATCTTAAACGCCGCGCCGCAATCAAGCTTGCCGCTTGGATTTAGTAAATTTAAAATCAGCCTTTTGATCTCGCTTGCTTTTTTGTCGTCTATCTTGATATCTATCTCCATGCCGCCCTCTTAACTCAAAATTCTCTCTTCACCGCTATAAATGTTTAAATTTTCGCCGCGCGCGAAGCCGCAAAGGGTAAGATCAAATTTACGCGCGATCACGACGCCGAGGCTCGTAGGAGCCGTGCGCGAAACAAGCGCGCTAATGCCGCTCATCACGGCTTTGGCGACCATTTCGGAACTTAGCCTGCCGCTTACCAAAAGAAGCGAGCCCTGCGTATCGTGTCCCGCCAAGACCGCCTTGCCGACCGATTTATCGATGGTATTGTGCTGGGCGATATCCTCGCCGATAAAATACTCGCCGCTCGCGGTAAAGAGCTTTGCGGTGTGCACACAGCCCGTCATCTCGTAAAGCTCGCACTGCGTGTAAAACTCGCTCATCAAATTTAAAATTTCACTCTTATGAAATTTAGCGTCCGAGCGGACTTTACGCGCCGCCATCGCCTCAGGATCGATATTTGCGGTAGAGCTGCGCCCACAGCCGCTGATGATGACCTTTTCGGTATCGAAGCTATTTAGCCGCTTTTCGTTTATCTCGCCGCAGACATTCACGCTAAGCCCATCCGGCGCGAGCTCTATGCTTTTTATACGGCTTGGATCCGAGATCAAATTTTCGCTCAACAAATAGCCTATCGCAAGCGCCTTCTGATCGCTCGGAGTCGCCATCAGCGCGCCAAAACGCTTGTCGTTTAATAAAATTTCAAGCTTGATCTCGCGAACTAAGATATCGCTTACGATCCTTCTTTCATCGCCTTTAAATTTAACTATCTCCGCTCTATAAATCGGCTCCATAGACCTTCCTTATTTTAGTTTCGCCCGTATCGTAGTGAAATTTTGCTTAAATAGCCTTAATTCGCCGAAGTAAAGCCGCAGTACCGAAGCGGAATGCGTAAATTTAAATCGCTCGCATTTTTGAATTTAAAAAATCGCGTGGAAAATTCCACGAGCCGCTTGCAATTTGCAAGCGGCCATGAAGCGCCCGCAGAGATGAAATTTCATCAAATTTTGCCGTAGCTGCGACTAAATTTCATCTTTGCAAAGCGGGCGGAGCTTGCCGCCCAAACTACCTATGCACCGGCGATAGATAAGGTTTCTCGGAGTGCATCGACATCTCGTTTTGTCTTCTGAACTCGATAAACTCGCTCTCGCTAAGCTTTCTGATATTTGCGATCGTCATTTTTAGCGGCGGGATACCTGATAGCGGATCTAGATCGCCCGCATGCACGAGCTCGTTGCCGTCGGCCTCGCTGTAATGGAAGGTCGTAAATATCGTACCCTCTTTCAGATCTGGATTTATGCGAAGCTTTGCGGCGATCTGACCGCGCTTATTTTTGACAAGCGCATAGCAGCCTTCGGTAAGCTCACGTTCGCGTGCGATGTCGGGGCTAACCTCGATGAGCGCGCCTTCTGCGCCCGCGCCGTACTCTAGCGCGCGGCACTCTCTCGTCATCGTGCCAGTATGGTAGTGATAAACCTTGCGCCCAGTCGTAAATAAGCACGGATAAATTTCATCCGGAATCTCGCTAAGCGCACCGCTTCCCACTGGATAATCATCAGGAATTTTCATCTTGGCTCTAAAATCCGCCTCAGCTTTAGCGCGCTCCTCTTTATCATCCACGTAAAGTACCGGCACCATTCTAAATTTACCGTCAGGCAGCATCGATTTATGATCTGCATAAAGAACCGGTGTGCCCGGATGATCTTCATCAGGACATGGCCAGCTGATGCCGCCTAGCTTATCTAGCCTATAGTAGCTAATACCGCCGAAAAATTTAGGCATTAATGCACGCACTTCGTTCCAAATTTCTTCCGCACTTAAAAAATCAAACCCTTCAAGTCCCATTCTTTGCGCGATATTGCAAACTACCTTCCAATCAGGCTCTACGCCAGGAGCCGGCTCGCTTGCCTTGCGCGTGCGCTGGACGCGACGGGAAGTATTTAAAAAGGTGCCGTCCTTCTCGCCCCAGCCGGCAGCAGGTAGTACGACATCGGCTTTCTGTGCGCTCTCGGTAAAGAAAAGATCCTGCACGATAAAGCAATCCAAATGGTGCGTTGCATGCACGAAGTGCTCCGTCCAAGGATCGCTCATTACAGGGTTTTCGCCGTAAACGTAGAGCAGCTTCAGCTCACCACTATCCATTTTATCGGGTGCGACAGTAAGCTTAAAGCCTGGAGTTGGATTTAGCTCGAAGTGCCATACTCTGCGCGCCTGCTCCTGAGCATAAGCGGAATTTACTGCACCCGCCGGAATGACGTTAGGTAGCGCGCCCATGTCGCATGCACCCTGGACGTTGTTTTGACCGCGCAAAGGATTTACGCCTGCGCCTCGTTTGCCTAAATTCCCCGTCAAAATAGCTAAATTTGAAAGCGAAAAGACGTTTGACGTACCGTCGCTAAACTGCGTGATACCCATCGTGTAGCAGATCGCCGCTGCGCCTGCTTTAGCATACATTCTAGCAGCTTCGATTACGAGCTCTTTTTTCACGCCGGTCTCGCGCTCAAAGCGCTCAGGAGTAAAGTCCTTAACCGCTTCTTTTAGATATTCGTAGCCGTGAGCGTAGTTTTTGATAAACTCGTCATCTTGCAAATTTTCAGCAATGATAACATTCATAATGGTATTTAGCGTCTTAATGTTTGCGCCCACTGGGATTTGCAGATAGATATCGGCTTTTTTCGCCATATCTGTGCGCTTCGGATCTACGACGATCATCTTGGCGCCGCGCTGAAGCCCGCGCTGCATCTGCATAGCGATGATCGGGTGACACTCGCTCGTGTTGGTGCCGATGAGTAAAAATACATCCGTATCGGTAGCGAATTCGACCAAATCGTTCGTCATCGTTCCGTTTCCTAGCGTGTTGGCAAGACCTGCCACTGTAGGAGCGTGTCAAAGACGGGCGCAGTGATCGACGTT
>NZ_CALHHX010000056.1 GCF_938030685.1 uncultured Campylobacter sp. | reverse complement strand
GACGAGACGCGCCGCAAGGGCGTGGAGCTGTATGCGGAGCAAAGTCTGCTTTCAAATTTAAAGCTCAGCGAGACCTTTTCATACGTGGACGCCAAGATCCAATCCGGCGCGAATAAAGGCAAGCAGGTTCCGCTGGTGGAGCGCTCGAAGTTCGTTTTGGGCGTCGATTACGAGCCGATTAGAAATTTAACGCTGATGAGCGATTTTAAATATTTCTCATCATCGCACGACGGCAACCACGATAGGATCGACTCGCGCACGATCGTGGATCTGGGCGCTGCGTACCGCTTCGCAAGCGGATTTTTGATAAGCGCGGGAGTAAAAAACGTCTTTGACGAGGAGTATAATTACAACCAAAATTTACGCTCGGACGTCTATACTCCGGCTCCAGGGCGCAATTACTACGCGGAGTTTAAATACACCTATTAGCGTGCGTTTAAATTTAGGTGGGGTTTTGAGCTGCGGGCTTTAAAATTTACGGGCGAAATTTAAAATTTTGCCGCCGCGCGCTTTTCCGCCGCAGGATTAAATTTAATAAAAGGAGCGAAGATGAAGCCCGATTATAAAAACTGGGTGCCCAAGGGCATGATCGCGTCATTTGCCGCGGCTGCGGGCGTGGCGTTAGTTTTGTTTTTGATTTTCGGCGTTTGCGGCGCTTTTGTTGGCGGCGTGCTGAGGTGGTTTCTTGCCGGGCTTTTCGGCGCAGCGGCACTGGTTTTGGGCTGCTTTACGATCTACTGCGTCGTGTGGTACCGCGCGTTTGATTACGGCGGCAAGCGTCAGCTCTCGCGCGCGATCGTAGAGGGCACGGCGAAATACGTGGATCTGCCCGAGGGCGGGCGCGGGCTGGACGTGGGCTGCGGTAGCGGCGCGCTAACGATCGCCGTTGCTAAGCGCAACCCGCACGCATCGGTGCTGGGCGTCGATCGCTGGGGCTTTGAGTATGCGTCTTTTAACAAGCAGCTGTGCGAATCCAATGCGCGCGCCGAAGCGGTGCAAAACACTAGCTTCGAGCAGGCTGATGCCACGCAACTACCCTTTGAGGACGGCAGCTTCGATGCGGTTACAAGCAACTACGTCTATCATAACATTATGCGCAAGGACCGCCAGGCGCTGCTTTTAGAGACGCTCCGCGTGCTTAAAAAGGGCGGCAGCTTCGCAATCCATGATCTTTTTTCGCGCGGAAACTACGGCGACATGGATGCTTTCATCGCGCGGCTTAAGGAGCAGGGCTACGAGCGAGTC
>NZ_CALHHX010000055.1 GCF_938030685.1 uncultured Campylobacter sp. | reverse complement strand
ACTCCATGGAGCTAGCTCAGCTCGTAACCGGCGGCCGCAAGACCTACGGCAATGTCATTATGGGCGGACTTCGCCGCGATATGACCGATAACGAAATCCGCAAGAGCATCGAGATCATCAATAAACTTGATGTTCAAATTTCTGAAATTTGGGACGCCGTTATGGAGGATAAACGCCAAATCGGTCGCTGGAAGGGCGTGGGCGTATTAGATCGCAAAGTAGCGCGCGATTTCAGCCCGGTAGGTCCAAACATGAGAGCTTCCGGCTTTAAACGCGACAACCGCTACGATCATCCTTACGATTTCTTCAACAAGATAGAATTCGAAGTAGCTGTAGAGCACGGTGGCGATGTATTCAGTCGCGAAGTCGTAAGATATAAAGAGCTTAAACAATCGATCCACATCATCAGGCAGTGCTTGCATCAAATGCCGCAAACTCCGATAATGATCGATCCACAGACTATGATCAGACCGGAAAACTACGCTTTAGGTCACGACGAAGCGCCGCGCGGCGAAAACGTCCACTGGATCATGCAAGGAAACGCACAGAAGGTTTACCGCTGGAGATGTCGCGCCGCTACGTATAACAACTGGCCGAGCTTGCGATTTCAATTCCGCGGAAATAACATCTCCGATGCGGCGCTAATCGTATGCTCGATGGATCCGTGCTACTCATGCACCGAGCGCGTAACTTTAGTCGATATTAATAGCGGAAAGAGTAAAATTCTAACCGAAAAAGACCTTAAGAAATTTTGCCAAGACGGCAAGGTTAGCAAAAAGGATTTAAGATGATGAAATTATTCGACATTACCGAAAAATATGGTAAGGCGACCTATGCTTATCCGTTTGAGCCATACATCGTGCCCGAGAATTTTCGCGGGCAGCCTGAATACACCTATGAGCTTTGCATAGGCTGTGCTGCGTGCGGAATCGCCTGCCCATCTAATGCGATTGAGCTTAAGATGAATGAAGCCCAAACCAAACTAATTTGGGAATTTGATTGCGGACGCTGCATATTTTGCGGTCGCTGCGACGAGGTATGCCCTACGGGAGCAGTAAGGCTAGGCAATAGCTTTGAGCTAGCGGTAAAATTTGATAAAAGCGCGCTTATCCAACACGGCGAGCTTGAGATGGAGAAATGCAGCTGCTGCGGCAAGCCAATGACCCCAAAAAGGCTCATCAACTACACGCTAGAAAAACTAAGTACTGCAAATTTGCTCCCAGGCAGATTAGAAGAAGCTAAAAAATATCTCTATATCTGTCCTGAATGCAAAAAAGCTCAAGCGGTCGAAAGAGTGACCAAAGGTATAGAGGAGGCAATAAAATGAGTTTGTATCAAGTCCCCGAAAATATTAAAAACGCAAACGATCTAACCGCAAAGTTGGAGCTTTTGAAAAATATCAAACGAAGCTTCAGCGTTTATCGTATCGACTGCGGAAGTTGCAACGGCTGTGAAATCGAAATTTTTGCTTCTATCACGCCGATGTGGGATCCGGAGCGCTTCGGATTTAAACTCGTAGCTAACCCTCGCCACGCAGATATCTTAGTCTGCACCGGTCCGGTTACTCGACAGATGTATTATCCGCTGCTCCGCGCTTATGAGGCTGCACCTGATCCAAAGATCGTAGTAGCTCTTGGGGCCTGCGGAAGCACTGGTGGAATTTTTCATGACGCATATAGCGTATGGAGTGGTATCGATAAGATTGTACCGGTAGATGTTTATATCCCAGGCTGCCCTCCGCATCCTGCTAGCATCATCTATGGTCTTGGCATGGCGCTTGGCATCATCGATCAAAAGCTTCAAAAGAAGAGCTATGAGCAAGATAGCACTCTTCCACCACCGGTTAAGAGTTCAGTTATCGGCGATATTTTATTCGAGCGCGATCTGCAAGCTGAAGCTAAGAGGCTGATGAGCTATATTTTCGGAAGAGTTTTATTTGCAAAATATATGGATGCGATCAAAACCTCATCTGACGTTCACGATCCAAAAGCTTCTCGCGAGGCTCTACTTAACGCTATCCACACCGAAGAGGATCCTAGATATGCGGAGTGCATGGCGCTATTACACAACGACGTATATATAAAATACGCCCGCGCTACGGAGGAATTTAAGATCGATCCGCAAAAAGAGGTCTGGAGCAAACGATGATTGAGGTTTTTAAGCTTACAAAGCGGCATATGGACGAAAACGAAAATTTACCCAAAGAACTAAAGGATATCAAGGTTTTTTCCACCTGCGTCGGTCACGGCGTAGGTACGATAGATTTTAGCGAAAAGGTACTTGAGATAGATGATGAAGAATTTAAACGCATCATCGAGAACTCGGGCGACTACGTTAAATTTAAGATCGGTAACCTAAGCAAGTATTTCGAGATTGAAATTTTTGCCGAGCACGCAGCTAAGCTAATCCCTCAGCTTTGCGAATGTGAGCTTAAAGATCTGCTAAAAAATATGCGCGAAGGATATTTCGTGCTAAGGAAGGATTTTTGATGCGAAAGGCGTTGCTTTGTATCGGCAATCCCCTTCGCGGCGACGACGACGTAGGTAATGAGACGGGGCGAATAGTCGAGGCAAACTTAAAAGATTGGCGCGTTTTTTATGGGCAGGATGTGCCCGAAAACGAATTTGCAGCCCTTAGGGAATTCGCCCCTGAAATTCTGATCGTAGTAGATGCGATGAGCGGCTTTGACGAGGATAAGATAGAATTTTTCGACCTCAGCAACGATCGCGACTACATATACTCGACGCATAACCTGCCTACGCCGGTGCTTCTAAGCTATTTGCGCAAAATTTGCCCAAAGACGTTGTTTTTGGGCATAAGCGTACTACTCGATAATGTCCTTGATTTTAAAGAAGGGCTAAGCGAGAGCGCAAAAAAAAGTGCGCAAAAAGCTTATGAGCGTATCTTAGAAATTGATTCAAATTTAAATGAGGAGGAGTAAATGTTAAATCCTGCAGAAACCGCGCAAGCGGTGTCTAGTTCGATGCAACACAAGGCGCATACCCCGCTAATTAGCATAATTTTTCTAGCTATAATGGCGGGCGCTGCAATCGCTATGGGCGATATTTTCTGGGCTCACTCGACCGTCGGAATGGCTGAAAAGCAATCTATTGGCTTATCGAATTTCATCGGTGGTATTACCTTTAGCTGCGGTCTGATGATGGTGGTTTTTTACGGTGGGCATCTATTTACCAGCTCGGTTTTAACGGGCGTACCTGCTGCCGATGGCAAATTACCGCTAGGTAAAACTATCGGCTATTGGGCTATCGTTTGGTGCTTTAACTTTGTAGGTGGCGCGTTAATCGCGTATATGTATTATTACTCAGGACTTCCGCTTAAATATGATGGCTACATCTTGCAGCACTTCATTCCTGCAGCAGCAGGCAAAATAAACGCACCTTTTCATGAGCTATTCATCCGCGGAATTTTTTGTAACGTGTTTGTATGTATGTCTATCTGGACTGCGACCAGCGAGAGCAATCTATCGGGTAAATTCTTTGCAATTATGTGGATGATCGGCGCATTCGTAGCTTGCTCGATGGAACACTGCGTGGCAAATATGTTTATCCTAACTGAAGGCATCATCGCTAAAGGCCACTATCTTGCGGCTGCAGGTGGCGATGTAAATGCTCTTGCAAGCTCACTTCACGGCGTAACGGCGGCTCAAATAGATTCAATAAACTGGGGAAATTTCATCGTTAAAAATATGATCCCGGTTACGCTAGGTAACATCTGCGGCGGTCTATTTTTCGTAGGCTTGGTCGGATTTATGGTCAATAAATACGATATGAAAAAGAAAGACTAATCTATCGCACTTCAGCACGATATAAACAAAATATGGCGCGGCACTTTGCCGCGCATTTTTAGTTTATGAAATTTTAAAAATTCCGATGCGTAAAATTTCGCTCGATCCAAAATTTTAAATTCCATTGCAATACATAAAATTCCAGCTTGATCCAAAATTTTAAATTCCATAGCCTGCCACTAAATTTAAAATTCCAAAGCTTTGCGTTTTAGGATAGCGGATAAAATCCAAAAGCGAATTACGTGTTAAAATTTTAAGTAAATTCAAAACAGAATTTTAAACGAGGTCACAAACCCAAATTTTATATAAGTTAAAATTTTAGACGAAATCCTAAACGAAATTCGGGATGGAATTCTAAAACCAGGCTCTTGATAAAAATTTTACGCTGTAAATCTAGGCAAAATCCTGCGCCATAACTTTAGACAAAATTTCGCACTTAAGCCGTAAGCGTAAGCCGCATAAATGCTTTAAAAACTCTAGCCCGAGCCTAAACACAGTAGCTAAGCAATCTGTCGTAGTCCAGGATCAAAAACTCGTGCTGACTGATTTTTTGAATTACGTTATCTTTTACAAGCTCGTTAAACGCGGTACTCGCGCTTTGACGCTTGAGCCCTACGAAGGACGAAAGCACCTTTAGCGAAAAGGGCAAAAAGACGTATTTGTAGCCATTTTGATGAAAATTCTGCTCGTTTGCAAGCTCGATCAAAAAGCTCGCGATGCGCCCTTTTGCATTTTCAAAAAGTATAGAGCGTGTGATTTTGCGCTGCAGCAGAATTATCTCTGTTAAAATTTTTATATATGCCTCGCAAAAGCTGCGATTTGCCAAGATCTCCCCTAGTCCGCTCGCATCGATCGTGTAAATCTCGCTGTCCTCTAAAAACTCAAGCGCGCAAATTTCATTGAGAATGGTAATATTGTCCTTATTTAGGTAGTTGATGATGAATTCCTCGCCGTCTTCAAAAAACGAAAGCTTCGCCTGTCCACTTTTAAAAATAAAAACTTTAGGCGCCTCGCTATAAAAAACATAGCCTTTTTTGATGACTTGGTGCTCGAACATTGCAAGCTCCTCGTCGCTAAGCGTGGAGATAGCCTCGGTTTGCAGTAGTCCTAGCCGCGATTTTTCCATATAACCTCCAAAAGCTAAGAATTATACAATGAAATATTTAGACAAAGATAAAGCTGCGCGGACTAAATTTACCATCCAGGCTATAGCTGCGCATCTGGGTCACCTAAGCTAATAAATTTTATAGCTATTAAAATTCTAATTTTACCCGCGCTTTACATCGCATAAAATTTCAAAATTAATTGAGCTTTACGCGGCAATATTATAGCCAAAACCCGCGGCGCGAATTTAAAATTCTGTCTTTAAATAAAAATTCATATCATTTCATTGAAATTTTATTTAGCAAGGATATAATAATACATATTAAAAATAAGCGGTATTTTGCTCGCGATGACACCGCAAGAAAGGCACTTCATGCAAAAGTTAAATTTTAAAGATAACGTTTCCGAGACGCTGCTAATCAACGTCTATATGCGCCATTTGGATTTCAAAGACGCGGATCCAATCCTAAATGATCCCTTTTCAAGCGCCGCGGTCGAACAGATCGATTATGATTTTGCAAAATTTAACGATGCGCGCCTTAGCAAGACAGGCACGGTGATCCGCGCGAAATTTTTTGACGACGAGACGCTGCGGCTCGCGGCGGAGCTTGATCACCCTATCATCGTGCAGCTTGGCGCAGGACTCGACACCCGCCCGCTTAGACTGCAAAAAGCCCTACCGAGCGCCCTATTTTACGATCTCGATCTGCCAGACGTCATCGCCGCACGCGACGAGCTGCTGCCCAAGGCAAAGAATAATTTCAGCCTGCCCTGCTCGATGCTAGATCCATCGTGGATGGACGAGCTGGTCGCAAAGCACGGCAGCGCGGGCTACATCTTCATCTTAGAGGGCGTGAGTATGTATTTTGAAAAGGAGGAATTTAAAAAATTTTTTATCGCGCTTTCGCAAAAATTTAGCGGCTACGTGCTGAGCGACTTTATGAGCGAGTTTTCGGTAAGAAAATTCGACTCCAAACGCCACGACGCGATGCGACACATGCAAAACGCGCCCTTTAAAATGGGCGTTAGCGGCGGTGCAGAGGTGCAGAGCTGGGATAGTGCGCATATCAGATTCGTCAGGGAGGCCGCGATGCTAAAAATGTATAAAAGCCACTGGAGCCTTAAAGCGCGCCTCTTTAGCCTGATCCCCGCCTTTTGTAACGCTTGCAAGATGTTCGTTTTCAAAATCGAAGGCGGTGATGAATAAATAAGGCTTAAAATTTCAGTTGATTGCTTTGCAAATTTCGACAGCTAAGGCGCGAATTCTAAGCTGCTTATCTGGCAAGCTGACATGCAGAGCAAACAGCACATACCGCTTTGCTCAATGCTGAGTAAAATTATAAAAACGCTTTAAAATTTCGCTTAAATTTCTCTCGATTTATAGGAATTTAAGAGTTTTTAAAATATATTTTCGCATCTTAAATTCACGGAAAAGATCATGCAAAATTTTCTCGACAAACTCACCGCCACAATTGACGCGATCAACTCCTTTTTGTGGGGCCCATACTTTCTAATCGCCCTACTTTGCGGCACCGGCGCATATTTTACGGCGCGCTTGCATTTAGTGCAAATTTTTAAATTTAAAATGGGCGCGCGCAAGCTTTTCGGCAACTTCTCCCTGCACGGCGAGGCTGCGGGCAAAAGCGGCATGAGCTCGTTCCAAGCCGTCGCTACGGCGATCGCGGCGCAGGTAGGCACCGGCAACCTAGTAGGCGCCAGCACCGCGCTAATAATGGGCGGGCCGGG
The DNA here is from genome assembly GCF_938030685.1 of uncultured Campylobacter sp. GTDB lineage: Bacteria > Campylobacterota > Campylobacteria > Campylobacterales > Campylobacteraceae > Campylobacter_B. Next base: position 11,567 of record NZ_CALHHX010000055.1, on the reverse strand, counting down.
CGCGATATTTTGGATGTGGTGCGCAGCGTTTTTGGGTATGGCGACGAATTTTGCCGAGATCTGCCTGGCTCAAATTTACCGCACCAAGGATGATAGCGGACATATGATCGGAGGGCCCGCGTTTTACATCAGTCGCGGACTTAAAAGCCCCCTTGCCAAGCCTTTAGCGGCATTTTTTGCGCTAGCCATCATCTTTGCTTTGGGCTTCATGGGTAATATGGTGCAGGCAAACTCCATCTCCGACGGCTTTAGCGGTGCATTCGGAATTCCGAAGTGGGTGAGCGGCGCAGCCTTAGCGCTCATCTGCTGTGTCATCTTTTTCGGCGGCGTCAAAGCGATCGCGCGCGTAGCCGAAAAGGTTGTGCCTATAATGGCGATCTGCTACGTGCTCGTCGGTCTCGTCATCATCGGCTCAAATTTCGATAAAATTCCATCCGTCATCGCGCTGATATTCAAAGCCGCGTTCGATCCATCGGCTGCCTGGGGCGGCGCTACGGGCGCTACGATCGCCACTGCGATGAGATACGGCATCGCGCGCGGGCTCTTTTCAAACGAAGCGGGCATGGGCTCGACGCCGCACGCACACGCCGCAGCGAACGTCAAACACCCCGTAGATCAAGCCGTACTCGGCATAATGGGCGTTTTTGTCGATACATTCATCGTGCTTAACATCACCGTTTTCGTCGTGCTTAGCACCGACGTAGTCGCCTTCGAAAACGGCAAGGCGGTATTTTCGGGTATCTCGCTGGTGCAGGAAGCCTTCGGATCGCAAATTTTAGGTCGTAGCGGCGGCTACGGCTTCGTGGCGATCTGTCTGTTTTTCTTCGCATTTACCACGATTTTGGGCTGGTATTACTTCGCCGAGATCAACGTGCGATACCTCCTGGGCGCAAAATTCGTCAAGCTCTTGCAAATTTTAGTCGTTGCATTCGTATTCATAGGAAGCGTGCAAAAGATCGACCTAGTCTGGGGGCTAGCCGATATGTTTAACGGACTGATGGTGATCCCCAACTTAATCGCGATCATCCTGCTTAGCCCCGTCGTCGTGCGGCTTTTGAGCGACTTTAACGACGGCAAAAGCTACGACGCGAACGACTACAAATAACGCCGCGCGCTAAATTTTAAGCCCGTACTTGGAATTTAGCGCAAAATCATCTTAAAATTTAGAATTTTAAAATTCTTTTCGCGCTAAAATCCTTGCCTAAATTTTATGATCTAAGGAGAACGGATGCAAATTTTAAGGAGCGAAAAAATGCCCGTTTTAAAGGCATTACTGACTGGGCAACCGCGCGCTTACGGCGACGAGCGCGCTACACAGCCTCTAAAAAAGCGCTGGGAGACGGCGATTTTTAAGCAAGCTAGAACGGGCGAAGTGCGCGCAAATGAGCTTGGATTCGAGGGTGACGCGGTAGCCGACACGCTGCATCACGGCGGAGAGGAAAAGGCGATTTTTGCCAACTCGCTGCAAAATTACGCCGCGTGGGAGAGGTTTTTGGGGCTTAAAAATCTAGCTTACGGCGCAATGGGCGAAAACCTCACGATCAGCGGACTACACGAGCAAAACGTATGCATCGGCGATGTGCACCGCATAGGCTCGCTGGTGCTACAAGTAAGCCAGCCGCGCAAGCCCTGCTACAAGCTCTCGATGCGCTGGGGCAACGCGGAGATGACGGCGGAGATCGCGCGCAGCGGACTTACCGGCTGGTACTACCGCGTGCTGGAGGCTGGCTCGTGCCGCGCAGGCGACGAGATCTACGTCGTGGGACGCGACCCCGTTATGATGAGCGTGATGGAGCTTAATCGTCTATTTTACGGCGATCGCCTCGATGAAGGGCTGTTAGCAAAATTTAACCTGCTTACGACGCTTACGCCAAAATGGCGCGAGGACATGCGCCGCAAGCTAGAAGGCGGCTACGACGACAGCTTTATGCGGCTATGAAATTTAGCCTCAAAGCAGCGTTATAAGACCAGCAAAGCAGCGCCGCATCTTGCTAGCTTTAAAATACTCTCTTGATGCGGATTTCAAAATACTTTCTAAGCCGCCGATGCTAAGTTTCAAGATACTTCTTGGCTACTCAATATCGGCTTACAAAAAATACTTTCTTGATGCGAGCTGCAAATTCAGACTAAATTCCAAAGACGAAATTTTAATTTGATCCGCGCTGATCGCGCGCAAATGCGATCTGTTTTCACACCATGTTTTGCGGCATGACACGGACTGCAAGCAAAATTAAAGACGCAAATTTAACCGCACTTAGAATTTAATCCATCATGAAGTCTAAATTTAGCCGCACATTCAAAGCCGCAAGCGCCGCTCTTTGTAAATTTTAAAATTTAAAAGCGGTAAATTTAATCCCCTTGCTACGCAGCGATTTTTTCCAAAATCAAAAAGCGAACTATTTTTACTCTCGCAACACACTCATCTCGCACACTTAGCGGCGTGGCTCTTATGCTGCAAACGAGCTTTCTCAAAGCTTTGTAACGCGCGCCAAATTAGACATATCAGATGCTTCGCCAAGCGCCTTTCAAAGTTCATTTATAGCGCTTGCTATAAGTAGAATTTTGCGTGGAATTTTTTGCGGCACGGCAACAATTACGACCTTTAAAAAACGCGCGCCGCAGCCCAAAAGCCTATTTCAGTTTTTTAAAACCGCGCGCCGTAGAGCTCAAAGTCTGTTCCTGCGCTTAATCAACTACCGTAATCCCCGCATCCGCGCAGGCTTTTCGCGCCTTTTTAGATATGCCGATGCCGGTCGTTTCGATTTTCTTAAGATTAACGAAGGGCGCAAGCTCGGCGGCATCAATGTTTTTGATGTCAAAAAGCTCGTCCTCGCCGTCCCAATCAGGCGCGATTTGTAGATAAATTTCGTTTCCGCCGTCAAGATAGAGCTCGCTCACCTGCTCCGCCAAATCTGCGGGGACAGGATAGTCCTTGAACCACTTTTTGGCTTGCGGCAGCGCGCCGAAGTCCGCATACGGATCGATGCTGCGCTCTTCGCAGTATTCAAACACGTCAAATTTAGGCTCCAGCAGGGCTTTTTCGTACATCAGCTCGTTCATCACGGCGATTTTGAAATTGAAATTTTTAAACGCTAGCGTCTCGCCCGTCGCGCGCGGAAGCTTAAATTTATCGCTTGGCTTTCGCTTTACCTTTTTTGTCTTTTGATTGATGCAGACGCGTCCTATCGGCATTTCCGCAGCTCGCACGATATCTGCTATCTCGTCGGTGTCGCGCTTAGCGAAGCGCTCGGCAAAGTCCATCGCGCCTATGCGCTCCTGCACGGCCTCTGCTAGAGCTAGAGAGACTTCGAATTTGCCGAGGCTAAGCTCCAAAAATATATATGCGCCGCGCAGCTCCTGCTCAGGCACGGCCTCAAGCGGCGGTCTGCCCTCAAGCGTGAATGCGCCGCCGTATAGCTCGCGCGGAACCTCGTGCTGCACGCCCCTTGCGACCTCAAGCATCAAAACTATCTCGGAAAGCCTCGGTTCTGCGAGCTCGTCTGCGCGCACGAAGGCGAAAATCCCCGCCTCATCCCAAAAATAGCGGCTTTTGCCCTCTCCGTCATCGATCACGCGCGGCTGATCTAGGGCTTCATTAAATTTAGCTAGATCAAACTCGCAGTTTACACCGCCAATAAAAACGCCGTCCGAGCGCACGTCGATGTCAAATTTATCATTTTTAAAAATGTCAAACAGCCCCATTTCGCCTCTCCTGATTTTGCGTTAAATTTCGTCTTAAAATTTTTCCAAAAACCCGTAAAAATCGTCCGCGAAAAGCCTATCCTCACCCTCTGCGTAGTCGCGCACATATACGGGGTATTCGCACGGCGCGTCGCCTGCCTGCTCGCTCGTTATCTCTTTCGTCGCTCCACTTGCCGCCTCGCTCATTGTCGCGCCTGCAGCTTTGCACGTCGTTTCATCTGCTGCTTCGGCATTTATATCGCGCGCTGCATCCGGTGATCTATCTGCACGCGCTTCGTCGTCCGATGCCCTATTTTCCGCACTATCGGCTACCGTCGCGACCACTGTACCACGCGCTGTCTCGCCCGCAGCTTCGCCGCTCGTGCTCTCCGCCGTCTTGCTGCGCGCCGTATTCGGCGAGCCGTCCGCTATGTCGCTTGCGGGCGAAATTTTAAAATAATACTCCTCGTCCTCGAGCTGCAAAAATACGAGCTCATCCGCGGCGAATAGGTCGTTTTTGAGATTTATCTTATACGTGTAGCAGATGCCCTCATCGGCACTATCCGCAAACTCGGGCGGTGCGATCGTTTTTAGCTCCGTCCCCGCCGCGCTGATGCTAGCGTATCTTAGCAGTATCTGCTTGTAGCTCACAGGCAGCGCAAAACCAAGCCGCCGCTGCGCCTGCGCGATCCACGCGGGCTCTATGTCGCTGCGCCCCGCGGCCGTGATATTTTTAGATTTTTGAATAAGCTTTTCTATCATTTTGATCTCATTTTGAGCGAGAAATTTTAACGCCTTAGCACACCAGACGCGCTGTTTGCATAGACCTGCGGGCGTTTGGCGCGGCTTTAAAAATCTAAATTTAAAAGCTCGCGCAGCTTCAAAACCAAAGCTAGCCGTTTAAAATTTCGAGCAGCCCGCGCATAAATTTTGACCGCAAACGCGAACCGGCAGAGTTTTAGCGATCTAAATTTAGCGCTAAGCCCTAGCCAGCGCTATTACTTCGATCTCCACAAGCGCCCCCTTGGGGAGTTTAGCGACCTGCACCGTGCTGCGAGCCGGCTTGTGCTCGCCGAACGCCGCTACGTATATCTCGTTCACCGCGGCAAAATCGCCCATGTCGGCTAGGAAAATCGTAGTTTTGACGGCATCTTGCAGTGTCGCGCCCGCTTCTTTTAGGATCGCCGCGAGGTTTTGCAAAACCTGCCTACTCTGCGCTTCCACGCCGCCCGCGACAAACTCACCGTCCGGCTTAAGCGCGATCTGCCCGGAGGTAAAGATGAACCCACCCGCCTTGATCGCCTGAGAGTACGGCCCGATGGCCTGCGCCGCATCGGGAGTCGAGATGATTTGCATACTAAATCCTTTGTAAAAAATTTCGCCCATTTTATCGCAAAATATTTTAGCATTGCTTTAGGCGGCGGAATTTTGCGAGCGAGGTTACAGGTGCAGAGGGTGCGACGGTGCAGCTAAAATTAATTGGCGGAAAGGCGGCGGCGCGGTAAAGTTAATAAGCGCGCGGGGCGGCTAAATTTCGGCAGGCGAGGCGAAACAGATGCGCAGCGATACGGTTAATTTATCGCACAAATACAGCGAGCAATATAGCGAGGAGCTATAGTGCGGAATAGCAAGCCGTGGCGGCGAAACGGCAAAATTTAAAATATCCGATGGGTGTAGTAAAACAGCGTGTGGAAGTGCGGCTAAATTTAATCGCTGAGAGTGGATTTGGTAGTACGTACGGGCGGCACGGCGAAATGATCTATGGAGCGGTATTTTAAAATTTTGTGGGCATAAACATATAAAATTTCATAGCACAGGTACGATAGCATTGTGCACTCGGCAATACGACTACTCTATCGGCGGCGGGCAGACCGCATGAATGCATGGCGATACGACGAAATAGATATGGGTGGTGCGGTGGAATTTAACTGGCGCGAATGGGCGAAATTTCACTGGCGTCGTTACGGCAGTAAATTAAATTCCTTGCGGTAGCAAGATCATCAATGTCTCGACCGTCAAAATCAAACCGCCCATAGTAGTGATACAGGCGACGGGGCGGTAAAAGCAGCGCCAAAATCGCTACCATCGCAGCAGAAAGAACAGCGCCGTCATAAAAAATCAGTGCGACACCGCGCAACGCAATTAAAATCCTCGCAGTAGCAAGCGCGGCAACGAAGTCGTCGATATAGCGGAGCAAAATCGACGATATCGAAACAACAAAATCAAGACCTCACGACAAGCGAGACCTCCGACGTAACGCCAATAGAATCAACATCGCAGCAGCGGGAAATTAGCATAGTCGCGATAAGATCAGCACAACGCTACGATATAATCGACGCTGCAGTAGTAAATTGGAAGTGTCGCAGTAAATTTGGTGCGACACTGCGGCAAAATCGACGTCGCAGCAGTAAACTAAGCACCATCGAGGCGGCAAGATCGGCGCTGTCGCGGTAGCAAAGTCGGCTCCGTCGCAGCGCAATAGGTACGAAACTACGATATAATCGATGCTAAAGTAGTAAATTGGTAGTGTCACAGTAAGTTCGGTGCGACACTGTGGCAAAATAGATGCCGCAGTAATAAAATCAATGCTGCCACAGCAGTAAGATAAGCGTCATTGCGGCAGATCGGCGAGGGTTCATAAAATTTTACGCGAAATTTTATACGAAATCCTGTATAAAATTCTATGATTTTGGCTTGAAATTAACCCGCGATCGACCCTCAACCAGTCTGTAATTAACTTGCAATCAGTCCGTAAAGTAGCTTTAAAATCGTGGCGGCAACGACGAGCAGAAGCATCTTGCGCACAAATTTCACGTCGCATCTCATCACGAGGCTTGAGCCTGCGAAGCTACCCGCGATCTGCCCGACCGCCATCACCGCTCCGACGAGCCATAAAATCTGCCCACCGATGATAAAAACGCCCAAAGAGACGATGTTTGAGGTGAAATTTAAAACCTTCGTGTGTGCGACCGCCTTTTTCATATATAGCCCTAAAATTCCCACGAGTGCAAACGTCCAAAACGAGCCCGTACCAGGGCCGAAAAATCCGTCGTAAAACCCCAAAATAAGCCCGAAAATCGCGTAAAAGCTCTTTTTTGACATCTTGGGTTTGGCGGGCGCTTCGCCTAGGTTTGGCGAAAAAATCATATAAAAGAAAAGCGCCAGCAGCAGGATCGGAATGAGGTAGTTTAGGAATTTCGCATCGATTAGGAGTAGGACATAGGCGCCGACGAGTCCGCCTATGAACGTAAAAACCACGCCCCGCAAGATCTCCGCGGCATCGACATAGCCCTTGCGGATGAAATTTAAAGCGGCGGTGAAGCTTCCGAAGCTGCCTTGAAATCTATTTGTGGCGATCGCTACATGCGGCGGAACGCCCACGGCAAGCAGCGCAGGCAGCGATATCAGCCCGCCGCCGCCCGCGATCGAGTCGATAAATCCGCCGAAAAACGCCGCTGCAAAAAGCACCGCAAACTGCCAAAGTTCAAGCTCCATTTTTGTCCCTTTTTAATTTCCAATATTTTACAAAAGGTGAACTTAAATTTTAACCGCCGTACATCGCAATAGCAAATCGTATGCTATAATAGTAAAAAATAAGGATAAAAATGAATAGTTTCAAAAAAATCATAGATCTGATTTTAAAAATTTTCATCATAAGCGTATCTATTTTAGGGGCAATCATCATATTAATAATAGCATTTATTATTGCGTCAATTTATTTAAAACCATATAATGATTTTTGGAACGTAAAGAGCAATAATTTTGAAGAATTGAATATTTTAACAGACAATGCAGATATGGATGGATTACTTTTGTATCGTAGAAAAATTCAACCAAATGCCGCAGATAGTCTAGATGAAATCTGCTATGTTCATTACGTAAAGTTAAATTCTACTAACGGCATAGCAGAAAAGAAACTCATTGAAAACGGCTACAAACCCTCCAATAAATCCAATTGTGTCGCTCAAGATAGCAATCTAACGGAATTCAAAAAAATCACGTTTGCGGCGCCGTTTTTTCATTATCTAGGCTATAGTGATATATTTGATAAAATATATTTAGTCTATGGCTCAACAGCTCACTTAGATGTATCTACCATAAGCGCAAAAAATGGACAAATCTGGCAAAAGCAAGGACACGAAATTATTATCTATCCAGGAGAAAATATAATTCAAAAGAATAGACTGTTCTCCGAATGCTTCGGTCCACTTGGTATGTGTAATTAAAACTGAAATCAATCGGCCAGTAAAGGTAAAATTTTATCTATCTCGCCGCTCTGTCCGAGGCGATACAGCGCGAAGTCGTATTTGATGGGATCGCTCGGATCGAAGCGCCTTAAGCTTTGCGTAAGCTGCAAAACCGCCTCAAAATCGTAACTCTTGCGATCGATCAGCCCAAGCTTAAGCGAAACTTTATGCGTGTGGGTATCGAGCGGGATGAGGAGGCGCGATTTTTCGATCTTTTTGTACAGCCCCAGATCGATGTCGCTGTCGCGCACCGCCCAGCGCAGGAAGAGATTGTAGCGCTTATACGGCGACGTGGGCTTTTGCGCGAAGCCGCGCCCGAAAAAAAACTCATACCCAGGACTGCGGTAGGGATTTAATCTGTAAATCTCGCCGATTAAAAAATTTATCCCATCCTCGATCCGTCCGCTTTTTTGCATGCCGCGAAGCACGCTTTCTTCGATGCTAAGGCTATTTTTAAGCCGCTTTAAAGTTATAAAAATTTCAGCGACGTCGCGCGGGCTTTGAAATCTATATTTTTTGCCCGCAAGCTCCGCGCCAATGCGCTCATCGCTTGCGTCCAAAAGCGAAAAATCAAGCGAGTGGAGGAATTTTAAAATTTGAGCCGCGTTACCGTAAGCAAACAACGCGCAGATGAGCGCTACGACGTCGTTTCGATGTCCCTTTGCGACCTGCAGCGGATCGGGCGCGCCGAAAAGATCCGCGTCGCAATTTTTCAAATCGGCGTAATAATCTAAAATCTGCTTTAAGCTTTTCATTTTGCGTAGTAGCTCATCGTCGTAGCGCCGAATTTACGCGATTTAAGCAGCGCGAAATCGCCGATTTTAGGCGGCAGCTCAAGCTCGCTCATATGCTCGATCGCGATTAGCAGCTCGCACTGCGCGGAGCCTAGGCGCGCTATTAGCGCCAGCACCCGCTCGTAAATCCCGCCAAAGCCCTGCCTGATCGCAAACGGCGGATCCAGATAGACAAACACTCTGCGCGCGGGATCGGAGATGGAATTTTCTATGGAATTTGCAGTATGGCTTTCGCTAGAATTTGCAGCAGAGTATTCGCCTAAACCGCAGGATAAATTTTCACGGGAGTTGGCGCCAGAATTTTTTCTTGAACCACGGGTTAAATTTACGTTTAGGCGTGAATTTTCTCCGCACTTGGGGCTAAATTTGCTGTCAGAATTCTCAGCAGAATTTTTTCTTGAATCATAGATGAAATTTACGTTTGAATGTAAATTTTCTCTGTAGCTAGTGGCAAAATTCTCGCCTAAATTTAAGCTTTCTTTCTCTTCGCAGCTCGTGCCTAAGCCCGTACCTCGATTTGCGTCAAAATTAGAACTTTCGCCGCATTTTGAGCTTAAATTTACGCTGCGATTAGCGGTCTCGGCGTCGCTAACGTCGTATTTCGAAGCGGAGCTAGCGTCAACCTTTTCGCCAAAGCTTGCGGCGTCCGTGGCTAGCGAATTCACACGATATTTTATACTAGAAGCGCCCGCATAATCGCCAATCTGGGCACAATCGCCAAAGCCCTCCTCGCCTGTATAATCATCATTTACACCGCTCTGTGCGCCATTTTGCGCGCTGTCAGGCACACTGCTTCGCGTGCCGCATTTTGCTAAATCTTTCACGCCGCTTTGCGTACCGCCTTCCGCTCCAGCGTTTTGCGCGGCGCGGTATCTGTCCTCGCCCTGCTCTACGCCACTAAAGCTTTTGCGGCAGCTCTCTTTTTCGCCGTCTAAATTTTCGCAGTAGGCGGCGGCGTCGGCATAGTTTTTGAAATTTTTGCCGCTTAAATTTGGCGAATTCCCGCCCGAGCATCCGTTCGTGCCCGCTTGCAGCTCGTGCAAAATTTCGGGTAGTCGCTCGAAGCAATCGCCCAAAATCGCATTGGCGCCGAGCCTGAAAAGCTCGAAATTTTTCCGCATAATCTTATGCGCGGCGGCGTCCTTTTCGATCGCATAAACGTTTTTTGCACCGTTGCTTAGCGCTTCAAGCGCCATTGCGCCGCTGCCGCCGAAGCATTCGATAAACGCCGCGCTGCGCAACTGCGCCCGCCACGTATCGAAAAATGAGCCCTTTACGATGCTTTTCGTGCTGCGCGTACTTGAAAGCGCGGGTAGAGCGAGCTTTTTGCCCCTATAAATGCCGCTTGAAATTTGCGTAAAGAGCGTGCCGGCGGGTCTGGAAAATTTAGCCATTTTGCCTTCTTAAAATTTCGATGATTTTTGCCTTGAACTCATCAAATAGCGCGCAAATTTCGGCTTCCGCACTCGCCGCATGGTAGTCGCCAAGATCCCGCTTTAGCTCGCCTTGAAAATCCTTTAGCCTAGATAGCAGCGTATCCTTTGAAAAAGGTAGCGCCAAATCTCCGTCCTCGTCGATCAAAAAGAGCGGTTTTGCCGACCTTTGCGGCTCATCGCTTATCACAAAGTCGCAATCCTGCGCGCTTGCGGCATGGTCCTTCAAAAACAGCTCCAGCGTCTTTTGCAAAATTTCGCAGTCGCAATCGATAAAAGCTTTCATCAAAACCCCTTTTTAAATTTTATCATCTTAAACTTCTCGCCAAACTCCGCGCGCAGGTGATTAAACTGCAAAAGCGCGTTTAGGTAGCCCTTCTCGCCGCTTTTTTGCATAAAAAGCTCTAAAAGCTGGACCGCGCCGAAGTCTATGAGAGCCGCGATCTGTCTTTTAAAATCCGCCGTCACGGCACCCACGTCCTCAAACGCAGCACGCAAAATTTCAAAATTCACATCGTAAGTAAGATCGCTCTTGCCGTAAAAATCGCTCAAATTTTGCATCTCAAAGAAGCTGAAAACCTCGTGGTTTCGGTAAATCCGCAGGCTAAAATCGCTGCTAGCGCCCATCTGTCCGTAATCGAAGGCGATGAAATAAAACCGCTGCGCACTAGCGCAAATTTCGCGCGCAAAGCGAAAATATCCGACCGGGATTTCGCCGCGCGATATGCCAAATCTGCGTGCGAGGGTTAAAATTTCGCGTTCTTTTATGGGAGCAAATTTTGCCGCACCGCTTTCGATAAAAAGCATATTTTCGCCGTCCACCGCCTCACATTTAAAGGCGTCGAAAAGCTCGTTTGCCACAAAGATCGCATCTTTAAATTTCGCCTCATGCGCGCTTGTGAAATGCTTTAGCGCGATCTCGTCGCCGAAGCTCTCCGCAAAGCTCGCCTGCTGTAGCTCGCGCAAGCGCTCGTGCGGCTCGATAATCGCAAAGCTAAATTTATCAAGTGCCGCCGTACCGCCCAGCGTAAAGATAGCTTGCGCTATATCGCAAAGCAGCCGTCCGTCGTGCGAGCCGATCTCTACGATAGCGATTTTGGTGCTATTTTGCGGCTTTTTTGCAGGCGCAGCGTCTAAATTTAGCTCTCTCGCCGCAAGGTTTTGCCGCAATGCATTTGGACTCGCTGCTGCATCTAAGCTTAACTCTTGCGTCGCGCAAAAATCTGCGCTTAGGCGTAAAATTTCGCGCGCGATGCAGATCCCAAAGAAGCTCCCTACGCTCACGGCAGTGTAAAAATCACCGCTCTTACCGATTTTAGCGGCATTTGCGTAGTAGCTCTCGTTTAGCCAGCCCTCGAAAAAATCGCTAAATTTCACGCCCGCACTATCTCATCCAGGCTCTTGCGTAGGCG
>NZ_CALHHX010000054.1 GCF_938030685.1 uncultured Campylobacter sp. | reverse complement strand
CGCGCTCGATCCGCAGCTGCTCAAAGGGATCGGCGCCGAATTTCACGTCGTAATCCGCGCGGATTTTATCAAAATACGCCCTTCCAAGCGCATTTAGCGCAGCGAGCGCGAGCGTCTTTTTAAGCGGCGCGGCGGAGCTCAGATCGCGCAGCAAATAGCGCACGCTTTTGCCTGCGATATTGCCCGAATCGGGCATCACGCTTGCTTGCGAGGGGCAGCAAACGGCGCCGGATAGGGACTTTAGCGGCGTATAGCTAAGCCCGCATGCGCCTCCTTGCAGCTTCACGCCGCTAAAAAACAGCCCCACGACCGCGCGCTCGATCTTAATATCCAGTGCCTCCGCTCCTAAAATTTCTTTCGCACGCTCCAGCGTCTGATCTAAAATTTCGCTCATTTTTGCTCCTTTGATGTGGAATTTGGCGCCATTATAGCTTAAAATTTCGGCGCCCGTATTGATATAAATTTATTTGTTGAGTATTTGTTTTATATGCCGTAATATATAAAAAGTTTAACTTACGCAAGCTCATTCCTTCTGGTATTATCTAAAATTTGTAATTGAAATTTCTTATTTATAATAATTAATATTTAATTTTAAGCAATGTATAATTAAATAAATTTTTTACGAAAGGATACCTATGAATTGCGATCTAACATCGAAATTTACAAATTTGCACTGCAAAGAGCGTTTAAACCTACCTACGCTATCCATAGCGGTATGTTTGCTGCTATCGGGTACTTGTCTAGGCGCCTATACTGAAACGGGAATACTCGGTAATACTAGTAGCTGGGAGAGTGACGAATATAAAAAAGATTGGGGTTTAACCTCAATGAATGCTTCTACGGCTTATGCGCTAGGCTTTGACGGTAGTGGCGTAAAAATCGGCGTTATGGACTCGGGCGTACTGCTTAGCCACCCAGAATTTGGAGGCGGAAGGATAAATATTGTAAAAAGCAGTGGCGTATATGATAAAGACGGAATGAGGTATCCCGATACTAAATATGGCAATTCACCCTTTAAAGTAGGTTCAAGCAGTGAATACGACGAGACCAATAAGGGTGAATTTAAAAAGGGCGAAAAATTCGACATCGATGGCTCGTGGCAAGCAGGCGTAAATGATAGCCACGGTACGCATGTGAGCGGTACTATGGCTGCAAGCAGGGACGGCAACGGAATGCACGGTGTAGCGTATAAGTCGAATTTATACTCCGCAAATACAGGCGGCAACGATGGTATGACTTACGGACCGAATCAGGATTACAATTTTTTTCTAAAAGGTTACAACGCGCTTGCTGATGCAGGCGTTAGGGTAATCAATAATAGTTGGGGGTCAAATAGAAAGGTAAATTCCGCTTACTCGGGCGCTACGGGCTATAAACCATCCTCCGGCTTAAGGCATATAAACGAATACAATACGAACATCAGAGATACTATCAGTGTTACTGAAACTAACAACGCTAAAGATCATATGTATCTAAAAGACTTAAACGCAGCTAAAAAAGCTTACTATCAGTTTGTTACTAAAGGCGAGAAAAGCTTCATAGACGCCGCATACGAAGTAGCGGTCAAAAGGCAGGTCATTCAAGTCTTTACGGCAGGGAATAGAAGCCTTATGGCGGAGTCTTTTACACGTGCAGCCTTGCCGTATTTCAGGCCTGATGCAGAAAAATACTGGGTAAATGTCACGGGACAAAATGGTACTTGGGGTTATCCTAACGGCAGTAACGCAAACGGCGAAGTAAGTGATGCACAGAGATTTAATCTCGCAGGAAATTCCAAATGGTGGACGATCGCTGCACCCGCTGCAGATATTTACTCCTCCACCGTCAATCTAAAAACTAAAAAGGCTTCATACGCTAGCTGGGGTGGTACCTCTATGGCGGCTCCACATGTAAGCGGTGCGTTAGGTGTCATATTCCAGCGCTATCCATATATGAATGCGGCACAGGTTCGCGATACGATGCTTACTACAGCAAGACAAACGACGCTTAGAGCAGGTCACGAAGGGCAACCTTTGGAGCGCTGGGGCAGTGATGGGCTCGGCGTACCAAGCAAAGTCTGGGGCTGGGGCATCTTAGACCTTGGCAAAGCAATGTTTGGTCCTGGGCAATTTTTAGGAAATTTCGACATTACTATGGATCAAGACGATATATGGAGCAACGATATATCTGATAAAGCTATCAAATTTAGAAAAATCGAGGATCAAAACGAAGCAGCCGTTTGGGCAGCAAGAAAAGCCATCCTTGCTTCAAAACAAAATTTAAGCCCAGAGGAAAAAGCTGAGCTTACTTTTGAGACCGCAAGAGAGAAGGCGAGAACCGAGCGGGCCGCACAGGGCTATGAGGGTGCGCTCATCAAAAGAGGCAACGGCACCTTAACACTTACGGGCGACAACACTTTCACCGGAATTACCACTATCTATGGTGGCAAAATTTCGGCGCTCAATCAATCAATCGGTAAAAGCAAACATATCGATGTACAAAATGGCGGCGAACTTGAAATTTTGCACTCTGCAGTATATAGGGTACCTGAAAGGAACGGCTGGCGAAGCGTGAGCAAGGCAAGCGATGCAACCACCGTAAAAGCAACAATCAATAGCGGTGGTGCATTCGTAGTAAATGATGGCGTGAATAATCTAAATTTGAGCTTTAAACAAGGCTCATTACTAAGAGCAGGGCAAGTTAATACTAGCGATCTTCAAAACCTCGTCGACAACCCCGGCTCTAAGAAAATTTTAACCGCCACGGGCACATTTAGCGGTGCAAATTTAGCAAGCACTCAGGATAGCTATGCGTTTTTCAAAACGAGCAAAGAGGAGGCGAGTGGCTCAAATTTACGCCTTTCGATCCAAAGTGGAACGAGTATGCAAGATTTTGCACTAAGCTCTTCGCAAAGGGCATTCGCAGATCTACTCGTCGCTAATCGCGGCAGCGAAATTTATACGCAAATTTTAGGCTCAAACCATGCTCAAGCGCGAGAGTATTATAGCGCGTTCGCAAATGATGCTGAATTTGCTGCGGCAAATAATTCCGCGATAAATTCCATAATGATGGCAAGCGTCGTTAAAAATAGAGGTGGCGCGAATGCCGTAAATATTGATAAAGACACTAGATTTTGGATCTTTTCGGGCACAAATCGAATTAAATCTGATAAAGATACCGGTATTGGCAAATTGCATTCCGATTCGTTCGTAAATTTAATCGGTATTGACTCTTTAATCGGCGATAGTTCAAGCGTCGGTGTATTTGTAGGCGCAGGGCGTACGGACGATAAAATAAGCGGCACCAAGGAGGTCAAAAGCAAGGATTTTCATAGCGGAATTTATTCCGACATCGGTTTTGAACCCGTTAAATTTAGCTTCGGTGCAATATATTCGAAATATGATCGAGATAGAAAGCTAATCTCATCGGTTTCGCCTATAGCTTACGAATATGTAGGCTCAAATGCCTCTAGTTTAAGTGCATTCGCACAGGTTTCTTATATGGGTTTTAGCAACGCGGACAGCTTTAGTGTAGAACCCTACGCTGGTGTTTCGCATACTCGCACGAAAATAGATAACGTCAGCAACTCTTTGATTCGCATTGAAAACAAAACGCGAAATTTAAGCCGTAAGCATTGGTATAAAACCTAGCGTTCCGTTTAGAATCGGCGGAGTAGGTTTAAGAGCAAGTGCAGACGTGGCATATAATCGCTTCTTTTCGGATAAGCAGCCGCAGGCTTATTTATACGTAAACGGGCTAGGTGGTACGCAGCTAAAAGGTGAGAAGTTGCAAAACCTAACGACTGCCGAAGCAGGAATCGAGGCGTCTCTTTCAAGCCGTGCTACGCTTAAGCTCTCCTACGTCGGAGCATATGGAAGCGATATTAAATCTAACGGCATAGGACTAAGATTTAGACTGGAATTTTAGTAGAAAGGTAACGATAAATTTCGGTGGCACCGAATTTTGAGCCAAGCGTTTTAATTTGGATCGAATTAGACATTTTTTAATTCTATGGCAAGACGGCGTAGGGGTGTAAATTTCACATTTTAAAGGCGATAATTTTCGCGCCTCACGCCGAAAACCGCATAAAATTTAACGAGCGAATACGGTTTAAAATTTTAAACTGGTCGGCGATGCGGGTGGGTCAAATTTAACGAGCAAGTCGGTGTGAGCCCAGGCAAATGCGAGCTAAATTCCATAAGAGCGGACGAGTGAGAGTTTGGACATAGACGGGTAAATTTAACAATAGTAAGCCGATACAGGCTGAATTTAGGCTATCTTGATGAGCGAATGCGGGCTAAATTTCAATGAATACGAATGGGCGCGAGCTTGGGCAAATACGAGCAAATTTAATAATTGCGAGCGAACGCAAACTCGGACGTGAGCTAAATTTAACGAAAGTAGCGAGAGCGGGTAAAATTAATAAAAACGATAGACATGAGTAAAAATTTAATCGACGAGCTGTATCTGCGACAAGTCGCGCCCGCTGCGGAGTTAAATTTTATTTTCTACTGCCGCACGGCTAAATTTTATTTCATATCCACCGTAGGGTTAAATTTTATTTCCCATCCATAGCGGGACTAAATTTTATTTTCCGATATGCCGCGAGGCTAAATTTTATTTTCAGATAGCAGGATGTTGATGAGCGGATTTAGCAGCGTCTCGCCGCGAGCGGCGCACAGCACGATCTCGTCGTAGTAGTAGTCGCTCCTGCCGTAGTTGTGAAACTCATACGCCCCAAAGCCGTAGCCCATCGGCGTGATCTCGACGCGCGAGTACCAGGCGTCCTTGGCGATGATGTATTTTTCGGTGTCTTGCGAATAAACCCACACCACGATCTCATCTTTGTCTTTTTGCCGCATCAGCCACATGAAGACGTTTGCGATGTCGTTGAAAAAATATGTATCGCCGTTTGGCATAACGGCCTGAGCGGTGTTGTACAGATCGTTTATCACCGTGCCGCTCTCGTGACATAGATATTTGCCGAATTCGATCTGCAGCGGCTGCTTATCCGTGTTGCCGTGGCGCACGGA
Organism: uncultured Campylobacter sp.; assembly: GCF_938030685.1. Classification (GTDB taxonomy): domain Bacteria; phylum Campylobacterota; class Campylobacteria; order Campylobacterales; family Campylobacteraceae; genus Campylobacter_B. The sequence continues at coordinate 11,286 of NZ_CALHHX010000054.1, read as the reverse complement.
AATTTTGGATTCGGCTATATCCATAGACGATATGAGCAGCCCCATCACGCAGGCGAGCAAAACCGCGGCAAAAATTTTCTTAATCATAGCAGCGCACCCCGCACGAAGTAGTATTTGACGACGTAGGCGCTGCAGATGAGCGCGTTTAGAATAAGCCAGAACGAGGAGTATTTAAGCAGGTGGGTATAGGCGCGCTTAGTAATGAGCTCCGTTAAAAACGGCACGATGCCGAAAAATATACCCAAAAACAGCGAGCCCCAAATCGCATAGCCGACGAAGTAATAATCCTTCAAAAGCATGCAATACGGGCATTTGTGATTGGGCTGCTCGTAAACGTAAAGCCCGAAAAAATAGGTGATCGCGTAGTATGCGACGAACAAAAAGAGCAAATTTAAAGCAAAGCTCGCCATCGACTGCTTTAAGAAATTTAAGATCAAAATGGCGCCCAATATCGCGTAGAAAAAGGTCGCCAAAAGCGCCTGCGTGTAGCCGAACGGAAGCTTCGGCGCGCGAAATACGACCGAGCAGCAAAACACCGGCACGCGCAGCGGGATATTGGTAAAAAATAGAATTTCTAAAACAAACTCCGCCAAAACGCCCGTAAAAAGGATGGTAAAGATCAGGTATTTGCGCTTTAGATAGGGAAATTTGCCCGCTTTAAGATCGAGGCTGTTTAAAATAAGCCAGAGCCCAAAGCCGAAGATCAGTAAAATTTTTAAAAGCAGCAGGATGTTGCCGTAGCGGTTCGAGCCCACGACGCCTGCGGAGCACATCGCGCCCGGCACGACCGAAGAGAGCTCGTTCAGGCAAAGCGCAAAAAATATAAACAAAATGATCTTGCACGCTATCGTGAAGAACAAAATGGTGTTGATGAGATAGTTTCTTTTCTCCAGGGCGTATTGTAAATTTGAGGTGGCGCTAAAGTCCCAGTAGCGCATAATCCGCACGATGTGAAACTGCGAGATCGCCATCAGCGTTATTACGATCAGCTCTACGGCCAAAAACGCGATCACGCTACCCGATAAAAATACGCTCATGCTGAAATTTCTCCATCTTTTAAAAACACGTATCGATCTACGAAGCTTAGCTCATCGAACAATATATCGTGCGTCGCGATCAAAACGGTCTTTTTAAGCTCTTTGAGCTTTGAAAGCATTTCGATAAAGCCGAGCGAGTTTTGTTTGTCTAAATTTGCCGTCGGCTCGTCGGCCAAGATGATCTGCGGCCCCATCACGAGCGCCCTAGCGATAGCGCAGCGCTGCTTCTCGCCGCCGCTAAGGCTGGAGACGATCTGATCTTTTTTATGCGCGATATTGGCAATCTGCATCGCTTCATCTATGCGCGCGCCAAGCTCATCTCTGCTCAGCCGCTCAAGGCTAAGCGGCGCAAGGACGTTTTTATAAACGCTAAGCGCCTCAAGCAGGTTGAAAGACTGAAAGATAAAACCGATTTTTTTGTGGCGATACGCGGAGCTTTCGATATCGGCGAGCTTGGAGACATTTGCGCCGTCCACTAAAACCTCGCCGCTACTAGGCTTAGAAAGCGCGCCTATGATGGATAGAAGCGTGCTTTTACCGCTGCCGCTAACGCCTTTTAAGATTACGATCTGCCCCTCTTCGACGCTTAAGCTTATATTTTTCAAAGCGCGAAATTCATTCGCCCTGCCCTCATTGTAAATTTTGTAAAGCTGCTTAATCTCTATCTTGCTCATTTGACCGCCTCGCTCATATCGCCTATAGCGATGCGCCATGAAGGGATGATGACGAACGCCAAAAACGGGATAACGCTAAAGACGAAGATCAAAAAGAGCATATTGAAATTTATCGCGGGCGTGAAGGTGATGAAATTTCGCAGCTCGCCGCCTAAGAATATATCGCGCAGAAGCGGCGCATCCAGGATAAAAACATAAGCATAAGCGCCCGCGACGCCGAGCAGATACGCACTTAGCGAGACGATGAAATTTTGGATAAATTTCATCGCGATGATGTCCTTTATACAAAAGCCGATGCTGCGCAAGATCGCGATCTCCTTTTTTTTCTCTCCGTATGCGAGCGAAATTTGATTTTTCAGCAAGATGAAAAACGAGATCATCGCCACGGCGTAAAGCACCATAAAGATCCCGCCCTTGTAATAATACAGATGCCTCACTTCGGCTACCGCGTCCTCCGCGCTAAGAGCTTCCGTGTTGGGGTATAAATTTACGATCTTAAGCGCTACTTCGCTTACTTCGTTGGGGTTGGGCACGCTTACGTAGAGCTTGGTGTATTCGCCCTCTTTGAGGCTTAGCACCTCGCGCGCGGTAACGGGGTTTAGATAGATCACGTCGTTTGAGACGATGCTGCTTTCGTGCGGCGAAATTTTATTAATCTTAATCGCGATTAGGCGCTGCTCGGTCAAAAAATGAAACTCGTCCTCGTAGTACCACTCGCCCATCGCCGCCTTTACTCCCTCGCCTACGATCATTTCGTTTTCGCTCAGGCTTTCGTCGCCTACAATATGAAACCAAACGCGCTTTTGAGCAAAGTAATACATCCCGTCCACGGCGCCCTGCACTTCGCTGACGCCCACGATTTTGGAGATATCGTAGATATAGCCGTCGTGCATCAGATCGCGTTTGCCGGCGCGTAGAGCTTCTACGACGATGTCGGGTCTAAGCTTGATGACCTTTTCAAGATCGTTTTGAATGGAGCCCGAGATGAAAAGCACCGAGCTTAAAATAAAAACGATAAATGCAAAGATCGCGAAGCTAAAAGCGTGATCGGCTCTGTCTTTTCGCAGCAGAGTTACGGAGTAGTCGATGAAGTTTTTACTTATCATAGACGAACTCCGCGTAGGCCTTGCTCTTAAAGCTGCTCGAGAGCCGCACGTCCTTTATCTCGCGCGCGAGCTTTTGCAGACACTGCTCGCCCTTTGCGCGATCAAAGCTTACATAATGCACCGCAATGAGCGCGTAAAGGGCGGTAAAAAAGATCGTTAAAGCGCAAATGAGCCTCATAGCCCTTCTATTACGCTCTCTTGAATTTCATCAAATTTAAGTACGCTCTTGCCTCCGTGATCTTTAGCGAAGGTCTTAGCCGCGCTCTCACTCTCAAACGGAATGAGCTCGTCACCCATCGGCCCTAAGACGTTGGAGCCGAGCACGTAAAAAGCGCTTTTAGCATCGATCTTATGAAGCTTGTAGTAGTCGGTTACGTAAATTTTATCAAAGCCCTTTCCCTTTTGGAAGTAGTATTTCATCATATCTTTCACGCCGTCAAAATACAAGCTCTCGCCGCCCTGAACCTCTATCATCGCCGCCCAGTTAGGGTTTTTGCCCACTAGCATGCCGCAGACCGGGCATTTAGCGCCCTCAGGCACGACGATCTTTTCAGCCTTTTTCGCTTTTGCGTTTTTGTCGCTGCCGCCTAAATTTGCCGGTGCATCCCATAGATACAGCGCCGCGGCTTGCAGGTGTTTGTCGTATTCAGGGGCTTTGCTAGCACCCTTTGCGTCGCAAGCTTTTTTGAGATGAGCTTTAAGCTCGGAGATGGCTTTGAAGCTTTTTGGATCGGTTTTCTCGCAGTTTGCTTCGTAAAATTCTTTACCGTGCGCGTAAACGCCGCCCTCGCGCTTGGCTTTAATCATCTTGTTATCGCCCTCAAAATCCTGTCCCGCAATCTCGTAGGCTTTGGCGAAATTCATTATCTCGCCGCCGTTTTCGGCTTGAAATTCTTTCGCGTCGGCTTCTGTTGAGAAGGCGTATTTGCTATTTCGCGTCATCGTGCCTTTGACCTTGCTGCCCACGACGTAAAAGGCTTTATTTACGTCGATCAAATTTAGATTTTTCGTATCTACTACCTGCGCATCGCTTGGAATTTTTCCCTCCGTAATCTCGTACAAGCAGTGTAGGGAAGCTACTTGCTTGCCGTTCCAAACGTGGTTCGTTTTATAGAATTTAACCAAATTCATTCCGCAAACGGCGCAGTATTCTTTGCCCTCGCCGCTTCCTACAAGCGTAGCCTTGCTAGGATCCACGCTTTGAAACATAGGCTTTGCCGGTTTATTGGCCCCATCCATGGAGGCACCGCAAACGAGCGCAACAAGCGCTGCCGAAGCTAAAAACGAACGTAAAATCATACTATCTCCTTAAAATTTTGATGTTTTAAATTTACTTACTAATCGAGTTTAAAAATTCCAAATTCTCGCAGCCCATCTTGATGCCGCCGTCGCAGCTTTTTTTGAAAAACTCTTTTGCTTTGGCGTTATCGGACTTCACTCCTTTTCCTTCGGCATACATTATGGCTAGGTTATTGCAGCCGTCGAAGTGGCCGAGGCTGCACGCCTTTTCATACTGCTGCTTTGCCTGCTTATAATCCTGGCCCACCCCCTGCCCGAAGGCGTATAGATAGCCTAGGTTGTTGCAGCCGATGCCGATGTCGCCGCCGCAAGCCTTTTCGTAAAAAATTTTAGCCTTTGCGAAGCTTTGCTCCACGCCCTCGCCCTTTAGATACAGATAGCCCAGGTTGTTGCAGCCCATCATATCGCCGTAGGTGCAGGCCTTCTCATAAAGGCTCGCCGCCTTGGCGACATCCTTTGCAAGCCCGGCGCCGTTTGCATATAAAAGCCCGAGCGAGGTGCAGCCTTCGTTATCTTTGCAGGCTTTTTCGTAATAAGCCGCGGCTTTGGTAAAATTTTGATCCGCGCCGTTGCCGCTTTCGTAGATATAGCCTAGATTGTTGCACGCAAGCGCAAATTTAGCGCTGCACGCCTTCTCGTAGAGGCTGATCGCTTTTTCGAAATTTTTCTCTACGTTGCCGGTGCCCTCAAAATACAAAACGGCTAGATTATAGCATCCCGAAGCTTTATTTTCCAAACCGCACGCTCGCTCGTAAATTTCTGCGAGTTTTTTATGATCGCCGCTTTGCTGTGCCTGAATGCCCTCGCTGATAAAGCCCGCGTTTGCCGCGGCAGCCAAAACCAGCGTTATTAGAAATTTTTTCAAATTTACTCCTTTATATCGTTTTTACGTCCCTGCCTCTGAAAGCAAGAGCGATTATTAAAATTACCGCCGCTATTATACAATAAAACGGCGCGGGTATCTGCGGCGCATCTCCTGCGGCATAAGAGTGCATACCGGTGAGGTAGAAATTTACGCCGAAATAGGTCATTATGATTGAGCTATACGCGAGCGTCGAACTCACGCAATAAACATAGATCGAGCCAAGTTTCGGGATAAGCTTTAGATGCAGCACGATCGCATAGACGATGATCGAGACATACGACCAGGTCTCTTTGCTATCCCAGCCCCAGTATCGCCCCCAGCTCTCATTCGCCCACACGCCGCCGAAGAAATTTCCGAGCGTTAGCATCGAAAGTCCCACGATGAGGCTGATCTCGTTGATCGCCGTTATATATCTGATCTGCACGTTAAGCCGCTCGCGATTGGCGCCGTTTTTAAGCGCCATCAAAATAAGAGCCAAAAGCCCAAGCAGGCAGCTAAGCCCTAAAAATCCGTAGCTAGCCGTAATAACCGAGACGTGGATGCTAAGCCAATAGGACTTTAGCACCGGCACGAGGTTGGTAATCTGCGGATTTACGAAGCTCATATGCGCTACTAGCATTACGATGCTAGCTAGCAGGCAGCTCGCACTTAGCGTAAGTAGGGACTTTCTAAAAAATATGATCCCCGCAAGCGCCGCCGACCAGCCAATGTAGATCATCGACTCATAGCTATCGCTCCACGGCGCGTGAGCCGCGACGTACCAGCGCAGCGCAAGCGCGAGGGTATGTGCTGTAAAACATATCGCAAAGGCCGCAAATAAAATTTTTTGCGCGAGCGTGAAGCTCTTACCGCAAAGCGCGCCCAAAAGCGCCAAAACAAGAGCTACGCCGCCTAGGATCATATAGCAATAAACGAGCTTTTTAAAAACCGAAGCTTTGTTGTAAAACACCTCGGCCTTGACGCGGCTAACGCTTGGAAGAATAGCTGCAGAGGTGGCTCTTTGGTAGTTTTTCAGCTCCGCAAGTGCTGCATCCGCTTTAGTCCAATCATTATCCGAAATTCCATCCTGCAAGCCGTTTAGATAATCATTTAGCACGCCTTTGATCTGCGGAGCGATACTATAATCCGCAAAGGCGTCGTTCGGCGAGAGCCACGCGTTTTGCGGGTCGTTCGGCACGGGGATAAATTTAAAAAACACCCCTCTGAAAGTCAGATACGCGATATTTAGCCGCTCGTCGAATTTAATCAGCTCATTATCGAGCACGCCGCGGCGCGAGGCACTTTTTTCATTAGCTTCGTCCACGACGCGCGCGAGCTTGTAGTTGCCGTTTTCATCAAAGACCGAATTAAAGCTCGCATATCGCTCCTGCGGGGCTAAGCCCAGCATCTTTTTGATCTCGTCGTTTTTGATCTTGATGATCTTTTGATCGCGCCAAAACGCGGGATTTAGACTCATTCCTAGGATCATCTGCTCGGCGCTTAAGTCGTAGAGCGAATCCGTGCCTGAAATTTTATTTACGATCTCGCTTGCTTCGGTGCTAAGCGGCTTGATCCTGCCCATGTAATCTTGCACCAAAAGCTCCGCAAACGCGCCGTTTGCGTGAACGCGCGAGTTGGCTTTAAGGTTTGCCAGATAGTTTTCATCCGCGGCGCGAAGCTCAATGCCGAAAAAAAGCGGCGCGATTAGAAGCAGCGCGGTGGGTGCGTTGTTTTTAATAAATTTAGCGAGCTTTTTAAACCTGCTGCCGGCGGTAAAAAGATTGCCGATAAATCCGACGCAAAGCAAGAAATAGCCGAAATAGGTAGGGATTTTACCCGGATCGCGGTTAAGCTCTAGCACCGTGCCCCGCTCGTCGGTGTCGTAGGAGGATTGAAAGAGCTTGAAACCGTCAAAGCTTAGCGGGTGGTTCATATAAATTTCATGCTCCCCCGCGCTCTTGCCCTCTTTTAAAATTTCAACGTCGCTAGCGTAGGATGACGGACTTTGCGAGCCGGGATAGCGCTCGAGCTTAAATTTCAAAAGCTTTACCGCAAACGGAAGCTCTATGAGCTTCGAGCCCCAGCTTAGCATTATCTCCTCGCCGTCAAAGTTTAAAATTTTGGGTTCCCCCAGCCAGCCCGCGCCGCCGCGAAGCTGCGCTTCTTGCTCGCTTCCGCCCTCAAAACCCGCCTTTACCGCAAGCATGCCCTGCTCGCCTTTGGGCGCGGGTTTATAGGAGCTAAATTTGACGGTGAAGCTTTTAGAATTTATACTTTGCGTGAAGCTAAAATCGTTATCGCCGATCTGGCTTAAATTTAGCGGGTGCTCAAACAGCGCGTCTTGCGTGCGGATTTGTAAGTATGGCTTGACGCTCACCATCTCGCTTTCGCTCTCGCCCGCTCTAACGTGCAGCACGCCCTCTGTGCCGAAATAGCGCGTCAGCGCCGCGCCGATAAAGATAACGATAAATGCCGCGTGAAGGACGAAGGAGCCGAAGCGGCGCCACATTTTGGTTTTTATGATTATTCCTAGCAGGCTCAGCGTCGCAGCACCCATGACGCACTCGTACCAGCGCGCCTCATAGACTAAAATTTTAGCCGTTTGCGTATCGTAAATGCTCTCTAAAAAGGTTGCGACGCCGGCACCTGCGGCTAGGATAAAGAGGAGGCAGAGCGCGAACTTGTAAGAGATGAAAAATTTTAATATTTTTAGCGCGCTCATTAACCCTCCGCAGTTTTACATTATTATATCGTAAGTTTGCCCTGCGTATAGTATAAACATTCTAAGAAGTAATACCCCGACCACGCTGGCAAGCGCGCTAACGTAGAACGCAAATGCGGTGTGAGCGATCTTTTTGCCCAGTGCGAAATTTAAAACGAGCGGTACGCAAAAGCCTACGCCCACGACGCCTAGCCAAAACATCTTCGCATAAAATCCCTCGTTAAATGCGACGCTCGCGGCTTTTTGCACGTCGCTGCCCGTTATTAGCGAGACGAAAATCATACCGATTAATAAAATTTCCATCGCTAAAACCGGCCACTCGACCGCGTGTAGAGTTTTTAAATCGCCGCCGTGCGGGTCCGCTTTAAAGACAAGCGCGGCTATCAGGCTTGAGCCTGCGATGCCTGCCGATAAGCCAGACGCCACGAAAAGCGCAGGCAAAACGGCTGTATTAAGGATAGGAAATCTAACTAAAACCGAGATCAAAAAGCCGGTATAGGCGCAGATCGCAACCGCAAAAACAAGCGTAAGCGCAAGAAGCAGCGGGCGAAGCGCGTTTAAAATTTTCATCACAAGCTCGAAAAGTCCTTTTAAAAAGCTAAGATTGCGCGTCAAAAACTCTCTAAGGCACTCTTCAAACGCATAAAGGCAAGCTATGAAGCTGAGCGGGATATAGACGCAAAGCGCCGCCACACCCACGGACATAACCGATGTGAAGTTGTAATTGATCAAAATTTTCCAAAAAAGAAGCGGTCGCTCAAGATCGGCTACCAGGCAGACCATACCGAGTAAAATCGCGACGAAAGATAGCAATGACGCGGCCTTAAACAGCGGCGTGCTTTCGGTCTGTTTTTTATAAAATTTTACGAGGATCGCGACTACTAAAGCGCCGCCGCTCATACCCGCTAGCAAAAGATAAACCGCGATCGGCCAGCCCCACTCTACGCCGTGCGAGAAGGTCGCAGTGAAATTTATAGCTCCGTTCATATCACACCCCCAATTTAACCGCAGGAATATAGCGCAGGCTAGGTTTCGTGCCGCACTCAGGATGCATTCGCAGGCTGTCTTTTACGCGAAGTAGCTTGCTGATGTGCGATTCTTCGTCGTTTAGATCGCCAAATACGATCGCCTCGTATCTGCACGCCTCGATGCAGGCGGGCTCGTGACCGTCTTTTAAATTTGTATCCAAGCAGAAGTTACAGCTCTCCGCGGCTTTGGTATCGTGGTTTATGAAGCGCACGTCGTAAGGACAGGCGACGATGCAGTATTTACAGGCGATGCAGTCGTCGGTATTCATCGTCGTGATGCCGGTTTTTTCGTCCTTGTGACAGGCTTTGGTCGGGCAGACATTCACGCACGGCGCGTCCTCGCACTGCTGACAAGAAACCCTGACGTAGCGCTTTTCTTTTAAATTTAGCGGATCTGTTTTATCCTGGATAAAAAGCCTCATTTGACCTTTCGGAACCAAATTTACCTTTTTACAGGCGATCTCGCAGTCGGTGCAGCCGACGCATTTATTTTGATCGAATATCATGCCGTAGTGCGGCTTTTTCGGCTCTTGTTTTTTGACGCTTGCGTTTGCGTCTTGCGCGCTTTTATCCGCGCCGTCGCCGCTTTGCGCAAGTAAATTTGAGGCAATTGCGCCGAGTCCCAAAGAGCCGAGTGCGGCGGATTTTATAAAATTTCTTCTTTGCTTTTGCATATTCTCCTCCGACTAAATTTGAGCAAAACTACTTTGTTTTATTCGCGTCGTGAAAGCTTTTAGCCTCGCTCTCGCTAAGCTTTTTGGCCGCATCGGCAAGCTCGCCGGGCTTTAAAACTTTTAGTAGTTCGGCTTCAAAAATCACCACAGAACCCGCAGGAATTCTATCTACGTCCACGTTGCCGTACGCTAAATTACTAGGGATTGTAAATTTATATTTCGAGCCCGTATTCATCAAAAGCAACCCTTCGCGCAATCCGTCGATTAAGCCTATCATAGAAAGATGCGCCGGAATTTTAGACGCGAAAGTATCGTCAAATACACTACCGTTCGTCAAATACGCCTTGTAGTTCATCACTACTACGCTCTCAGGCTTTGGCTTTTCGCCCATACCTAGCTTTAAAATTTCATATTGAAGACCGGATTTTGTGGTTTTAACGTCCGGATTTTTGGCATTTTTCGCCATAAATTCCTTGCCTGCTTTTAAATTTTTATCAAGCTCCGCTTTGGAATTTGTTTCTACGATCTTATTTAGCTTATCGGCTCTTTGATTCAAAAGCGCAATAATTTCCTCATCTTTTAGCTTCTGCTGCTTTTTAAGAGCGTCCAAAAACCCCTCTATCACCGCATCTAAGTCATATTTGACGCCTAATGCGGCTTGTGAATGCAGCTGGTTTGAAACATAGCTTCCGGTAGAAGCTCCGATGCTATAAGATTCTTTTTGTTCTTGCGTAGTTAAATTCGCGCCCAACGCGCAGCTTGCCAAAACGATAGGCAAGAAAATTTTTAGTCTTTTTTGCATACATTTGCCTTTTAAATTTCGGGGCCGCGAACTTACGCGACCCCGAAAGAATTATAAATTATTATTTAAAATTCTTTGAGCCTCTTTAATATACTCTTTAGCGGCTTCTAGCCTTTGCTTAGTATATTTAAAGCCGTGCATTCCCCATGAGCCGTCCTTTTCGATAAGATCGACGGTGTCTTGAGCTTTTTCTATTAGCTCGTAAACGCGAGTTTTGTCGCTGGAGTTAAGCTTTTTAGTCTCGAGGATAGAGTAAATTCCTTGAATACCGATCTTAACCTGCGAGAAATCGCTCTTAATTGGAGTTTGCCAGCCCATAACCTCATCGTAAACCTGCTTTTGGTTCTTGAAGTGAAGCGTCTCTTTTAGCTCGGAGACGACTGGACTATGGCAGCCTTTGGTATCTTGCATATCTTTATCCGCCCACGAGGTTCGTGCGCACGACCACATAAGATCGACGAAATTTCGTCCCTCTTTATTTCTTTGGAAGTGCCAATCTTTCGCATCTCTTGGACCTTTGGCGGCATCGCCTGCGACTAGAGATTTTCTAGCAGGATCGATGTCGATCTTCCAGATGTGCGATCTTCTTTGAGTATCGAATCCCGCGTTGTCTTGGAACTGAATAGCATAGAAGTTCTCGCAGCTCATCATAAACGGCATGTGGCAAGATGCGCAGGTGTTGTCTTTATGCGTATCGGCTCTTGCGGCGATGTAGGCTTGCTCTTGGTGGCAGTCTTTGCACTCTTTTGTGATCTTAGGCTTTGTATAAAACGCGCTCAAATAGCCTTGCTCTGAGTTGTAATTTACGCCCTTGACAGTTTTATCACCAACTACCGGTCCGGTGTTATCGTGCGGATCGTGGCAGGTTACGCAGCGCATACCCTTCTCGTAGTGAGCGGTAAAGTAGGACTGAGAGCCTTCAGAGCCACAGCCTGGACCCATAGATTTAAATTTAGAGCTAAGAGATAGATCGGGATTTCCGTTGTTTAGCGGATTAGCACGAGCTAAATCAGGGCTATAGTTAAATCTTTGGTGGCAGCGTTCACAGTTTGAGGTTCTAAAATTTGTAGCGCCGTCAAGGTGACCGCCCGCTCCATGGC
>NZ_CALHHX010000053.1 GCF_938030685.1 uncultured Campylobacter sp. | reverse complement strand
GAAATAGCAGCTGTCAAAGTAGTCTTACCATGGTCAACGTGACCGATGGTACCAATGTTTACGTGTGGCTTGTTACGATTAAATTTTTCTTTAGCCATCATATCCTCCGTTATTGATTTGTGGATTACACAACAAACTAAGCGACTCTATTTTATGGAGCTCATAGCGGGACTTGAACCCGCGACCTCTTCCTTACCAAGGAAGTGCTCTACCTCTGAGCCATATGAGCCTAAACTCAGGCAAAGAGAAATCGCTACCAATACCCAACAATGCGACCAAAATTTAGATTATGTAAGCATATAAAAGCAGTTAAGTTTTACAGCTCCCAGTAAACCTAAATGGTGGAGCGGGAAACGGGGCTCGAACCCGCGACCCTCAGCTTGGAAGGCTGATGCTCTAGCCAACTGAGCTAATCCCGCATCAAAAATTCATGGTGGTGAGACGTGGATTCGAACCACGGAAGGCAAAGCCAGCAGATTTACAGTCTGCCCTCGTTGGCCACTTGAGTATCTCACCCTTTGATGAAATCTGGTCAAACACTGTTACAAAAAATGGAGCTGGTGGACGGGATCGAACCGCCGACCCACTGCTTACAAGGCAGTAGCTCTACCAGCTGAGCTACACCAGCATTTTGAAATTGAAGTGGCAATTATAACCGAAAAATCCCCAATTGTCAAGGCTAAAACAGCCTATTTTAAAATTTCATAAAATTTCTGCTATAATGCGCGCAATTTTAAATTTTAAGGAATTTTATATGAAAATCATACCTTGGATTATCATAGTTTTTATGATTTATTTGATTTATTATTTTATCTCCCGGTCGGAAAAGCGTCTAAATACCCTTGAAAAGCGCCTAAATAAGATAGAAGAAAACTTAAGCGAGATAAAAAAGGCTACCGAAGCCAACAGGCTTTTGATCGAAGAAGCAAAGCTGGACTCTGAAGATGACGCAAAAGAGCAAGAATAAAATTAAATTTAAATCCATGATCTCGCTAGCTTAGCCTTTTTGCTAAATATCTCGTGCTAAAAATTATGAATATATTTTATAGTGCACTTTGGCATTTTTAAAAGAAATTTTGCCGCAATGTCGGAACCGCGAAGTGCAAGAAGCTCATACGTAACTAATTCTTTAAATTTTACGAAATTTAAAATTCGCGCTTTAATCCTGCAACGCCAAGCAAATCCACGCAAATCAATAAATCAAAATTCCAGCCATTAGCCGCAAATTCCTTAGAATTTCAAATAACGTCGCATAAAGTTAAAATTTTGCCAAAATCCATCTTGCAATTCAACTCATTAAAATTTTGCGCAAATCCCTCAGCTAAAATTCTAAACTATAAAATTTTAGTATTTAAAATCATATTAATCAACCCCGCCGCAGAGCAAAACCTATGAGCTCGCACCAAGCGCTGCCCCAGGCTTAATATATCCAAAAGCTCAAAAGCGCAGACCGCAACCTCTGCAAGGATAAAATTTCATCATAATTTTTAAAAACCAAAATTTAAAAAGCACAGAATTTTACCCCAGGATTTGAATTGAGTAAAAAGCCGGCGAAATGCAGGAGCTTCTAAAACGCAAAATTTATCCATTGGAATTTTCCTCGCTCACAAGCGCTTCAGCGATGAGCTCCAGCGGATTTACGCACCTCATCTGCGAGCCACTTAAAGAAAGCGAATTATTTAGCTGCATCCTGCACGCGCTGCACTCAGCAGAAACTACGCACACAGGCAGATCTGCCATTGCGCGCGCCTTAGCTAATCCCGCTGCGCGCGCGAGCTCGTAGCGCTCGGCCTGCATCGTCACACCGCCAAATCCGCAGCATTTATTAGGCTCATCCATCTCGGTTATTTCGTAGTTTTGAGCGAGCAAGCCGCGCGGTTCTTTCCAAATACCCTGCATTTTGCGGGCATGGCACGGATCGTGATAAGTAATCGCTAAAGCCCTTTTGCCGCGGCGCATCAAAAGATCATTTAAGTTTGTAAATTTATAAAAGTATTCGCTCGCCATAAAAATTTTACTCGCAAGCTTTTGCGCACGGGCTTTCCATTGCGGCTCATTTTCAAAAAAATGCGCGTAATCCACCCGCAGCATCGCAGAGCACGTAGCCTCGGGCACGATAATCGCATCAAGAGCAGGCAGAGCTTTTTCGAAATATACTATATTAAATTTTGCCACGCGTTCAACCGCCGCAAAATCTCCCGTAAAATACGCAGGAGCGCCGCAACAGGCTTGTTCCTTCATCAAATTTACGTTTAGCTTTAGTGCTCGCGCGATATGTAAAATCGCCTCGCCTACGCCCGTGTAAGCGTAGTTTGCCATGCAGCCTATAAAAATTCCGATAGTTTTTTCGCCGCCGTTGTCGATAAATTCTGCATGAGAGTTCATAAAGCTCTTTTTCGCAGGGGCAGGCAACAAGCGCTCTTTTTTAAGTATTGGTAAGCCAAATCTAGGCGACATAGAGCTTTGCGTATCTTTTCGCATCTTAAAGCCACAGCTAAAAAACACGTATCCAAGCGCTGCTGCTAGATCCAGCGCTTTGCGGTGCCCAAGCAGCCAAAACGCAGCTTTTTTGTACCACGCGATGCCAAATTCTTCCTCAATGCGCGCGCGAACATTCTCGATTGCTGTATCTATGGGCAAAGACTCGCCGCAAATATCTACGCAGTTGGTGCATAAAAAGCAGCTTTCAAAAATTTTCTTAGCGTTTTTATCAAGCTTTAGCTCATTCCTGCCGTAAGCGCCCAAAAGATCCACAAATCCGCGCGGGCTCGTTACTTCATCGCCGTTAATGCCATGAACCGTGCAGACTTGGATACATTTACCACATTTTACGCAACGCTCGCTAAGTGCCGCAAAATCGAACGCTCCAAGCTTTGCCTTACTCATAGCCGCGCCGCTTAGACGGTTTTAGAAAAGCGCTTTTCGCCCAAATTTTTATCCATATACTCATCAAAGCACATCGCGATATTACGGATCAAAAGCGTGCCGGTAGGCGTTACTGAAATTCTATGCGGCGAGACTTGTACGAAATCCTTTAGCGCCTCAAGCTGCTTTAGGCTCGCGCCGAAATGCTCGAAAAATTTTATCTTAAATTTCTCCTCGACCGCTTCTATATTGACGCAAAAATTACTCATCAGCCCCATAATCACCTCCTTGCGCAGCAGATCCTCTTCATTTAGCAAAATGCCCCTGCAATACGGCAGCCTGCCTTCATCGATCGCAGCCTCGTAAGCGTCCATATCTTTGAAATTTTGCGCGTAGTGGCGCGCGCCCTCGCCGATGCTAGTTAGCCCGATGCCGATCAGATCGGCGCCGCCCTTGGTCGTGTAGCCCTGGAAATTACGGTGCAGCGAGCCGTTTTTAAGCGCGGCATGAAGCTCGTCTTCGGGCTTTGAGTAGTGATCCATACCGATCATCTCATATCCGTTCGCGCTCAAAAAATCGTGGGTAAATTTTAAAATTTCAAGCTTCACCTTCGGTTCTGGCAGTGTCGTCTCATCAAATTTACGCATTGATTTTTTTATCCACGGCACGTGCGCGTAGTTAAAGATCGCAAAGCGGTCCGGATCAAGCGAAAGTGCAAGCTCTAGCGTGCGCTTAAAGCTAGCTAGGCTCTGATACGGAAGGCCGTAGATCAGATCCATATTTATCGATTTTATCCCCCTCTCGCGCGCCATGGCTATGACGTCCCTCGTAAGCTCGAAAGGCTGGATGCGATGGATCTCCTTCTGCACCTGCGGATCGAAGTCCTGCACGCCGTAACTGATGCGGTTAAAGCCGTTTGAAACAAGCACGTCGAGCTGTTCCGCATTTAAAAACCGCGGATCGATCTCGCAGCTGATCTCGGCTTCGGGGCTGAAGCTTTTAAAATATTTTTTGATATTTTTTATGTGGCGCGCGAGCTGTTCGGCGCTAAAATACGTAGGCGTGCCGCCGCCGAAGTGCATCTGCACGATCTGCCGCGAGCCGTCCACGACGCCACTTAAAATTTGCATCTCGCGCTCGATATAGTCCAAATACCGATCCATCTTGTCGCGCTTGCCGGTGTAGATTACGTTGCAGCCGCAAAAATAACAGGCGGAGCGGCAAAACGGCATGTGAAAGTAAAGCGACAGCGGCGTGGAGCTTTCCTGATTTTTCAGCTCGTTCAGATACCCGTCGTAGCTGAAGCTCTCGCTAAATTCCAAAGCGGTCGGATAGCTCGTGTAGCGGGGTCCGGGACGCGAAAATTTCGCGTAAGCGTCGAAGTCTATGCTATTCACGGCCGCCCGCCTTGGTTTTGATAAGCTCTTCGATGTCGATGAAAAGGTTCGGATGTAGGTTTTTTACGCGCGAAACGACGGCATCGACGTCTAAGTTTAATCTTTTCGTATTCGGATTTGCACCCGTAAGCCTTCTGATCTCGTCCATACACACGATCCACGCGTCGCCGAAATCCACCGGCGTATGCTGCAAAATCGAGCGCTCAAGCTTGAGGTTAAAATTTTCCTGCATCGCGTTTTTGGTCGCGGCGATGAGATTTGCAAGCGATTTTATCGAGATCATCGTATGCACTTCGTTATTTTCGTCGATGCCGAACCACGGCTCCTCGTCGCTCCACGAGCCGCTTTTTAGAGTGAGTTTTTTCTCGTTGTCCTCGCCCTGTGAAATTTCAAAAACCGTCCTTTTCGAGCTATCCAGTCCGAAAAATTCGCTCGCTTTGTCGATCTTTTTTAGCGCTTTATCTTTTTCTTCCATGCGTTCTCCTAAAATTTATCTTTTTTGATCCAGCCAGACCATAACGCCTTTTTGTGCGTGCAGGCGATTTTCCGCCTCTGCAAAAATTTCATCCGCGTGCGCTTCAAACACGGCCTCGCTTACCTCATATCCGCGGTACGCCGGCAGGCAGTGCAAAAAGATCGCGCCACTACCTGCTAGAGCCATTAAGCTTTCATCCACGCAAAAGCCCGCGAAATCGCGAATTCTTTGCTCTTTTTCCGCTTCTTGCCCCATCGAAACCCAAGTATCGGTCGTCACGACGTTTGCGCCCGCTACGGCTTCTTTTATATCGTTCGTTATTAAAATTTTAGCGCCTGAAATTTTAGCATTTTCTTGCGCCTGCGCCAGTATTTGCGGATCGACCTCGTAGCCCATGGGCGTCGCAATACGCAACTCAAAGCCAAGCTTGCTAGCAAGCATCAGCCACGAGTGAGCCATATTGTTACCGTCGCCCACGTACGCAGATTTTATATTTGGAATTTGGGTGCCGCACTCCACGATCGTCATTAGATCCGCCATTAACTGCACGGGATGAAATTTATCGCTTAGCCCGTTTATCACCGGCACGCGGCTAAATTCCGCAAGCTCTATTAACGTCTCGTGGCGATTTACGCGCGCCATGATCAGATCGCACATTCGCGAAATCACGCGCGCGGTGTCTTTGACCTGCTCGCCGCGCCCGAGCTGGATGTCGCGACTGCTTAAAAATAGCGCGTGCCCGCCTAGCTCGTTCATCCCCACGTCAAAACTTACGCGCGTCCTGGTCGAACTTTTTTCAAATATCATCGCTAATTTTTGATCTTTCAAATACGGCTTAAAATCTCTTGCCTTAGCCTCTTTTTTAATCTCAAAGGCTAAATTTAAAATTTCGATTATCTCGTCCTTGCTAAAATCGTTTAACGTAAGAAAGTGCCTCATATCGCTCCTTTTTGGTTAAATTTTACACTGTTTTCGCTTACGTAGCGTTTTATTCGGCTTTAAAATTTTAAATTTACGCTACGTGCCGCGAAGCAAATTTCAAAAACAAGTCTCGCTGCTGCTGCGAAATTTTAAAATTCCAAAATTTTTAAAATTTTACCTGCGCGAATTTAAAATTTCCGCGATCTCTTTGGCGTGATAGGTGATGATCATATCCGCGCCGGCGCGCCTTATGCCTATCATCGTCTCCATTATCACGCGCTCATAATCGATCACGCCCGCTTTTTTACCCGCCTGCAAAAGCGCGTATTCGCCGCTTACGTTATACGCGCAGATCGGCAGCAGCGTGCGCTCCCGCAGGTCTCTGATTAGATCCAGATACGCAAGCGCGGGCTTTATCATCAAGATATCCGCTCCCTGCGCCTCGTCTTGCAGGCTTTCGTTGATCGCCTCAAATCTATTTGCGGGGTCCATCTGGTAGCTACTACGATCGCCGAAACTAGGCGCTGATTCTGCTACGTCGCGAAACGGCCCGTAGTAGCCGCTGGCAAACTTCGTCGAATACGCCATAATCGGTAAATTTTCAAATCCGCCGCGATCGAGCGCCTCTCGCAAGGTAGCGATAATGCCGTCCATCATGCCGCTGGGCGCGATCATATCTGCGCCCGCTTTGGCGTGGATGAGCGCCTGCTGCGCCGAAATTTCAAGCGTCGCGTCGTTATCCACCGTCTGATGTACATGATCGATGATGCCGCAGTGCCCGTGGTCGGTGTATTCGCAAAAGCATAGATCGGTGATGACGAGCAAATTTGGAAATTTAGCCTTTATCGCGCGTAGCGAAGTCGCGATGATGCCGTCCTCGCTTAGCGCGTCCGAGCCGATGCTGTCCTTTAGCGAAGGAATTCCGAAAAGTAAAATTTTATCTAGTCCTAGCGACAAAAGAGCCTCGCACTCTTTTAAAATTTCATCCAAGCTCATCTGAAATACGCCGGGCATCGAGGCGATCTCCTTTTTGATGCCGCTTCCTTCCACGACAAAAAGCGGATAGATTAGAAAGCGGGTTTGCAGATCGGTTTGTCGCACTAGATCCCTAAGCGCGGGATTTATTCGTAGTCTCCTAAATCGTTTAAACATTATTTTTCCTTTTTTAGCTAGAATTGTGAGATTTATAATATCACAATCGGAGTAAATTTAAGCATGGATATAAAAATTTCAGAGGTCGCAAATCTCCCCTCTCGTTTCGGAAGCTTCCGCGTTCAGTCGTTTAAGCAAGGGAACAAAGAGCATTTAGTAATATTTAAGCAGCCTTTGGAGGGCGTCGTAAACGTACGTATCCACTCGGAGTGCCTTACCGGCGATGCGATCGGCAGCCTAAAGTGCGACTGCGGTGAACAGCTCGAAGCGAGCCTAAAATATATCGAAGAGCATGGCGGCATGGTGATCTATCTGCGTCAAGAGGGGCGCAATATCGGGCTTTTTAATAAAATCAACGCCTACGCGCTGCAAGATCAGGGCCTCGATACGATCGAAGCAAACCATCAGCTAGGCTTCAAAGCGGACGAGCGCACCTACGAGATCGTGGATTTCATACTCGCTCATTTTGGAATTTCGCGCATAAATCTGCTTACGAACAATCCGCAAAAGCTACACGATCTAAAGGTAGAAGTGGTCGCGCGCGTGCCGATAATCATCACGCCGAATAAATTTAATGAAAACTATCTGCGCGTCAAAAAAGAGCAGATGGGGCATCTGCTGTGAAGCTTACGCTGGGCGAGAGCTTTGGCGAGCAGGTTGCAAAATTTAAAGCCTGCCTGCAAAAATTTAACCGCGTGCATAGCCTCACGAATTACGACGATTTGGACGCGGTGGTGCGCGACAGCCTAAGCGGAGCGAATTTCATACCGCGCTATCCGCGTATCGCGTGCGACATCGGCTCGGGAGCGGGCTTTCCCGGGCTATTTTTGGCGCTCGCGCTGCCGCTGTGCGAGTGGCATCTGTTTGAGCCAAACCAAAAGAAAGCGGCGTTTCTAACCTACGCGAAGGTTAGCCTCGCTCTAGCTAACGTAAAAATCCACGCCGAGCGCGTGCAAGACGGCGCAAAGCTGCGCGCCGATCTGATAAGCTCGCGAGCGCTAATGAGCGCGCGAAGCTTAATTGAAATTTGCCGCGGCTTTTACGACGAAAACACTACGTTTTTGCTCTACAAAGGCTCGGGCGCAGAGGCGGAAGCGGAGGAATTCCGCAAGGAATTTACGAGCGCGCGCTGTGAAATTTTTAGCGGCGAAAACGCTTTGAAAAATAGAAAATTTTTGGTGATCAAAGGGGTGAAATAATGGGAAAAATTCTAGCCATAGCCGTTATCGCGGCGCTCATATATTTTTTGATAGTGCCTAGATTTCGCATAAAGAAAAAGGATGATGCGACCGAGCTTTTGGCGTGCGACGAGTGCGGGACGTACTTTAGCAGCGACGAGCTTGCTCTGCGCGACAAAAAGCGCCTTTGCAAATCCTGCGAAGCCAAACTAAGGGGCGGCAAATGATCATCCTAGGCCACGCGCTCGTACCCTACGAGCCGCTGTATCTCATCAAAAACGGCGATGAAGTTTTCAAATACGACAATCTGCTATTTAAATTTAACGACAGGCTCATCGCCGCGGCGCAAAAGGCGCAGAAAAAATTTAGCGTTATTACGAATGATGTAAATGAAATTTTACTCGCAAACGGCGCAGGCGCGCGCTTCATCATCGTGGATAAAAAATCCGCCGCGGCCGCGCAAAAGCTGGCAAACGATTATTTATTCGACGCCAAGATCGCGATGTTTATCGGCTCTGCGCGGGCGTTAAAAGGTCTAGCCGAGCTCGGTATCGATGCGGCGATCTTTAAAGACGCGATCGCAAATGCGCCCAAATCGCTACTTGCAAGCATTGGAGACAGCGTGGGCTCTAAATTTCACTTCGGGCTTCCGAAAAAAGATGAAATTTTCGGCGGCGCGCAAAAGCTCGCGGATAAAATTTCGGCTCTGGATAAAAAGCTAAGCGCGCCCGCAGCCGGTAAAAATGACGATATCTGGAAAAAATAGCAAAATCCTAAGCGAATTTATTCGCGGGCGTAAAATTTCTATGACTCACGCAAATTAAAATTCCGCGCATAATTTTGCTTAGCCTCGCGGCTTAGAATTTAACGCGAATTTCACCCGCTTACGCAGATAGGAATTCTACGCGGAATTTTGCCCTCTTTCGCAAATTAGAATTCTGCGCGAAATTTCACGTGTCCTCTGCAAAATTTTCTCGCTTATTCAATTTAAAATTTTACCCGCTCGGATATATTTAAATTTTACGTAGAATTTCGCCTGCCTTCGCGGCAAGAAATTTTAAAAAGAATTTTATCCTCCCGCGCGATGCGAAATTTTACTAAATTTTCTACGCGCGATATAAAATCTACGTAAATTTTACTCGCGCAATTAACGTAAATAAAATTCTGCCTCTGCCTAAGCTTCATAGAATTTCGCGCAAAATTTACTCGCAGAGATGATATAAATTCCTAGCCATTGTTTTAAATTTTACTCGCGTTTTAGCTGCTTTTATGTGCGCGGTAAGGATTTTTTAAAGCTAAAATTTTATATAATTATGCGTTTCAAAAAGGCATATTTTGAGTACTAAATTCTTTCTAGCGATCCTTGCGATAGGCGTTATAATGGGGCTTTGCGCAGGGCTCTTAAACTTCGGCATCAACGAAATTGAAACTTTTGCTTTCGGACATAATGATGAGGAATTTCACATTATCACGGAGCAAACCACTGCGCTTAGGCGCTTTCTTAGCGTCCTCGCAGCCGGCGCAATCGTAACTATAATTAGAATTCTGCTGATAAGACTAAAACCCTTTTTAAACGTAGCTTCGATGATGGAGGGACAAAATCCGCCGTTTTGGCAAAATTTAATCCACTCGGTTTTGCAGCTTGCAGCCATCGCCATGGGCGCACCGGTAGGCAGTGAGGCTGCTCCGCGCGAGCTAGGTGGCTTGTTTGCAGCTAAAATTTGCCGCGCCTTAAATATCGGCGGAGACGAGCTTCGGCTATTTGTCGCATGTGGCGCGGGAGCGGGACTAGGTGCTGTATATAACGTCCCGCTAGCGGGCGCGCTTTTCAGCCTAGAAATTTTACTTAAAAGCTTCGATACTCGAGCGATTTTGTGCGCCTTTGCCACTAGTGCGGTGGCTACAGCTACAGCGGAATTCGGAGCTTCAAAAGAAATTTATTACGCAGTTTCGAACTTCGCCCCTACCCCGCAGAATTTACTCGCAGCGGCTCTAATCGGGCTTCTCACGGGGGTCGCAGCAAAATACTTTCAAGACGGAGTGCGCTTGTGCGAAAAGCTGCGCATAAAAAGCCTTAAAATCGCACTTACACTGCCACTTGCGTTTTTACTTACCGCGGCGATCGGCGCATACGTACCAGAAATTTTAGGTAACGGGCGCTCCGCAGCGCAGTTTGCTTTCGACTCCACATCCTTTAGCCCGTATTTGCTTGCGATCTTGCTTTGCAAGGCATTTTGCATTCTGATGATCTTTCGCTGCGGCGGATACGGCGGCACTCTAACGCCAAGCTTCGCGCTAGGCGCAGTTTTGGGGCTATGCGTTGGATTTGCGATCGGCGAAATTCTACCTATTAGCCTAAGCGCAGCGGGGGTTTGCGGAGGGGCCGCCTTTTTAGCGATCAACTTAAACGCGCCGCTTTGCGCCTTTGCCCTAAGCGCGGGATTTTGCGGGCTAAATCTCAACTCATATTCGGTCATCGTTTTTAGCATCGTATGCGCCGTGATCGCTAGAAATTTACTGACGAAAAATTTAGCGTAGTCGCGGCGCTGATAATTCATACGCTGCAAATCTGAATAACCTGCCGTCGCGCATAGAGTGAGCGCGGTAGGTCGCAACATTGGGCTAGGTCGGAGCCGTAAGGATATGCGCCTAAGCTGATCGTTGGTAAATTTAAGATAAAATTTTGCCACTTTAACCAAAGGAGAAAACAATGGGTTTACTTTCATTCGTAGCCGAAGCAGGCAAGAAACTACTAGGTCTAGGCGATGACGCCAAATCCGTAAAAGACGAGATCGCCACCAATCTCAGCTCTACGCCGGTAGAGGGGCTAGAGGTCGAGGTGCAGGGCGACACCGTCAAAATCAGCGGTAACGCCGATAAGGAAACTCTCGAAAAAGCAGCCCTCATCGCGGGCAATACCGCAGGCATCAAAAACGTGCAGATCGAGGGCATCAGAGAGGATAGCGCCGAGAACTACTACACCATCGTAAAGGGCGATAACCTATCTAAAATCGCGAAGAAATTCTACGGCGACGCGAACAAATACAAGATTATTTTCGACGCCAACCGCGAGGTTATCAAGGACGCAAACCTCATCTATCCGGGGCAGAAGATCAGAATTCCAAAAATTTAAACTCGCCTTTGAATGCCGCGGCTTGATTTTGCAAGCCGCGGATTTTACTTTTGCGAGCATTACGCTGCGTTTGCGAGAGCAGTGATTTTATCAGCCCGCGACGCAGCGAGATTTTGGCGGGCTAAATTTTATGAGCCGATAGCGCGGCATAATGTTGTAAGCTATGTATTTTGTAGACTGCAGATTTTCGAGCTGTACTGCGGCGGGTAATCTACTATCCGCCGCACTTGCGCGCTACCGCCCTATTTGAGAGCATATAAAACACTTTGAAATTCTATTTATAAAGAGCTAAATTTGGATAAATTTAAAGCCGGTGCTGCGCTAAGGAAAAAAGAGACTAGGGACTACGACAAATATCCGATAATCATCAAAGACAACGCAATAGAGATGATAAAGCTATATCTGCCGATTGTATTTATTTTGGACTTTCTTTCACATTTTGCACCATACAGACCACCACATCCAGGAGAGCTAAATGAACGCCCAAAAGAGTTCGGAAGCTGCTATATTAAATTTAAAAATTCCGCCATAGAGTATTTTTCTACGAAGAAAAATTTAGTCCTATTCGAAATAAAATTATCAAATATATTAGGAATAAAACGAACCTTCGGGCCTTCCGAATTTCAATCACTGATCGCTACAAAAAAGTTTGGATTTTGCGTCGTTATGATCTACTTCGTTTTAATGTCCGCCGTTTTTTACTTTAAAGGTTACGCTATCGCCCCATTCGTGGTACCGATAGCATTTGGGCTCGGCATACTCCCGCTACTTATTTTTAGATTGGTAAACGGGCTGGGGCTCAGACTGGATATGCTAAGCGGCGATAGTTTGATCATCTTTGATAAGCATTTTATTATCGACGTCTCGATTTTAACAAGCAACGAATACAAGGAACTGAAAACCTATTTTCTGCTAAAAACGGGAAAAAATTTAGACAAAATCCGGCCGCAAATTTTTATATAAATCAAAGGAGTAAGGAGCAGGTTTTAGACGTAAAGCAAGAATTTTATAAGCAGTTACGCGATAAACGTTTAGAAGATAGCCTCGTATGAAATCAAAATTTAATAAAGACCTAGACGCGCCGAATTATCTTTTAAGAGTTAAAAATTTTTAGCAAAAATACCGCTCAAATTTTATTAAATCCAAATCCTCACGTTCAATTTTAAAATTTTAACGATACTCAAAAAGCTTA
>NZ_CALHHX010000052.1 GCF_938030685.1 uncultured Campylobacter sp. | reverse complement strand
CACGGCACTTATCTCGTGTGTAAATTTTAAATTATACATAAAAACGAACAACTAAGTAAGCGCTTTAAATTTCATCACAGATTATTTTTTAATGACACCCGGCATTTAAATTTGCTAACTGCTCAAGGGAGGCGGCGTAGAATTTCGTCGAATTTCATCCAGGCAATCGAGATAGAATTCTGTCCTTAGCAAACGAGATAAAATTTTATCCAAGGCGAGTGAGATAAAATTACGCGTCTTGCCTCAAAAATTTATCAAAATTTAAGTGGGGGGGGGCTATTATAATCAAAAAATTTTAAACGGATTTGTAAGCGAATCCGGTGGAGGAGGCTCAAAGATCGTAAGTTATCAAACGGCAAGAGTGGCGGTGGCGAGAAGCCCTGAAATCATAAATTGTAAGGAGAAAATATGAAAAATAAAATTTTAATCGCAGCGTTTGCCGCTGCGGCTTGCGTTAGCGTAGGCTCTAGCGAGGGTTTACTTTTAGGCATCGAGGGGGATTACTCGTTTAAATCTAGTCTTACAGCCAAATGGTCGGAGGATGGAGACTCTGGCACCGTTAAAGATCATAAGGGGCAAGCTGCGATAGGTTTTAAAGCTGGCTATGATTTTGGTATAGCTAGAGCATACGGCGAGTATATGTATGACTTTAAGGTTACAAAAAATGGTAGTGATGAGGATGGAGATTTTAAACACTCTTGGAATAAGCATAGCTTGCTAGTAGGCGGAGATTTTACGCCTGAGATTACGAATAGCTTTAGGCTAGTAGCGGGCGCATATACGGGGGTTTCGTTTTTGAAATACAAAGATTCGTATAATGACTTCAGCGGCGATAGTGACTCTATATCAAAGACAGTACCAGGCTGGGTCATCGGTGCAAGGCTGGGCGGGCTATATAGCTTTGATGAGCATAATGAGATCGAGTTTGGCTACAAAGCGGACTACACGAGATACAGGGCTAGTAAGCTTGGAGAAGGCGTAGACAAGGTGTATGAGACTAACCATGGAATTTATCTGGGGTATAACTTTAAATTTTAAAAATTCTAACGTACTGGCGCAAAGGATGGGGCGAACGAACTCCCGCTCCATCCATTTTAAATTCCAAATAATTATTAGACGTCAAATCGCAGGATTGTTTAATCCGAAATTTGCTAGCAATTCAGATGCAATTATATGATAATCAAGGGTGCTGCTGGTACTAGACATCAAATTTTACCCGCTTGCGCATATAAAATTTAAAATTTTTAAAAATATCATTACGCAAGCTTAATTTCCTATTTTTAGTGTTATCTGTTAAGCGCTTAAATTGATGGAATTTATGAAATTTTACTCAATCTGCTTTTTTCTAAGAATCGTTATATTTTCAAGTTGAAAAAGCGGAATTTTATCAATGTCTCCATTTGCCATTTTAAATTTGTTTCATAATTGCTTCGTATATCTCACGACTCCTAGCTTGAATCCGACGCAGAAATGCCATAAAATCATTAAAATTTGGTTGGTTGCCATAGGCAAAATTCTAAGCGAGCACGTAAAAGGATTGCGTCTTAATGCTGGCCGATCTAGAGATGGATTCGCCTGTTTGCTTTATGGAAATCTCGCATTTATAACTTTTTGAGATTAGCGCTAAATTTTGCGGTAAAATTCTAAAAATTACTACACCTAAGAATTTTACCGTTTTAAAGCATTAAATTTTACGATTTTGATGTTAGCCGCAAGCGTAGAATTTTGCCTTTATAAATTCATGGTAAAAGCAGTGGCGCTTGTTCTTGCGGATTTAGATACCAGATTTATCCACAAGCGCTACGCTTTTACTAAAATTTTATCTTTATCAAAATTTTAAAATTTCAATCGCTGTTTTTAAAGTGCTTCGGCGCAAACATAAATTTCTAGCCACTTCGCTATATTTTGTAGGCCCGTTCGGAGCTTTAAAATAGCAAGCCACGTGTCTGCTATTTGCCAAAAACCCTAGCGAAAATCGCGTCCACGTTTTTGGTGTAATATCCGTAGTCAAAGCACTCTTTGATCTCGCTTTCGCTTAGCTTTTCTCGTAGCTTTGTATCTGCTAGCAGATTTTGCAAAAATAGGCTATGCCCTTGCTCATCTATAGCTTTTTTGCCCTCTTGCAGATCCGCCCAGACCTTCATCGCATTACGCTGCACGATTTTATAAGCATCCTCTCTGCTAACTCCTCGTTTAGGCAGCTCTAGCAGTACGCGCTGCGAAAACACGAGCCCACCGGTTAAATTTAGATTTCTCATCATATTTTCGGGATATACGAGCAGTTTTTCGATCAAGCTCGTCAAGCGATTTAGCATAAAATCAGCAGTTATAAAGCCATCAGGGAGGATAAATCGCTCGACCGAGCTATGGCTGATGTCGCGTTCGTGCCATAGCGCTACATCCTCCATCGCGGGTATTGCGAAGCTGCGGATCATACGGCATAGTCCCGTTACGTTTTCGCTAAGCACAGGATTTCGTTTGTGCGGCATCGCAGAGCTGCCCTTTTGACCTGGGCTAAAAAATTCCTCTGCCTCATAAACCTCGGTGCGTTGATAGTGGCGAATTGCGATAGCGATCTTTTCGCAGCTGGAAGCCAGGATCGCAAGTGCGCTCATTACCTGCGCGTAGCGATCGCGCTGGATGACTTGATTGGATGCGGGAGCGGGCCTTAACCCCAAATATTCGCACACTAGCTCTTCCAGCTCTAGTGGAGCGTGGGCGAAATTCCCCATCGCACCGCTTATTTTGCCGTAGCTGATAACGCTTTTTGCGTGTTGCAAAAGCTCTAGCGCGCGATTTATCTCATCATACCAGACCGCAAGCACGAGTCCGAAAGTGATCGGCTCGCCGTGGATACCGTGGCTGCGCCCGACCATCAGCGTCATTTTATGCTTCATGGCTTGAGATTTTATCGCGGCTTTTAAATTTTGCACATCCTCAATGATAAGCTCCATGCTTTCTTTGATTTGTAGCGCGACGGCGGTATCGATGCAATCGCTGCTAGTCATGCCGTAATGCACGAAGCGGCTCTCCTGCCCAAGGCTCTCACTCACACTCGTTAGAAATGCAATCACGTCGTGCTTGGTGGTCTTTTCGATCTCATCTATCCGCTCGATCTTAAAGCTTGCGTTTTGTAGAATTTTATCTTTATCGCAGTCGCTTATTAGACCTAGTTTATTCCACGCCTTAACCGCCGCAAGCTCGACTTTTAGCCACGCGTCGTATTTGGCTTGCAAGCTCCATTTTTCAGACATCTCTTTTCTTGCGTATCTTTCGACCATTTTAGTAGCCTTTCGGTTAGAATTTCTTGTATAATGACGGTAAAAATTATATAAAAATGGGGCTGAAAGTTTAATATGGGTTATGAGAAAAGAAGCTTGGGAAGCTTTGAGGGGCGCAAAATTTACGAAATTCTGCTTAGCCTCGGGTACGATATGAAATCCGCGCAGCGCATCTGTGACAAGCATCGCGTAACCGATGCAGAGGATCAGAATTTGCATAAAAATTCCGTCGCGCACGGAGAAATTTTTTTGATCGATTACAAATGCAAGCCGCGCGGACTGAAGCCGATCTTTGAGTGCGATGCGTTTGCGGCATTTGACAAACCGAGTGGAATTTTAAGCCATCCGAGCGGGCGCAACTCGCCTTATAATATGTATGACGAGATCTGGTCGCTATACGGACAGGACGCGTGCGTGGCGCACAGGCTCGATCTTGAAACCAGCGGAATTCTTATCGTCGCCAAGGATAAAGACGCGGCGCGCGAGCTTAAAGAGTGCTTCGAACAGCGTAGGGTGATGAAAAGCTATCTAGCGCTCGTGCAAGGGGATTTGCAAAGTGCTGCTTGCAATGGCGAGATAGAGAACTGCTATGTGCTAGGTTCGTATGAAATTTGCGGATCAAAATTTGCGGACGATGCTGTGAGTTTACCAGATAACGTGTCGGATCTGCGCGATACACTAGCTCTAAAAGGAGTAGGCAATAAATTTGGATTTAATATCTTGTCTAATAGTGCGAGTAGGAGATTATGGTGCGATGCTCTATCTGACGGCATGCAAGCTAAATTTGAATCTGGCGCTCCTACTGGCGATGTTGGCAGCGGATCTGAATTTGATGACTTATCCTGCGGCGTGAGCGATAAGCTTAAACCCGCTATCGCGATGAGTAGCGCGGATAACGGACATAAACCTTGCGCCTTATCTGTGGCTAAATCTTTGCCAGCTACTTCTAAGGGCTGTGTAAATTTGAAAAAATTTGAGCCTGCAAAATACGCAAAATTTAGCGAAAAACTGAAATTTTTAAAGGATTTTGAGGGGTTCGTGATTGATGCTCCGATCGCTCCTAGCGACGAGTTTGCCGATCTTAAAATTCGTATGAAAATATCGCGCGACGGTAAGGAGGCGATCACGCTGATACGCCCGCTGCGATATTTCTGGGACATAGACGCTAGCCTGATCGAGTGCTATCCGCTGACGGGTAGGCAGCATCAGATCAGGCTGCATCTATTTGCCGCGGGTGCGCCGATATTGGGAGAGCCGCTGTACGGGCTTTCGCGCGAGCAAGCGGAGTGGATATTGGATAAAAAGATGGATGAGACAGAGCGGATCAGAACGACGGGAGCGCCGAGATTGTTGCTACACGCGAATGCGATTTGCTTTAAACTGAGCGGCGAACGATACGAGATAAAAACCGAATTTGACGCCGCAAGAGAGTTTTATAATCTCGCGAAAATCGGTAAAATTTAAGCAACTCAATAAAATTTTGAAGCGGCGATGATTATTTTTATGACGAGGATTTTGCTTTTGCTGGTTTTTATAAAATTTTGTGCTTACAACGGCATTAATTTATTAATTTCTCATCTATAGTTATTTGAAAATTTTAAGACGATTTTATTTTGCGATAGCTATAATTCATAATTAGAATATTAGTAATTTTGAATAAAGGATGAAAATGTTGTGGTGGGAAAAAACAGTAGAGTATTATTTTGTAAAGCAGTGCTTGTTGGACATCGACATAGCTCCACTTGATGGTGATGTAGAAAAAATAGGTGATGCCTTAACACACAACAATGGGAAGTTTTTACTTATAGAGTTTAAAAGGGCATTCGAGAATTTATCCTCAGAAAAGAGAAAATATGCAGATTGGGAAAAAAGCGCTAAGGCCATAAAAGCATATAATTCAACTTGGCTAGACAACGGGTTTCATATATTTATTTTCGGTAGCGAAAATTACGGTAAATTTGAGCTCAGAGCGCATAAATATTGGATGCTTCAAGATAAGTTGGGTGGCAGTATAAAAGATTTTAAATCTGGTGTTGATTCTTTTAAAAAATACAATCAAGAACATGGAATATTTAAAAAAGAATTTGACGAATACGCTAATTTCCTATTTAAGCAAAAGGGTGGGGTGGGAAGCTCTGTTAATTTAGAAAGCTCGGCATTAATAGCAAGCATGGGGAGCAAAACGGTAGTTGCTTCTTTTGGGGAATATTGCAAGGGGGTGCTTAATTTAGAAAATAGTAAAAAACAAGAACATACCATAAATATAACACCACCAAGTAGAGGTATGAGTTTTAGACGGTAATTATTAATGACTTTGATATCTATAGTATAAAAACTTGAAATATGAGGACAAGTAAGAGCTGAGGATTGCTTTAGTTATTTGTTTTGAATAATTGCAAGTTTTAGTATATAATATAGAAGTTGAATGGCGGCATATATTTGTGGTATGCTAGAAATTTTATAAACAGCAAAGAGAGAATGCTATATTCCTCATTGTATTGATAAAATTCTATATCTATTTATTTGTGCAATCATAATTATAGATTGGTATGAAATTTGATCGATAAAAATTTGCGTAAGATTGAGCTATGACATCTAATTTTTATTTGGCTCAATTAAACTTAAGCGGATTTTCTCTTATCAATTTCAATAGTTTCTGATATAGGTTTTCCTGTATAGTTTTAGTATTATATCTAAATTCACATTCTTTAAGATGAAGCAAAAAATTCTCTTTCTTGATGCCTTTAAATTTAGATAATCTATGTTTGGCGTATCCCCAGAAGTTTTCTATACCGTTTATATGATTTTTACCATTAGCAAATTCATTCTTAGAATGCTTTACTCTGTAGTGAGCCTTAGCTCCGTAATCCACTAATCCATCATAAGCTTTCCAACAATCAGAATAAATCACACTCTCATCTAATTCGCTAAATTCCGATAATATGGGTATTAGTTCATTTGCAGAGCAGTTTTTAACTATCTGGGTATAGACCTTGCCATCTCTTTTAAGCATACCGAATACCGGTTGCTTTCCGCTTGCTCCTCTACCTCTCTTACCTCTTACTCTTTTAGATCCGAAGTAGCTTTCGTCAATCTCTATTTCACCGCTAAATTTGCTTATATTTTCACATTCTTGAGACATAAGAATTCTGATATTTTTTAGAATTTTGTTGATGGAAATTCTAGAAATCCCGGTTAAATTTGCTATTTTAGTAGCCTTTATATCCTCTGCAAAATACTTTAGAATTTCTCTAAATTTCTTCTGCGAAATTCGGGAACGAATTATATACTTGTTTTTCATCGGCAGGATCATAGTTAAAAACTCCTTTGAAAGTTTTTAACTTATCTTGAGCCATTTATTATTTCGGCTTCTTGCGTTTACATATAGTAAAAGTAATAAAGAAAAATGCGTAAAATTTAGCCTAAAAGTAACTATAAAAATTTGTTTTATGCTTTAAAATTTGGTTTATTTTTTCAAATAGCCATAAACGCCACTTCTGCTTCGCCGATATTAATGACTTCGCCTTTGCGCGTCATCACGCCTAGACCGTGCTCCATGTCCCACGAGCAGCTAAACTGAAAGCCGATTTTCGCGCCGTCTAGGATATAGATATTTTGCAGCTCCAATAGTTCGCTAAGCTCCTGCGGCGTAGCGACGTCAGGCATGAAATCGCTTTTCGTTTCGCTCGGATAGTCGTAGATCTCCTGCCATTTTGGGTAGTTTTTTAAAATTTCGCTTAAGATGCCCGTTAAAATTTCTTCCTGATTTTGCTTTACAAACTCTAGCGCGTCCGATTGTGCGCGATTCGGCTCGCCCGTCT
This sequence comes from uncultured Campylobacter sp., assembly GCF_938030685.1. Taxonomy (GTDB): domain Bacteria; phylum Campylobacterota; class Campylobacteria; order Campylobacterales; family Campylobacteraceae; genus Campylobacter_B. The sequence continues at coordinate 5,209 of NZ_CALHHX010000052.1, read as the reverse complement.
CTTCGCTATCTTCATCTAAAAAGGTGCAGCAAAACTCGCCTTCTTGCTCTAAAGCTTTACTGAAATACTCCAGTCGCAGCGGGAAACTAAAGTCCTCGTATTCCTCATCTTCAAATTTAGGAAAAATTTTAGGCTCCGCAAGACGTGCATTAAAAAACTCCGCGACCTTTGGGCCGCGGGTGAAAAGATACTCCTCGTTCGCTTCGTAGCTTTTGCGCAAAAATTTAAGCGCCTCCTGCTCTGCTCCGCACTCGAGGCAGCATTCGCCTTTGTAATAATCGCTTACGTAGGGTGGATTTTCATTACTTCTGGCGTGCTTGTCCATCTCGCCTAGCCAGCGCAGCATATTTGGGGCGTTGCGTCCATTTGTACTCATTTACCATGCGCGCCGCGTAGATGTATGAGGCATAGACGCGGTATTTCTCATCGTCCGCCTCCGCCCATTTTTGCCTCGATAAAGCGGATAATTTCCGCCTTTGTAATCTAGGATTTTTTAAGCAGCGATCTGTTTAAGAAGACGCCGATCTCCTCTTAATAAGACGCCGATCTCCTCCATTATTTTTGCGCGTTTATTCCTACTCCTTTATAAATTTTTTGCCGATTTGATTTTTGATCTGGAAATATTAGTCGATTTTTTTTATCTTTTTAAAATTTTATCCATATTGACGCCATTTTGATCTAAAATTTTATCTTGCTCGTTTCTTTGTTTAAGCTGTCCGCACGCCGCGCTGATATCTAGCCCCTTGCTCTGGCGGATCGTACATGTTATGCCGTGCGCGCATAGATAGTCTTGAAATTTCACCATATTTTCAGGGCTTGGTCTGCCAAAGCTCGAGCCTTCGTGCGGATTAAAATAGATCAGATTTACTTTTGCGCGGATGCCGTGCAGAAGCTTCACTAGCGTTTTGGCATCGCTTGGGCGATCGTTTACGCCATCGATCATTAGGTATTCAAACATCACGCGCTTTCGCAGATCGATTGGGAACTCGCGCACCGCCTGTATGATCGATGCGATATTGTAGGCGCGATTTATCGGCATTAGTTTTTCACGCAGTTCGTCATCCACTGCATGCAGCGAGATTGCAAGCAGCACGCCAAGATCCATTTCGCCCAGCTTTTTTATCTGCGTAGAAAGTCCGCTCGTACTTATCGTTTGGCGACGCGGCGCTATGGCGAGTCCGTCGTTTTCTTTTAAAATTTGCACGGCTTTGGCAACGTTGTCTAGGTTATTAAGCGGTTCGCCCATCCCCATATATACGACATTGACGCGGCGCTCGTACGGGATCGCGTTCATTTTCTTGATGAGCCAAATTTGAGCCACGATCTCGCCTGGAGTTAAATTCCGTACGAAGCCACCTTTTGCTGTCAAGCAGAAGCTACAGCCAATTTTACAACCCACTTGCGAACTTACGCAGATTGAGTAGCGCGCGTGTCTTACAACTTTTTCGTTTTCATCTCGCAGCTCATCCTTCATCGGCAGCAGGACACTTTCTATCGTCTTGCCATCTTTGAGAGCGAAAAGGTATTTGATACTGCCATCACTACTTGTTTCGGATCTGACGTATTCAAGTGGATCTAAATAAAAATTTTGAGCTAAACTTTGACGGATCTCTTTTGGTAGATTTAGCATTTGTGTGAAGTCATCCACATTCTTTTTGTAAATCCATTCGTAAATTTGCTTGGCTCTAAATTTCGGTTTGATGAAATTTTCAAGCTCTTTCATCGTAAAATCAAAGATATTTTTCAAATTAATGCCTTAGTTTTTAGATATTTAGTTAAATTTTCTTTTGCGGCGGCGTGATTTTTTAAAAAATCCGTGTGAGCATTTGAATCGCAGAAATTCGTTGTACAAAAAATTCCAGAAGCGGGAATTTGAAATTTTTGTGCCACCTTGAGAACTGCAAAAAATTCCATATTTTCTAAAAAATAACCTCGCTCAAAGAATTTTAGCGCAGATTTTTTATCGGTCGTGATAAAATTTGAGCTATTGGTTATTGTTTCATATGAAACATCGGCAGAATTTCTAGCTATAATTTCATAGCTAATCGGAGAGTATGAAAGCTCATAAAGCGCCGATATCTCACAGTTTGCAGCCGATCTGCTTTCATAAATTTTTAGAATTTTACCTTCTTTATATAGCCCTGCAGAACCCACGAAAATGATTTCACTCGGCAAGCTTTGCCTATTTTCGCATAAAAATTTAGTCAAATTTATACTCATATCCACTAGCCCTATGCCCATAGGCAGGGCAAAATCAAAAATTTCATTTCGTCCAGCAGAGATTATCATTTACGCATTCACGCTTTCATTATTTTCTCTAATCATAGCAAAATGACGATAAATTTAAGGCTAAATTTTGAAATTTTATCGTGGTAAATTATCTGATAAAATTAAAATCAATTTAAGCAAATATCTATGAGAACTGTACTCTTACCTTCCGTAATCGTAGTAGCGCAGGTGGCGGGTAGAAGATGGAAAAGTATTTAAAAAAGCTTATGATTTAGCTAAAACGAATAAATTTTATCTAAGCAAAATAATACTTGTCAAAAAACTTGCAAGATGATGATGGGTTAAAATAAAACTGTTTAGTTGCCTTGACAGCTAAACTTGAGTCACGTAGTATAAATCTGACTAAATTTACAGTCTTACTTCGATGCCTTGCTCCTGCAGATACGTTTTTAGCGCCTTAATTTCGATCTCTCTAAAGTGAAAGATTGATGCTGCCAAGCATGCGTCTGCGCCCGCTAAAAATGCGTCCTTAAAATGCTCCATTTTGCCCGCACCGCCGCTTGCGATCACGGGGATATCAAGCTCGCTAAAAATCCGCGTCAAATTTAACTCAAAGCCGTTTTTAACGCCGTCGCAGTCCATCGACGTGAGTAAAATTTCGCCCGCACCGCGCTCCTGCGCCTCTTTTGCCCAGGCAAGTGCATCTTTGCCGGTATCTAGCCTACCGCCGTTTATAAAAACGCTATAGCCGCAAGGCTCGCCGTTCCCAGCTAAAATTTCATCCTGCGAGCTGCGTGAAGTCTCTCTAAAATTCTGTGCTTCGTTGCGTAAATTTGCGTTCAAATTCCGTGTCGCGCCGCATAAATTACCGCTTGAAATTTCATTCGAATTTCGTTTCGCATCGATCGCAACTACGACGCACTGCGAGCCGAATTTATTCGCCGCTTCGTCTATCAAATTCGGATTTTTTATCGCGGCGGAGTTGAGGCTTATTTTGTCGCAGCCGACGTTTAGCAAGCGCGAGATATCATCGATCGTGCGTATGCCGCCGCCCACGGTCAGCGGGATAAAAAGCTCGCGCGCGACCCGTTCTACGACGTCCACGATCGTATCGCGCTCAAGGTGCGACGCCGTAATGTCGAGGAAGCACAGCTCGTCTGCGCCCTCCTCGTTGTAGCGCTTGGCTATCTCGACCGGATCACCAGCGTCCACGAGACCTACGAAATTTACACCCTTTACCACTCGTCCGTCTTTGACGTCTAGGCACGGGATTATGCGTTTTGCAAAATGATTCATCGCTCTTCTTTAGCTAAAATTTCGCTTTATTTTAGCTAAATTTGACTTATCTAATCATTACATAAGATATTTTTGGGTAAAATCGGCGAAATTTAGGAAAAAAATGAAAAATATCAAAGCAAAAAAATGCTTCGGACAAAATTTTTTACACGACGAAGCGACGCTAAACAAAATCATCCAAGCGATTCCCAAAGATACGCAAAATATCGTTGAGATTGGGCCTGGCTTAGGTGATTTGACATTTAGAATTTTGCGGATTTGCGGCGTAACTAGCTACGAGATAGATACCGAGCTTTTTGCGTTGCTACAGAAAAAATTCGCAAACGAAATTCAAAACGGACGATTGAAACTTTTTTGCAAAGACGCGCTGGATCAGTGGAGCGAAAGCGGCTTAAACGATGAGCCGTATTTTTTAGCGGCAAACCTGCCCTACTACGTTGCTACGAAGATGATCCTAAATGCGGTCGAGGACGAGAAATGTCGCGGCCTGGTCGTGATGATACAAAAGGAAGTCGCGCTCAAATTTAGCGCGAAAAGCGGCGATAGAGATTTTAGCTCTTTGGCGATTTTAGCCTCGCTTCAAGGTAGCTGCGAGCTACTTTTTGACGTGGATGCGAGCTGCTTTAACCCACCGCCGAAGGTGACTTCCTCGGTTATAAAACTGCAAAAAAGTAAAAATTTAATAGGCGAAACGGGCGTATTTAAGAGTAAATTTGAATACGAAAAATTTAAAACTTACCTCAAAATCGCCTTTAGCGCGCCTAGAAAAACGCTAATGAAAAATTTGAGTTCAAGCTACGAGAAGTCTGAACTCGAGCAAATTTTCAGCATGCTAAATTTGAGCGCAAACATCCGTCCGCATGAGCTAAATGTCGATCTTTATCTAGAAGTATTTAAAAATTTAAAGGAAGATAATGAACGACAAAAACGAAGAAAAAGCGGTAGTTTCTCAGGGCAAGAGCAATAAAAAGCGCAGATTTCGCCCGAGAAATAAAAATAAGCAAGAAAATTTAGACCAAAACACGCAAAACGGCGAGCAAAAAGCTAGCCAAAGTGTGATAGATAATTTCTTTTTAGAGCCTTTTGACGGCGGCGAACAGCATGCCCAAAACGGCGAGCAAGCTAATACTAACAAACAAAACGGTAAAAGAAATCGTAGTAAAAATGGCAAACAAAACTCCCAAAATAGCGCGCAAAGCGAAAACAAAAACGCTAACAAACAAACCGCAAACGTCGAAAATCAAACGGGCGAAGCTAAGCCGAAAAAACAGCGAAAGCCGAAGAAAAATTTACCTGCCAAGCTAAGCGGAAACGAGCAGTGGCAGCAAGATATAGCTAGCGCTATGGAGGCAAACAAGGCCGTCCACGAACTGCGCCTGGAGCCGATGAAATACCTAAACTCGACCGATCACAGGATCCGCATAACGCCTCTTGGCGGACTAGGCGAAATCGGCGGAAATATGACCGTATTTGAGACCGACACGAGCGCGATCATCGTGGATATTGGCATGAGTTTTCCTAGCGAGAGTATGCACGGCGTGGATATCCTGATCCCTGACTTTGACTACGTGCGCAAGATAAAAGATAAGATAAAAGGCGTCGTCATCACGCACGCCCACGAGGATCATATCGGCGCGGTGCCATACTTTTATAAAGAGTTTAAATTTCCGATTTACGCCACGCC
>NZ_CALHHX010000051.1 GCF_938030685.1 uncultured Campylobacter sp. | reverse complement strand
ATGAGCGCACAGGCGGATATAAACATATCGTAGTATAATCCGAGAATTAAATTTTAAGGAGTAGAGAATGGCGTTTGTAGCAGAATATATTTCGAAAGAGGACTTAGAGGAATACGATATTATAGACGCTGTTAATAAAATTAGAACAAAATTTAGAAAACCCTTATTGAGCAATCAAGATATTAGATGGTTAAATTGGGTAGTAGATAAACAAAAACAGACCTATCTTATCTTTATCGGTAGCCCTCAACTGCCGGATCCACGAGATGGCTATACGGGCGAGGATATTTGGTTGTTTCACTATAAAGGTAAAAATATCGAGCTTGATATAAGGCGAATTTATGATGAGACAACGAGTAAATATTTCACGGAAAATCCATTTAAGGTCAAATATAAATTCCAAAGCGTAAATTCTGACATTGGAGATATTTCGATAGACGAGCTTTATAAAATTTTAAATGAAGCCTTGTCTGAGTATGGCAGCGGCGGTATTGAAAATAGGGAATATGTTCCAAAAGAACACGAAGTCGTAACTTTTCTGCACGATTAAATATAAAGGATAAAAAATGACGAGTAAACAAGCCGATCAAATTTTTATTAGACATTGCAAGCAGCGAGGACGTGCAAGGGTAGCCGCACCGATGGCGGTGCGAGTACGAAAAATTTAACAAAACGCGGCGCAAGCCTGAAGCGTGATGTGTAAATTTAAAGCGAAATTTATCCAAAAACCTAACCGTGAGCGAGCTCGAGTGAAATTTCGCTCAAATGTCCAGCGCGCAAGAATTCGCTAGCGGTATAGACTATTTGTAAATTTTAAAATTTTACTCAAACGCCGAGCGTAGATTTAGATGCGGAATGATTTGCAGCTCTGCGGGTGCCGTGAATTCCTTTTTACGCAGCTTTTCTATCGCCGCGCGCGCGATCATAGCAGCGTTGTCGGAGCAAAATTTCATCGGCGCGAAAAGTATCTCGCAGCCCGCCCGCTCGCACAGATCCGTCAAAAGTCCGCGCAGATGCAGGTTCGCGCTCGCTCCGCCCACGACGCCGAATCGCGTAAAGCGCCGCAGCTCAAAGATCCGCTGCAACTTATCGAGTATGTGCGCGCACGCCGCGTCCTCAAAGCAGCGCGCCAGATCGCGCATCGCCCGCTCATCTAGCTCGCCCGCCTCTTTTAGCTTTTCGATCTGTACGCGCACGGCGTTTTTAAGCCCCGAAAAACTATACTCCAGCCGCCTGTCGCCCTTCAGCGGCACGGGCAGCTCAAACCTCGGCTCGCCGCCTTTTGCGAGCTCCTCGATGAGCGCGCCGCCCGGGTAGCCGAGCCCTAGCATCTTTGCGATCTTATCGAAGCTCTCGCCGAAGCTGTCGTCGCCGGTGGTCGCTAAAATTTCGATACTCCCCGCTGCGTCGATATCCAAAACCATCGTATGCCCGCCGCTAACGAGCAAAACGCCCATCGGAAATCGCGCCTCGCCGTCCAAAAATAGCGAGTAAACGTGGCCTATGAGATGATTTACGCCGATGAGCGGCAAATTTAGCGCGAGCGCGAGCGCTTTTGCCATATTTACGCCGCTGATAAGGCTCACGCTAAGCCCCGGGGTATTGGTCGCTACGACGGCTTTAAGCTCGCTAAAATAGGGCTTTGCACGCTGTAAAATCCGCGGCAGCGCCTCGGTATGCAGCCTCGCGGCAAGCTCGGGCACGACGCCGCCGTATTTGGCGTGATCGGCCTCCTGGCTTATTTTTTCGTAAAATTTCAGCTCGAAACTCCGCTCATCCATCACCGCGACCGAACTGTCGTCGCAGCTGCTCTCAATAGCAAGTATCACACAAAATCCTTAAAATTTTTCGCTCATTATACTCAAAAATCGGCGCAGATGAAATTTTAAAATTTAAAGCGGCGCGCTCTAGATTTGGTCGCGACATACTCCCGCTCGCAGGGCAAAATTTTAAAATGCGCCGTTCGGCTCGGTGCGCTAACGGAATTAAATTTAAAACGCGTCGCCGCGCATCTTGCTCCCACACCGCGATTTGCCTGCCGCGGTGGGTAAAATTTCAGATAGATGAAATTTTGCAGTTGAAATTTAGCGAGCAAAAGCGAGCAAATTTAAAATGGTCTTTGGATTTTAAAGCTCCAAAGGCCCTTGCGATTAAATTTAGCGGCAAATTTAAAGGCTAAATTTCGGACTCCTGCTTTTTCTCGCCGCTTGGGATCGCGGTGTCGTACCAATCGAGCTTGCGCGTAAAATACATCACCAAAGAGATCACCGCGAATATCATCAGGCTTCCCATTAATAGGGCGTAGTCTTCGGAATTTAAGATGACATAGAGGATCGCGTATGAAACGAGCTGAACGCAAGTGATGAAAATGCCCCAGCGCGCGCCTTTGAAAATCGCGCTTGCGTAGAAAAACACTATCGCGCTTACCGCGATCGCCGAGATAGCGTAGCTGATCGCAAAGCCGATGTGTTCGGAGAGCGAAAGCACCAGCAGGTAGAAAACGACGTCTTCAAGCCCGATTAATAGGTACTGGATCGGGTGGATGCGCTCGTGAGTATAAACCTCGCACAAAAAGATCGCTAAAAACGGCACCGCTAAGAATAACAGCGCGTAATCCGTGCAGCGCTTAATCAGCGAGTAGTTATTCACGGGCTCGATGAAACCGATACTTACGGCATCATTTCTATCGTCGTTGCTGCGCCAGTTCGTCATAGCGACGCGGTCATCTTGATCTGCAAGCCACGCAGGAGCAATGCCCGCGGCTAAGCCTGTAACTTCCCACGAAGCTTTAAAACCGCTAGCGCTTACCTCGCGCGATTTGGCGATAAAACCGCCGCCAAAGCTAGGCGATGCCCAAGTAGAGCTAATTTCAAAACGGCTATTTTGCGCGATCGGAGCTAGATGAAGTGCCTCGCCGCCTTGGATTTTAAGCGTGCCGCTGATGCTGAAATCAGACGAAAGCGCGGAAGCGGGGAGCTTGTAAATTAGGCTTCGATCGAAAATTTTAGCTTCGGTGTTGCCGTGATATTGCTTAAGCTCCTTGCCGTTTAAGCTTAAAGCGGGGGAGGCGGTGAAGGATTTTTGATTGCCTACGCCGAGCACTAGCACGGCTTCGTCGAAATTTAGCCGCGCAGGATCAACGCCGAGCTCGGTATAGTTTATCGCCTCAAAGTCCGCCTTAAGCGCAAAATCGCCGTTATATATCGGAACGCGAAAAATCCCGCGCTTTAGATAGGTGGGGTCGATCTGCGCTGATAAGAAGTAGTTTTTAGGCACGATGATGAAATTTTTCTCTACGCGCCTTTTTATGAGCTCGTTGTTGCTTTTGTCTATCGCTTCGATTATCTCTGCGTAGGGCACTACGATCGCAAGGCCTTGGATTTGCAGCTCACCACCCACCGGCGTGAGGATCGAATCCTGCGCGAGCTGCTTGGTTTCGGAGCGCGAGTAGGTAAGATTATCGATAAAGCTTAGCGGGATTAGCAGCAGCAAAAGCAGCACTAAAACTATGAACGGTTTCGTCCAAAACGCGCCGCGAATGGCGTTTTTAGTAGAATTTAACAAAGGCTCTCCTTTTAAGTAGAATTTAAAACAGAATTTTAACGATGAAGAGTAAACGGACGGCGCTTGAAGCGGGAGGAATTTTATAAATTCTAAACGAACTTCGGATGTAAAGCGCTACGGATATCGCTTTGAATTTTGGGAATTTCGCCGTAAGCTAGAATTTTATTACAAATGAGAATTTTGCTATTCGCAAAAATTTTATGAGAAAATTTCTGTTAGTAAAATTTAAAGGCTTGAAATTCAAAGCCCTTGGAATTTCAAATTTCCAAAGCCCTAGGAATTTTAAAATTCCAAGGGTTTTGAATTTTTAAAATTTCGCCGCTTTAGCGTGCAAAATTTCGTACGGTCTCTCGCGTAAGCTTTAAAATTTATACGCCACGCTTAGCTTGAAATTTCGTCCCGGCTCCCAGTCGATAGCGTTTGAATCACCGGTGAAATCGGCGCTGCGCTGCGAGTGCGACGCGTAGGCTTTATCAAAGAGATTGTAAACGCCAGCGTTGATCTCAAGCCCTTTAAATCGCCCGCTATCCGGAGCGTAGGTCACATATAGATCGTGAACCGCATAGCTAGGCACTTTTGTTTTTTCGTCGCTAGCTGCGGAGGCTACGTTTTTGGAGTCGAAAAAGAGCAAGTTATAGCCCAGCAGTAGATCCGCCACAGAGATTGCGTATTCGGCATTGAAGGTGTATTTATCGCCATAGTCGCGGTAGCCGATGATGTTTGAGCTTAGATAGCCCGAGCCGCTGCGCACGCGGTCTTTATATTCTACGTGCTGGTGGGTGTAACCCGCAGCAAGGCTCAAATCATCTAATATTAATCTTGCGTAAAGCTCGACGCCGTCAATGTCCGCACCGCCTGCATTAGCCCTGCATAAGGTGCCCTGTGCGCCTCCCGGGCAGCCGACGATTCCGCCCGCCGCATTGTTATCTACGATGAGATTTTTATACTCCGTCCTGAAATACTTCGCAGTTAGGCTTACCGAGGAATTCTCTCCTAGCTCGCTTTTGTAGCGACCGCCTATTTCGTAGGCGTTACCCGTAGTGGCCTTTAAATTTTCATTGGCCATCCAGCTTAGTGGTCTGCCGCGGCTAGTACCCGCAGCCATCATGCTCTCCATTACGTCAGGTCCTCTAAATACTCGCGCATAGCTCGCAAACGCTCCAAATCCCGCGCCGATCTCGTAATCAAGCGCTAAAGCAGGGCTTACTTCGTCAAATTTATATTTGTAGCTAGAGATATTAGCACCTCTGCCGTTGTAAGTCTTTAGCTCGTGCCTTTCGTAGCGCACGCCAGGAGTTACCGTAAGCCCGCCGTAGCGCATAGCATCCTCGATATAAAAGCTATAATTATCGACCTTCTCGGGGCGTAGATTGCCGGGCTTAACGTAGTTTTCGGAGCGGTAGTAATCAAAGCCGTAACGCAACGTATGAGCCAGATCGCCCGTTTCAAATTTACTCTTAGCGCCGATTTTGCCGCCTTTGGTCTCGACGCCCCATTTTACGTTCGTCGAAGTCGATCCGATGCGTTGATGCTTGGTGTAATATCCCGTGATGTCGAGTTCTAGCAGGTCGCTTGGATTATACGTGTATTTGATCGTGTGCGTATCGCGCTCGTATTTGCGGTTATCCAGCTGTCCGTTTAACCATGAGCCGAATTCTGGGCGCAGCGGATAGAGACCTTTATACTGCATATGCTCGGTAGAGAGCGAAATTTTATGAAAATCCAAAAAGCTATAGCCCGCTTTTAATAAATAATTTATATCGTTGCCGTCGCCGCCCGTAGGCTTGCCGTTGCCCGATTCGCCGAAGCCGTATCCGTAGTGCTTAAACGCAGCAAGCATATCTAGGCTATCAAACGCTCTGCCGTAGAGCATCGCACTTTGCGAATAGCCTTCGTTATTGCTCGTATAGCCCACTTTGAGCTTGGCACCGATATCCTGACCGTCCTCAAGCATGTCAGAAGCGTCTACTGTCCTGAAGGCAACTGAGCCGCCCAAAGCGCCCGAGCCGTTCACGATCGAGCGCGCGCCTACATCGACCTCTACGGCTTTGATAAGATCCGGATCGATTAGTAAATCGGCGTTGTGATGAAAGGTATTGCCGTTTTGCTTCGCGCCGTCAATCGTGATATTTAGACCGCGATCGCTCACGCCGCGCATATAAATTTTTTGATTCATGCCGTTGGTGCCGCCCACATAAACGCCTGGGATGTCGCGAAATACATCTTTTACGAGCGTAGCGTTACGGGTGTTGATTTTGACATCATCCACGGTGCTAGGCGTGCTAGAATCGCTAGTAACTTCGATTACGCCTAGGCTTTGCGTATTTGAATCCTTGCTTTTGGATGCGTCCGTAGCGCTTGATTTCTCGTCTGCTTGTGCGCTTAAGCAAAGAACCGCGCACAAAGACAAAGCCAGATGAAATTTTTTCATACGAAACTCCTAAATGATAATAAGATTAAAAAACGGCAAATAATATAAAATTAATCCTTTATTTTATATTAATTATCAAGACGTTTTAAAATCATTAAAATTCTATCACCAAATGCTTTATTATCATTAAATAAAGCTAAATGATAAAATATAATTTAAATATCGATCATCAAAATTTTAGTAAAAATTAAATCTATTTTTGATAAAATCGCTCATTTTTTTGGCAAGGCGATTTGCTGAATTTATAAAAATTTTTAAAATTTTTAAGGAGAGCTTATGGGCATTATGGAATTTTTGGCGCATTACGTGGATTACATTATCTTTGCGATCCTCGGATTTATGAGCTTTTTGGTCGTGTGGTTTACTATCGAAAGGATGCTTTTTTATTCGAAGGTTAAGGCGAGCGATTACAAAAGCAAGGCGCTATATGAAGAGGCTCTGACAAAAAATTTAACGACGCTTTATATTGTTTATTCAAATGCTCCGTACATCGGTCTTTTAGGTACTGTCATCGGCATTATGATCACATTTTTTGATATGAGTACTGCAAGCGGTATCGATACCAAGGCTATCATGCAAGGTCTCTCGCTTGCCCTTAAAGCTACGGCTACTGGTCTAGTCGTCGCCGTGCCTACGCTTATCATCTACAACGGTTTCGTCCGTAAAGTTGATGTGCTTCTAAATCGCTACGATGAGGTTAAATAAATGAGCATTCCTAGACGAGACGGGCTAAATATCGTCCCGTTCATCGACATTATGCTGGTGCTGTTAGCGATCGTGCTTAGTGTCTCGACTTTCATTGCGCAGGGGCATATTAAGGTAAATCTTCCATCTTCTTCAAGCTCGCAAAACCCGCAAGAGGATAAAAAAGTTACCATCAAAGTGGATAGCGAATCTAAAATTTATCTAGACGATGTCGCAATAAGCGAGGATGAGCTTGAGAAAAAAATTGCCGCTCTCGATAAAAACGATCTTGTCGTATTGAAAAACGATAAAGACTCGAAATTTTCCTCTTTCATTTCTATCATGGATGTCCTAAAAAAGGCGGGCCATGAAAAATTTGCGATCGTGACCGAAAAAGAGCAATGAATAAAGATAGCGCAGTAGGTTTTATCGTATCTTTGGTGCTGCATTGCATCATCGCTGTGGGTGTTTTTGCTCTTTTATCGTCGGCACCGAAGCCGCCTAGCATGCCCGATATGATAGCCTTTTCCATCGATAGCATAATGGATGATGCCAAGCAGGGCGATATCTCCGATGAGCCCAATATCCCGCCTCCTTCCGAGCAGTCTGAAGCGGATCCTGAGCCAGAGCCCACTCCGCCCGAGCCCGAGCCCGAACCGGAACCAGAACCAGAACCGGAACCAACTCCGCCTGAGCCGGAGCCTATACCAGAGCCTGTAGTCGAAAAACCAAAACCGGTCGAAAAGCCTAAGCCAAAGCCGGTAGAAAAACCAAAACCGATCGAAAAACCTAAGCCTAAAAAAGAGCATAAAGTTCAAAGCAGCGATAGGAATTTAACGGCGAAATTTGACCCGACAAAGCCTATTTCGCTGGGTAGCGGCGGGGGCGGCGGCTCCAGTAGTGCAGGTGGTGGTAGCGACGCTATAACAAACCGCGGAGATCCTAGCAATAGCGATGTCGGCAAGAAAATTTTCGCCATCATTTCTCGCTACG
>NZ_CALHHX010000050.1 GCF_938030685.1 uncultured Campylobacter sp. | reverse complement strand
CAAACGGCAGGAGCATTTTAAGCATTACGACAGCAATAGCTAAAGCCGAGACCTGCTCGGTCCGCGGCTCGGAGGAAATAGCTATAGCAATAATCGCTGCATTGCATAGTATATTTAGCACAAAAAGTCCCACACAAAGCCACACATAAGTCCGAAAGGTACTCACGCCGCTTACGCGCGCTAAAGAGAAATTTATGCGAAACCATGCGACGATTATGTAAATAACGCCCACGAAAAGCGCTAGTCCAAATATTGCCGCAAATGGATTATCACTTTGCCCGCAGTCTGCGTCAGGCTCCCTCGGATAAAGGTAATTGAGCACGAGCGCTAGCGTGAAAAAGCAGACGCAGATTATTATGCAGTTACGATAAAGCGTCGCTGCTTTTATGCCGCTAAGCGCTGAAATTTTTCGGAGCGCCTGCAATCTGAAAAATGCCGAAACACAAATAAAAGCGATCAAAATTCCGCTAGCGATATAATTTATCATCTCGTCGTCAAGGTGCCATGGCTCGCTGAAAGAGACATAGCCTACTACGATAAAAACCGCGGGTAGCGCCGCCAAAAACAGATCGATGCCGGTGCTGATCATCCCCTCTTTTCTTGCCTGAGATACAATGAATTGCATATATAAACCCTTTTTAAAAATTTGACCCGAAGTATATATAAACAAGCATAAAATATAAATTAAACCGACAAGATCGGAATTCTATCGCGACAAGATATTTGCGAAATTCTAAACGTTTACGCTTATCTTTTCTATCTTGCTCCAAGCTAGCAGGTGCACGATGCCGGTTATTATGAGGGCAGCAAACGGCAGAAGCAATTTAAATAATATGGCGGTGATAGTTAAAGCCGAGCTTGGGTCAATCTGCCGCTCGGAAAGAGCTAAAGCAATAACCGTTGCATTGCATAGCATGTTTAGTACGAAAAAGATGACGCAGAGCCACACGTAGGTGCGAAAAGTACTTACTCCGCTTACTTGCGCCAAAGAAAAATTTATACGAAACCACGATACGATCACATAGGCTGCGGCTGCGAGAAAGATTAGAATCCGCGTTATTTCTCTAAAATGAGACTGGTAAAAATACATACACGTCGTGGTACAGATGCAGACAACTATGCAACTACGGTAAAGTGCTGCCGCGTTTGTGCCGCTAAGCGCCTCAATTTTGTTAAGCGCTCGTAACCTGAAAATCACCGAGGCGCAAATAAAAGCGATCAAAATTCCGCTAGCGATATAATTTGTCATCTCGTCGTCAAAGATTCTTGGTCTGTCGAAAGAGATAAAGCCTACCACAATAAAAACTACGGGTAGCGCTGCTAAAAACAGATCGATTCCAGCGCTAATCATCCCATTTTTTCTTGCCTGAGATACGAGATCTTGCATAATAAGCCTTTTTAAAATTTATCCCGAAGTATACATAAATCGATGTAAAGCAGGAATTAAATATCTAAATTTAAAATTTCAAAATTTCGTCGGGACAAGCTTGCAGACTGCGGAATTTCAGGAATTCTACTAGAGCGAGAATAAAATTTCGCCGCGGGATTTAAAACGGAATTCCATCTATGGATTTGCAGGCAGAATTCTACTACAAAAATTTTAAACCACAAGCGCGGTATCTTTCATCACACGCTTCAAAAGCCGGCAAGCCGCAGGTAGAATTCCGCTATGAGATTTCTGATCGGAATCCCCCGTGGTAAAAATTTCACTATGGAATTTAGACTGGAATTCTATGGCAAAACCTCGATATAAAATTTTAATCAGAATTTCAAGACGGCATTTCAAGACAAAATTCTGCGATTTAAATTTAGCTAAAGACAAAATCCCGCGATTTAAAATTTCGCGCCGATTGATGAGTTGCTTTGTCGCGCCGCTACTTCACCTGCGCGCTGAAAATTTGCGTGATGCTGGGGACCTGCTCGCCCTCTATATCAAATTCCGCCGTTTTGATCTGTACGCCGTAGAGCGAGCTAAGCGCGGCTTCGGTTAAAATTTCGTTACTTACGCCGTAGTTGTAGCTAAGATCATTTCGCAAGATCAGTGTGCGATCGGCGACTGCGAGGGCGTGGTTAGGCTGATGGGTGGTAAAAACTATGCTCGCATCGCTATTTGAGCGTAGATTTGCGATGAGGCTTAGCACGCGGTCTTGGTTTTTGATATCAAGCGCGCTGGCAGGCTCGTCCAAAAACAG
>NZ_CALHHX010000049.1 GCF_938030685.1 uncultured Campylobacter sp. | reverse complement strand
GAGGGATCATCTAAGGCTAAAGGTAAGAGAGGCAAGAAGGGTAAGGGAGAGTAATTTCTCCCGACCTTAGCTTATTATTCTACAAGCCTAGCGCTTGCGACAAATGCATGATCTACGTAGCAAGCGCATAAATTTAGGCGGAGCTATGGAAGTGTGCAAGATTTCAATTCGAATCTTGCGTAATTAGCTTGCTCGGCTATACTGTAGATTAGAAGTTTACAGTTCGATTTAAACTTGCGGATGTGATTTTATTTTATGGTACGGTGAGCCGATATTTTTTGGAATTTTAAGGTGTAAATTCTTGATTTTTCATAAATTTTAATCTCACTACTTTTAAACAGAACTAAAATTACCCTAAAGACCGCCTAACTATAGCAAGGTATCGGCAAATCGATTATCGGCGCGTTTCAGGCAATGCCTGAAATCGTGTATGCTAAAGTCAAGCCATAAGAAATCATAGTGGTTTAGGGCGGCAATTTTGCAGAAGCGGCAGTGGGTTTATCTTACGCAAAGCGTATGGCGTAACGCGAGCGTGGCGCTTAAAAAGACCACAAGAGATAGGTTTAAA
This sequence comes from uncultured Campylobacter sp., assembly GCF_938030685.1. GTDB lineage: Bacteria > Campylobacterota > Campylobacteria > Campylobacterales > Campylobacteraceae > Campylobacter_B. The sequence continues at coordinate 10,700 of NZ_CALHHX010000049.1, read as the reverse complement.
GCAAATTTTACCCTATTTAAATGCTAGTATTATCACGCCTACGCCGATGAGCGCTAGCGCAAGCCATTCGCGAAGACTCGGGCGCTCTCCTAAAAATATCACGGCGATGATTACAACGAGCACTACGCTTAGTTTATCGATCGGTGCTACTTGATAGGCTTTGCCGATTTGTAGGGCTTTGAAATACGCTAGCCATGATGCGCCCGTAGCCAGTCCACTTAGTATCAAAAATACCCAGTTGCGAGGGCTCAGACTAGATAACGGCTGCCAGACTTTAGCGTAGCGTAGGAACACGGCGAGGCAAAAGGTGATGATGATCGTGCGAATAAAAGTTGCGAAATGGGAGTTGATCCCTTCAAGCCCTATTTTTGCAAATATCGCAGTCAGCGCTGCAAAGAGTGCTGATGCAAGCTAGCCAGGTAAAAGAAGCTAAAGTTCTGCCGTGTTTGATTTAGACGCGACTACCAAGTCTTGCTTACGATTGCTGCTAAATTCTGCCCCGCATATATAGAAAAATCGCTAAAAGCGCGCTCTCGCTTCGCCTAACGCTAAGAGAGATCTGTTTAAATTCCACTTCGACGCTCCTCAAAAACAAATGCCAGCGACGCAAGCGCATCCATCGTCGTTTAAATTCCACTCCGATGCCTCTCAAAAAAGCAAACTTTAAGCCCAAACCTACTACTCTAAAAGTTCAAATTTTACAAATAAGGATACTGAATGAAAAATTTCATATTTTCAGCACTTTTGGCTCTTGGCATCGCAGGCTGCGCCGTAAGCACCGCTCCGACGCCTGCAGGCAACCTACGCTCGCTAAAATCCGAGATTGTAAACTACACTCGTCAAAGCTCCACAGCTTACGTCTATACGTTTAAAGACCTATCCAGCGGCGAGCTTTACACCGCTCGCGCAAGCAGATACTATGCGGCTGCAGGAGATACTGCCTATATAAGTACCGCTTCAGGCGCTATCACCGATATGCGAATCATCTCGCGCAAAGCGGGTTCCGTTGCTCCGCGCGCTTATGATATCGGTAAAATCGAGACCAAACAAATGCATAAAAACGACGCTATTGCTGTACCTGAGAGCGAAAATATCAGCTTTTAATCCTACGCGATTTTTAGTCGCTGCGCCCTTTAAGGTAAGCGAGCCTGCTTTTACTTTGTGAAACGTTTTTGTGTTTGCTCTCTACTCTTATGAAGGCAATAGTTTCTGTTCTTAATCATGGCGGACTGGCGCGATTTGCTTGCGCTTTAAAGTCCGCTGATTCTTTATGCGATTGCCTGCATAAATTTTATATTTTATAAGGTGTGGAATTTTATATTTCACGAAATTCTGCGCTGCACATCTTACTTATATGGCTCGGCTCGCATTTCATATCCACTTGCTTTCGCGCTTAAATTCCTTGCTACATAGTGCCATTTTGTCCACAAAATTCTATATTATAGAAATACGGCTGGCGCTAGAATTTTGATTGCGAAATTCTTATAAATTTTCTTTCTCGCGATTTTTCGCGTACTGCTCGTTCTAAGTGTCGTATTCTTAGCCGATAAGATATCGTGTAGATTTCTAAAACTCACGCTTTGCAAATTTCGTGTCTTGAAATTTCATTCATAAAAAATTTCACGTCGTAAAATTTTTATGAAATTTCTCCCGCATGAAAGAGGCGTTGCCGTCTGTTTACCGCAGCCTGATATAATTCCCACATCGAAATTAGAACTCCTTTCAATAATGAGCGAGACCTGTGTGGGTCTCGCTTTTTTTATGCCTGTTAAATTCGGATTTTCGGTAAATGCTCGGTAACAATTTGGTAAAATTTTAGTATTTTTCAGCCTATTTTAAGCATATAATTTGTCATTTTGTGCTACTATTGCGCTTACAAACTTTTAAAGGAGTTCAAAATGAAACTAGTTAAACTTAGTTTAGCAGCAGCAGTTGCTGCAGGTGCTCTTGCTATGAGTGCAAGTGCTGTTCCGTTAGAGGAAGCTATCAAGGACGTGGATCTAAACGGATACGCTCGTATGCGATATACTCACGATAAAAAATCTTACGAGAATGATCAAGGCAACTATATAAAAGGTGAAAATTCTAGCAAGTGGCAGTTCAAATCTGAAGTAGATTTCAAGGCTAAAGTTGATGATAACTTCTTCGGTGTAGTCGGTGTTAGATTTATGGATGAAGATAATGGCGAAACATTTTCTTCTTCAAATAGCCAATATCATAGCGATAAGAATGCAAATGATAGAGATTCCGATTTCGATATTGCTAAAGCCTACCTAGGATACACTATTGGTGGCACTACAATCGCAGTCGGTCGTCAGGGCATAGGCTCATTCTTTACCGATGATATGTATGGAGACGGCGTTAAAATTACTAGTACCGATATCGAAGGCTTAACAATTACCGGCTTTTGGATGGATTCTTTAGAAAATGATGGCGATATTTCAAGTCTTGATTGGGGTAGGATAGATGGTAAATTAACTACCGATCATAACTTATATGGTATAGGATTTATGGGCTCATACGATCCAGTATCTTTTCAGCTATGGTATAATTCTCTAGAGGATGTAGCAGATCTTTTTGCTGCAGAACTGGCTTTAAACTTTGATATTTCCGATGATTTTAATATTGGCTTGAAAGGTCAGTATGCATTTTCTGATTTAGATAAAGCAACTTATGTTTATACAAATCCACGAACTGGTATCAATACATATACAGAAACTAGTGACGCTGATTTTTGGGCAGTTGAAGCAAATACTGGTTTCTTTGGTGTTGATTTAGCTGCAGGTTATTTGAAATTCGAGCCTGACAATAAAGATAGTTATTCCTTTGTGTCCTTTGAAGACCAAGGTTCTTTCATTAGCCCGGGTGAAGAATTGCTAGATTATAGAAGTTTCGCTGGCAAAAATCACTACTGGTATGTAGTAGCAGGCTATACCATTCCTGATACTGGTATCAGAATCGGTGCTGATTATTTAGATGGTAAGTATATGGACCAAGATGCATACGAAGTAGTTGGTAGAATTTCTTATAAATACAACGAAAAGTTAAGCTTTAAAACTTGGTATTCTCATTATAAGATTAAAGATATCACTGAGAGTGATGATAATGAGAAAAAAGATCGCATCAGATTTGAGGCCAAATACAGCTTCTAATTATTTACCTTATACGGGTAAAATTAGGGCGAAGCTTTTGCTTCGCCCTTTTTAAATTCTAAATCAAGGTTTTCTATGAAAATTTTTAAAATTTCTTTTTTAGCATGTTTTTTTGCCTTTAATTTAAACGCTGCGGATAAAGCAGGCGATGATACGTATGTATTCGAAGCCAAAGGTGAGTTTGCCAAAGAGCTAAAATCCCTGATCGAAAAGCATTCTAAAGATGAAAATGTAACCGTAAATATCTACAAAAACACTCCCAATGCCAAAGGTAACATTATCGGCGGTGGCACAAAAATAAATCGCAATATCAACTATATCAAGGAAAAAGGTAAGGTAATCTACGATGCCAACTGTGCTTCTTGCCACGGCTCAGAAGGACAAAAGCGGGCCTATGGCAGCTCTCGTAAGCTAAAAGATCTAAGCGCGAAGGAGATTGCAATCGCGATCTCAAGCTACACCTCCGACGGGCAATATGGCAAAAAGATGAAGTATATTATGCAACCTATCGCTGCCAAAACAAGCGCTACGGAGCTAGGCTACATTATCGCTTATCTAAAGGGCGACGATTCATTCCTCTACGATAGCCCATCTAGCAGAAGTGCGAATACCGAAATTTCCACTGCCCCTAGTGAGCAGGGTTCGTATCTAAAATAAGGGATATGCGATGAAAGTGGCAATAGTTTTAGCTAACGGATTCGAGGAGCTTGAGGCGATAAGCCTCATTGATATTTTAAGACGCGCGGAGATTGATGCTCTAGCCGTGGGATTAGAGAAAAAATGCGTTCGCGGCACGCACGGCATCGAGCTTGTGGCGGATAAAATTTTGGATGATATTAAGGTGTCTGAATTTTCTATGATCGTTTTGCCGGGAGGTTTACCTGGCGCGGAGAATTTAGCCAAAAGCGTGAAGCTCGGTAAGATCCTACGCGACTTTGATGCAAATAACGCAAAAATCGGCGCAATATGTGCCGCTCCGTGGGCCCTAGCTACCGCGGGTGTGCTAAAAAGCTCTTATACTTGCTATCCGGGCTTTGAAAATCAGATCGCTCACCCAGGCTATACAAATGCGGCGAATGTCGTAAAAGATCAAAATATAATGACTTCGAAAGGTCCCGCTACTGCAATGGAATTCGCACTACAAATCGTCCGCGAGCTAAAAGACGAGCAGGTTTATTCCAAGCTAAAATCCGATTTGCTTTTTAAATAAAATTTCAAGTGAAGGCCGATTCCAGCGCGCCTTATTTTATCGCTTGTAAAACGGGGCGTGCTGATTTTGCCACGCTTTAGAACTACAAATTTTATCTTACTCTGCACGTATAAAATAACCACAATATTTATTCTGAGTATCCGTAAACGACGAATGGAATTCTCACAACCCAAATTCTAAATCGAAAAACGCAAAAGACCTTGTGCGTGACAGATGGAATTTTATTGGAGTAGTTACTATTTAAACCAAACCTTACCGTCTTAGCGGCGCGGAGCGTAAGCATAAAATATTTTAGGCGTATCCTCAAGAGGGCATCGCTGAGCTGAATAAATTTTAGTGCGGCATCTTCGCGATGTACTCGCTAGCTGAAGCTAAGCAGATTGTTCAAATGCGCTAAATAAGGGTATCGGCGTGATTAAAAACGACGAGATCGCGCTGGATCTAAATTTGATCAAATAGCGACGTCAATGTGTCAAGAGGCAAAACGGCGCAGTTTTTGAAGGTTTTGTCGGTAAAGCTCAGATTTATCGGGAAGAATATAAGCTTGTAGCGCGCGACAAAAACGTTATGTAGAATTCTTAAAAAAGGATAAAATTTAGCGCTTCTTCAAAATATCGTTGTTTAATAATGTCGCGCTGCTTTGTATCGTTTTGGCAACGCGGTCTTTAGAATTTTGCGTTTTGTCGGGTGTAGGTCTGTGTGCGATCAAATTTACGCGCCCGATTTTCGCCGTGAAATAAAAAACCCCCAGTATCGTCGCGTTTAGAAACACTCCAAAATATATCCGTTCTAATCCCCATATCCCTATGCTGGCGGCATGAATAGGCACAAAAATTATCGCGATTAAGACCGGATAATAATCCGAAATTTTATTTTTGGCAAGGATTACGGTCGTAACGATGGCGTATGCGATGAGCGTAAAAGGAGAGATAAGCAAGAGTGCAAAAAGCGCGTTTATGCGCTGATAATCTTCGTGCCCGATTAAGACGCAAAAACTACAAAACGCGAGCGTTATAAGAAAAAATAAAGGTAAAATCCACCGCGTTTTCACGTCGCGCCCTTTAAGTAGCGATAAAAAGAGCAGATGAGAGCCCAGCGCAATACAATAATAATCAAATATAACCGACGAGCTTAAAAACGTGAGCAGTATGCCGAGCAGTGCACCCGGCCCGTCAAAATATATCCCACTAAACATGAGCCACGTGATAAAGAGCATAAAAGCATATTTCAGACCCGCATAAATGGCGCAAACACAGATACTAACTAGGATAAATCGTATAAATTTGTTCATTTGCCTTTTTCCTAAATTTAAGTGATTATAGCAAACCGCGACAAACGAACGGCGCAAAATTTTATTTAGCCCGTGCGCTTGCCGAATCCACTGCCGATCGCGAGCTCATGCGCAAGAGAACCTGCCAATGCCTTCGTATTATTTCATCCGCTCCAGCGCCGCAAGAGCAAATTTCATAAATTCTAAATCCGTTTTGCGTTATCATTGCGCTAAATTTAAAATTTTACGCAAAGGGGATCATATGAAAAACACGGCATTCATCACGGGCGCTACGAGCGGCTTTGGAGAGGCGATCGCCAGGGCGCTTAGCGCGCAGGGCTATAAGATTATTGCGCTTGGGCGTCGCAAAGATCGGCTACAGAAGCTAGCCGGCGAGCTAGGCAATACGCACATTATCGCCGCGGACATTCGCGATAAAGCTGCGGTATTTGATGCTGTAAGCGCGCTACCTGAAAATTTTAAAGACGTCGAGGTGCTCGTAAATAATGCAGGGCTCGCGCTCGGGCTTGAGGGGATCGCGCAGACGCCCGTAGAGGATTTGGAGACGATGGTCGATACGAATATCAAAGGCGTGCTGTATTCGACCAAGGCGGTACTGCCGCTGATGATCGCGCGCAAAAGCGGCTATATCTTCAATCTCGGCTCGACTGCGGGCGCGTGGCCCTATCCGGGTAGCCACGTTTACGGCGCGAGTAAGGCGTTTATCAAGCAGTTTAGCCGCAATATTCGCAACGACCTGCGCGGCACCGGCATTCGCGTGACGGAGATCGCTCCTGGAATCTGCAAGAGCGAGTTTAGCGAGGTGCGCTTTAAAGGCGATGTAACGCGTGCCGCGGCCGTGTATGAGGGGGTCGATGCGATCCTGCCAGAGGATATTGCGCAGATCGTGCTAAGCTGCCTAGCGATGCCGCACCGCGTAAATATCAACGTCGTAGAGGCGATGGCGACGCAGCAGAGCTGGGCTGGGCTTTTTATCGAAAAGCATTAAATTCTAAGGCGAGAAAATGAAAAAAATTCTATTACTAATGTTTTTATCGGTTGCCGCGTTTGCGGTGGATGATGCGACCAGGCAGCATAATGCCGAGCTTTTCGGCATCTGGACGCTAGTGCCGCCCGTCGTGGCGATCGCACTTGCCTTTATCACCAAAGAGGTGATTTTATCGCTTTTCATCGGCGTTTTTAGCGGCACCTATATGCTTGCAGTCGTCGGCAACAATCCGATCTCCGCGCTCGTAGGAGCCTTTACGGATCTGGTCTCGCGCGTGGTAGGCTCGGTAGCTAGCAGAGGCAACGCGGGCGTGCTTTTACAGGTGCTTTGTATTGGCGGCGTAGTCGCGCTGATTAGCAGGACGGGCGGCACGAAAGCCGTGGCTCTTTGGATTAGCAAGCGCGCTAAAACGGGCATTTCGGCGCAAATTTCAACGTGGGTTATGGGTCTTTTCGTATTTTTCGACGACTACGCAAACGCACTGATCGTAGGCCCCGTCATGAGGCCGATCACCGATAAATTTAGAGTCAGCCGCGAAAAGCTCGCCTTTATCATCGACGCCACCGCCGCACCGATTGCGGGTATCGCGCTAATTTCTACCTGGGTAGGGCTCGAAGTCTCTCTGATAAGAGCAGGATATGATCAGATCGGCGTGCAAAACGTAAACGCCTTCTCGATCTTCGTGCAAACCATGCCGTATCGCTTCTACAATCTTTTTATGCTTGCTTTCGTAGTTTACGTGGCGTTCATGCGCAGGGATTTCGGGCCGATGCTCTCTGCCGAAAGGCGCGCGGCGAGCGGCGAAATCCACTCTAAAAATTCTAACATCGCCGAGCTCGAAGATAAAACGCTAGAGCCCAAAGAGGGGATCAAGCCGCAAGCTTCAAATGCCGTCATCCCGCTTATAGTGCTAATCTGCGGTGCGTTTGCAAGTTTTTATTTTAGCGGGCTAAGCAAGCTGCAAGGCGACGCTCTAGCAGCCGCAAAAGCCGCTCCGCTAAGCTTTACGACGCTTCAGGCGACGTTCGGCAACGCAAACTCGTCGGTCGCGCTTTTTCAAGCGGCGCTTCTTGCCACGGTCGTGTCTATATTTATGAGCGTTTACCGCAAAATTTTTAACGTCAGAGAGGCGATCTCTACGTGGATTAAAGGGTGGAAGACGATGATCGTCACGATCGTGATCCTGCTGCTTGCTTGGTCGCTCAGCTCTGTCATCAAAGAGCTCGGCACGTCGCGCTATCTAGTCGATATGCTAAGCCAAAACACGCCGAAATTTTTGCTTCCGGTAGCGATTTTCGTGCTGGGCTCGTTCATTAGCTTTTCGACGGGCACGAGCTACGGCACGATGGGAATTCTAATGCCGCTAGCCATACCTTTGGCAAACGCCGTGGGACTTCACTACGGGCTTTCGGGCGATGCGCTTCACGCCTATATGATCGTAAACATCTCGGGCGTGCTAACCGGCGCGATTTTTGGCGATCATTGCTCGCCGATTTCGGACACCACGATCCTTTCGTCGATGGGTGCGGGCTGCGATCATATCGAGCACGTAAAGACGCAGATGCCTTACGCTCTATCCGTCGGCGCGGTCGCCGTGGTGGCGGGATATCTGCCCGTAGCGCTAGGACTTAGCGTCTGGATCGCGCTGCCGATGGGGCTTGCCGTTACGTGGGCTCTGGTGCGATTTGCAGGCAAAAAGATAGAGGAGTAGCTCTCGCAAATTTTAAATTTGCTTTTAAATTTTGAATTCCGCAGCAATGCGGAATTCTGCCTGGCGGAATTCTAATCTATTCTGTGGAATTTCACTCCGCAAAATTTCGTCGCGCGGATAAAATTTTAAAACGAAATTTCAAAAAGAACGAGTAAATTTTAAAAGCAGAATTTTAATGAGCCGCGTTAAAACGGCGCGTGCGCCCGCAATTTAAAATTTTTAAAGTAAACGGGTAGTAAAATACCGATAAATTTCAAACAAGGAGAATGAAATGAAAAATCCCAAAATGTTCCTCTGGGGGGGGGTGTTAGCTGCTTTATTGGTAGGTTGCGGTGACGATACCGAGGTAAAGACCAAGGAATATTACGACGCGCATCTGGACGAAGCCAAAGAGGTTTTAGCGAAGTGTGATTTCAATACTTTAAAAGACGGAAGCAACTCATATAAAAATTGCGTGAATGCAAAAGAATCGGTCAATGATATAAAAGTTATGACGGTAGAATACTATGAAAAGCATATAGAGGAAGCTAAAGAGGTAGAAAAGAATTGTGATTGGGATAAGATAGAAGAAGGAAGCAAAATGCACAAGAATTGTGAAAATGCAAGTAAGGGGTTAGAAGAATATAGATTTAATGAGCGTAAAAAATATTTTACTGGAGGGCAGAAGTAAAAAAACCATAGGCTTGCGATAAACATGTTAATTTTAATATTATTTAAATATTAAAATTTCTCTTATCTCACACACTTAAATTCATTTTAATTCACTCTATGCCTTCGGCGCAGAGTGAATTTACCCTCTTCGGCGCCGAATTTTACAATATAAATCTCGCCCTCGAAACGATACGGCGCGAAATCTTGCTTTACAGATTTTGGAATTTCAAATTTTAAAGCCTACAAGCTTTTGGCTACCACAGAAAAGACTTGCGGGCTTCGCGGCGCCTTAAAATTTAATCATTTTAAAATTTACGCCGTGCACCTTGCCTAAATTTCTCTCGGCGGCGGTGAAATTTCGCAGTGCGGCATCCTAAATTTCACGATCTCACATGCCGCTAGTCAAATTTTCTCGGCGACGGTTTGCGCGGCGCATTAAATTTAACCTCGCGCGCGCACTTTATCCGCTCTCTAGTCTAAATTTAAAATTTCAAATCCGCAGCGATAATTCGTGCGGCGCGAGGTTACTCCTGCAAACAGCGATCTCGGCTCGCGCTATGAAATTCAAAGAATTAGTGGCAACGGCGGCGCTTGGCTTGCGCTATGCGGTTTCAAGGCAGACGGCGGCGTTGTGCGTTAAATTTTAAATTTACGTGCCGGACAGCGGAAGGCAGCATTTGCCCCGTAAAATTTTAACTTTCGCGCGCTGGACGACGACTAAGCGCCATTGCTCGCGCGCCGTTGCGAAGCCGCTTCTAAATCATCAAGCCGAGTTAAATTTTAGCGCGCTGAGATTTTAGTCTATGTGACGCGATTTACGAAACGACGAAATTTTGAGTTTGCGCTGCGATTTATAGCGCATCAAAATTTTAACTTTCACAGCACGATCTGCGATGCGCTAGAATTTTAATTTGCGTGGTGCGATCTGCGATGCGATAAAATTTCAATCCGCGCTGCGGCGCACGGGCACGCTGCCTAGCCGATCCCTCGCATCGCATCGAGCCGCTTTAAAAACAGTTCCACCTTGCGCAGCTGCGCCGCATTTAGCGCCCTGCCCGAGTAAAAATACTGCACGCTGTTGCCGTTTGGATAGTAAATTTTGCCGCCGCTCTCGTCGCATCTTTCTGCACCCTGCTCGTCGCCACCTTCCTTGCCTTGCTCGCCCTCGCCGCGCCCTTCCGCGCCCTGCTTGCTCTTGCCTTTTACGCTCTGTCCGCCGTCCGCGTCTCGTCCTTCAGCGTCAAATTTGCTGACTTGCGCCGATGAATTCGTATTAAATTTTACGCCGCCGTCCGCGTCAAATTTAGTCGCCCGCGAGGGCAAATCCTCGCCATGTGCGAGCTTCAGCCCTCCGCCCAGCTCGCTTGCAAGGCGGTTTAGCGTGCCGTCGATACCGTCGATGATACGCACGTGAGGCGGCAAAATTTCGTGCAAAACGTCCTTGAAATAGTTAAAATGCGTGCAACCAAGCACGAGCGAACCGAGGCGCTCAAGCTCAAATTTAGCTAGCTCCCCCTGTAAATACGTCCGAACCGCAGGCGAATCAAACTCCAAATCCTGCGCAAACTCCACGAGGCGGGGCAGCGGCAAGCTCCACGTCTCGCACTCCAGCCGCCCCACGAGGCGCGCGAGCTTTTCGCCGGCGATCGTTAGCGGCGTGGCGATGAGCAGCGTCGGGCGCGAGCCGAAGCTGTCCG
>NZ_CALHHX010000048.1 GCF_938030685.1 uncultured Campylobacter sp. | reverse complement strand
AAAAAGATTATAAAAAGGGCGATAAGGTTAAAAAAGAGGAGCTTGAAAGCTCCAATCGCTTTACGTTAAATTCTTTCGTCAAAGCCTATTCTAAAGCTGTTCAGAAGGAATACGAGGAGCTAAAAAATCACTTCCAAAACGAGAAGCGCAAGCTCAAAGAGGAGCATGACGAAAAGATCGAAATTTTAGAAAAAGACGATATCTTGCCAAGCGGCGTCGTTAAGCTCGTAAAGGTATATATAGCAACTAAGCGCAAGCTAAAAGTGGGCGATAAGATGGCGGGTCGCCACGGAAACAAGGGTATCGTTTCAAATATCGTCCCTGAGGTCGATATGCCGTATCTGCCTAGCGGACAGCGCGTGGATATCGTGCTAAATCCTCTCGGCGTTCCAAGCCGTATGAATATCGGCCAGATAATGGAGAGCCACCTAGGTCTTGTGGGTTGGCGCTTAGGCGAGCAGATCGCTCAAATTTTAGAGGAGAAAACGGGCGAGTGGATAAAAACCCTTCGCGCCAAAATGATTGAGATTGCGGGCGTTTCCAAATTAATGCAGGCTAAAAAAACGCTTGAGAAGATCAGCGACGAAGATCTTTTGAAATACGCTAGAGACTGGGCTAAGGGCGTTAGATTTTCCGCTCCGATATTCGAAGGCATTGTGCCGGAGGATTTCAAAAAGCTATTTGAAATGGCGGGCATCGATCAGGACGGCAAGACCGAGCTTTACGACGGCCGTACCGGCGAAAAGATCAAAGAGCGCGTAAACGTGGGCTGCATGTATTATCTCAAGCTGCATCACCTAGTCGATGAGAAGGTTCACGCAAGAAGCACCGGTCCTTACAGCCTAGTCACGCAGCAGCCGGTCGGCGGTAAGGCGCTATTCGGTGGTCAAAGATTCGGCGAGATGGAAGTTTGGGCTCTGGAGGCATACGGCGCGGCATATACGCTTCGCGAGATGCTAACGATAAAATCCGACGACGTCGACGGACGCTTGGCTGCGTATAAGGCGCTGACAAAAGGCGAAAACGTTCCGTCTACCGGAATTCCTGAGACATTTTTTGTTTTAACAAACGAGCTTAAATCGCTTGCTCTAGACGTTGAAATTTACGAGAATGGAGAGAATAAATGAGCGATAATTCAAATTTAGAAAGAATAGAAATAAAAGAGGACGCCAGAGTCCACGATTTCGATGCGTTTGCAATCAGGCTTGCTAGTCCCGAGCAGATCAAAGCCTGGAGCCACGGCGAGGTAAAAAAGCCGGAGACTATCAACTACCGCACGCTCAAGCCGGAGCGCGACGGACTTTTTTGCGCTAAAATTTTCGGTCCCGTAAGAGATTATGAGTGCATCTGCGGCAAATATAAAAAGATGCGATATAAGGGCTGGAAGTGCGAAAAATGCGGTGTCGAAATCACGAGCTCGAAGGTTCGTCGCACTAGAATGGGGCATATCGAGCTGGTAACGCCGGTGGCGCATATTTGGTACGTAAATTCCTTGCCTAGCCGCATCGGTACGCTTCTAAATATCAAGATGAAAGATCTTGAGCGCGTGCTTTATTATGAGGCTTACATCGTAGAAAGTGCAGGCGAGGCATTTTACGACAACGAAAATTCCAAAAAGGTCGAGAAATACGACGTTTTAAACGAAGAGCAGTATCAGAGCTTAAAAGAGCGCTTTTCGCAGACGGGCTTCGTCGCCAAAATGGGCGGTCAGGTGATCCGTGATATGCTAGCCGAGCTTGATTTGGTCGAAATTTTATCCACCCTTAAGCAGGAGATGGAAAATACGAACTCCGAAGCGAAGAAAAAAACCATCGTCAAGCGTCTAAAGGTCGTAGAGAGCTTTTTAAATTCCGGCAATAAGCCCGAGTGGATGATGATTACAAATCTGCCCGTACTGCCTGCCGATCTACGCCCGCTTGTAAGTCTTGAGGGCGGTAAATTTGCGGTTTCGGACGTAAACGATCTGTATCGCCGCGTCATAAATCGAAATTCTAGGCTCAAAAGGCTGATGGAGCTCGATGCACCCGAGATCATCATTCGCAATGAAAAACGAATGCTTCAAGAGGCGGTGGATGCGCTTTTTGACAACGGACGTCGCGCTAATGCCGTGAAAGGCGCCAACAAGCGACCGCTTAAATCTCTAAGCGAGATCATTAAGGGCAAACAAGGTCGCTTCCGCCAAAATTTACTCGGAAAGCGCGTAGATTTTTCGGGTCGCTCCGTCATCGTCGTAGGTCCAAATTTACGCATGGATCAGTGCGGTCTGCCTAAGACGATGGCGCTTGAGTTATTCAAGCCGCATCTAATCGCTCGCCTTCAAGAGAAGGGCTATGCTACGACCGTCAAGCAGGCCAAAAAGATGATCGAAAATAGGATCAATGAAGTTTGGGAGTGCTTGGAGGAGGTCGTTAAAGATCACCCGGTTATGCTAAACCGCGCGCCGACGCTTCATAAGATGTCTATTCAGGCGTTTCATCCGGTGCTCGTCGAGGGTAAGGCGATCAGGCTGCATCCGCTAGTCTGCGCCGCGTTCAACGCGGACTTCGACGGCGATCAGATGGCGGTGCACGTGCCGCTTAGCCAAGAGGCGATCGCGGAATGTAAAATTTTAATGCTTAGCTCGATGAACATCTTGCTTCCTGCGAGCGGAAAGCCTGTCGCAGTGCCTAGCCAGGATATGGTTTTAGGAATTTATTATCTAAGCCTCGAAAAGCCGGGTGCAAAAGGAACAAATAAAATTTTTGCAAACGTCGATGAAGTAATGCTCGCCGTGGAGGCAAATGCCCTAGACATCCACGCTAAAATCAAAACGATGATCGATCGCCGCATTATCTTTACGACCGCGGGCCGCTTGATTATCAAATCGATCCTGCCTAGCTTTATTCCGGATCATCTTTGGAATAAGATTATGAAGAAAAAGGATATCGCCGAGCTTGTCGATTACGTCTATAAAAACGGCGGCCTTGAGATAAGCGCGGAATTTTTGGATAATCTTAAGAACTTAGGCTTTGAATCCGCGACTAAAGCGGGCGTTTCGATTTCCGTTTCGGATATCATCGTGCCGAAGTCTAAGGCGGGTCTTGTAGAAGAAGCTAAAAAGCAGGTCAGAGAAGTTCAGAACCAATACGGCGCGGGCTTGCTAACCGACGGCGAGCGCTATAACAAAACGATCGACATCTGGACCAGCACCAGCAAAAAGCTAGCCGATGAGATGATGAAGATGATGGAGAAGGATAAGGACGGCTTTAATTCTATTTATATGATGGCCGATAGCGGCGCGCGAGGTAGCGCAGAGCAGATCAAGCAGCTAGCGGGCATGAGAGGTCTGATGAGTAAGCCCGACGGCTCGATCATCGAGACGCCGATTACTTCAAATTTTAGAGAGGGTCTGAACGTAAACGAGTACTTCATCTCGACTCACGGCGCGCGTAAAGGTCTTGCCGATACTGCGCTTAAAACCGCAAACGCGGGCTATCTAACGCGAAAGCTGATCGATGTCGCGCAAAATGTCAGAGTTACGATGCACGATTGCGGTACGCACGAGGGTATCGAGGTTACTGAGATCGTAGAAAACGGAACGCAAATAGAAAGCTTAGCCGATAGGATTATGGGTAGGGTGCTAAGCTCGGATGTGATTGATCCGGTGTCGAATGAAATTTTATTTACCGAGGGCACGCTTTTGGGCGTTGGCGAAGTAAAAACCATCGTGGATTCGGGTATTAAATCCGTAAGTATCCGCACGCCTATTACGTGCAAGGCCGCAAAAGGCGTCTGCGCGAAGTGCTATGGCGTAAATTTAGGCGAGGGCAAGCTGGTAAAACCGGGCGAAGCGGTCGGTATCATATCGGCGCAATCAATCGGAGAGCCGGGTACGCAGCTTACGCTACGAACCTTCCACGCCGGCGGTACCGCATCTACCGAGCAGCAAGATCGCCAAGTAATCGCCGATAAGGAAGGCTTTATCAGATATTACAACGTAAAGACCTATGAAAACGGCGGCAAAAATATCGTGATGAACCGCAGAAACGCCGCGGTGCTTTTGGTCGAGCCAAAGATCAAAGCCCCAATTACCGGCAAGGTAAGCATCGATATAACTCACGATGATGTGAATATTACGCTAAAAGGTAAGAAAGAAGAATTTAAATATACTATCCGACGTCATGATCTAGCTAAGCCTACTGAGCTTGCTGGCGTAAGCGGTAAAGTTGAGGGAAAATTCTACATCGTTTTCAAAGACGGCGAAACCGTTGGAGAAAATGATAGTTTAGTAGAGGTTATAAAAGAAGACTGGAATATCCCTACTCGAATTCCGTTTGCAAGCGAACTTCGCGTCAAAGACGGCGAGCCGGTAACTCAAAAGATCAAAGCGGGAGCAAATGGTACGCTTAAGTATTTCATCCTAAAGGGCGATTATTTAGAGAGGTTAAGAGATATCAAAAAAGGTCATGTCGTAAGTGAGAAGGGTATGTACGTAGTCATCTCCGATGAAAACGGCAGAGAGGCGATCCGTCACTATATACCACGCGAATCTGTCATTACCTATGATGATAATAGCGTCGTAAAAAGCGAAGATCTTATCGCCAAGCCTAAGAAAGACGATCGCTTGATCATCGCCGAGTGGGATCCGTATTCTATCCCTGTGGCTGCAGAGTGCGAGGGTAAGATCAGCTTTGAGGATATCGAGCCGGGATACACCGCTACGGAGCAATATGACGAGACGACCGGCCAAAGCCGTTTGGTTATCAACGAATACCTACCGCAGGGCGTCAAACCGGCTATCATCGTAACTCCTAGCAAGGGCGAGCCTATCAAATACAACCTAGGACCGAAGACTGCGATTTTTACGAATAAGGGCGATCAAGTAGCGATTGCGGATATTTTGGCTAGAACGCCGAAAGCGGCTGCGAAGTCGAAAGACATCACCGGCGGTTTGCCGCGCGTATCGGAGCTATTTGAGGCGCGCCGTCCTAAAAATACCGCGATCATCGCGGACATCGACGGAACCGTCCGCTTCGATAAGGCGTTGCGTGCAAAAGAGCGCATTATAATCGAGGGAGAGGACGGAACGAGCGCAGAGTATCTAATCGATAAGAGCCGCCAGATCCAAGTGCGAAACGGCGAGTTCGTCCACGCAGGCGAGAAGCTTACCGACGGAGTTATCAGCTCGCACGATGTGCTTAGAATTTTAGGCGAAAAGGCGCTGCATTACTATCTGATAAGCGAAATTCAACAGGTTTACCGCTCTCAAGGTGTCGTCATCAGCGATAAGCATATCGAGATCATCGTATCACAGATGCTCCGCCAGGTCCGAATCGTCGATAGTGGCGATACTCAGCTAATCGTCGGTGATCTGATTAGCCGTCGTAGATTTAGAGAAGAAAACGAGCGTATTATAAAAATTGGTGGCGAGCCTGCGATTGCTGAGTCTGTGCTACTGGGCGTAACTCGCGCGGCTGTTGGAAGTGATAGCGTCATTTCGGCAGCGTCCTTCCAAGAGACTACGAAGGTTCTAACCGAGGCTAGTATCGCGGGTAAATTTGACCGATTAGAGGACTTAAAAGAAAACGTAATTTTAGGTCGCATAATTCCGGTCGGAACCGGTCTGTATAAAGACAAGGAAGTTAAACTTAAAAAATAATTTAGGGTAAAAAGCCCTAAATTTACCTAAATTTAAAGGATGAAACATGAATATGATCAACATAAATTTCGGTCTGTTGTTTATCAGGTTGGGGCTTGGAGTTTGTCTTTTAATGCATGGAATTTTTAAGCTCACTCACGGCATAGATGGCGTAAAATCGATGTTGGTAGCCAGAGGAATTCCGGATCTGGTGGCTTACGGCGCATACGTAGGCGAGGTGCTGGCGCCAGCGATGATAATCATAGGCGTATTTTGTCGCATAGGCGCTCTGCTTGTGATCGCAAACGTGCTCATGATAATTTATGTACTGCACACTCCGTTGGGTGCGCTTACCGGCGTAGGCGGATTTGAGCTGGAAATCGTATATCTGTATCTTTCCGCTGCGATCTGCTTAGTGATCTGCGGCGGCGGAGAATTTGTACTGATTAGAGATTAAAATTTAGTTAAATTTACGTTTCTGTAAGTTTAAACAAAGTATAATCCAAATCTTTTTGAATAAATTTTTGTGAAAGGAAAGATGTGCCAACCATAAATCAATTGGTCAGAAAAGAGCGCAAGAAGATTACCGAGAAATCGAAGTCTCCGGCGCTAAAGAATTGCCCTCAACGAAGAGGAGTTTGTACTAAGGTCTATACTACGACCCCTAAAAAGCCAAACTCAGCGCTTCGTAAAGTTGCCAAAGTAAGGCTTACTAGCGGATTTGAAGTCATCAGCTATATCGGCGGTGAAGGTCACAATCTACAAGAGCACTCTATCGTGCTAGTTCGCGGCGGTCGCGTAAAGGACCTACCGGGCGTTAAATACCACATCGTCCGCGGTGCGCTCGATACTGCAGGCGTTGCAAAACGAACCGTTGCAAGATCAAAATACGGTGCTAAACGACCTAAAAAATAGTTTGGCCTAAACAGACCGGCACTAGATTTTGCCGAGTTTGAGTAAAATTTTAAAATTTGAAGGAATAAAATGAGAAGAAGAAAAGCTCCCGTTAGGGAAGTTATGCCCGATCCGATTTATGACAGCAAAGTAATCACAAAATTTATTAATTCGCTTATGTTCGACGGCAAAAAGAGCGTCGCTACCGAGATCATGTACGGCGCCTTAAATTTCATCAACAATAAAGACGGCGAGAAGAAAGGTATCGAAATTTTCAACGACGCCATCGATAACGTTAAGCCTTTGATGGAAGTTAAGTCTCGTCGAGTAGGCGGCGCTACGTACCAGGTTCCGATAGAGGTCAGGCCGGCTCGCCAGCAGGCTTTGGCTATCCGCTGGATCATCTCTTTTGCGAGAAAAAGAAGCGAGCGCACAATGATAGAGCGCCTGGCTTACGAGCTTATGGACGCCGCAAATTCTAAAGGCTCTTCATTTAAAAAGAAAGAAGACACCTACAAGATGGCGGAAGCCAACAAAGCTTTCGCGCATTATCGTTGGTAGGAGGGCGTCATGGCAAGAAAGACCCCTTTACATATGGTTAGAAATATTGGAATTGCCGCTCACATCGACGCCGGAAAGACGACTACGAGCGAAAGAATTCTATTTTTTACCGGTATGAGCCATAAGATTGGTGAGGTTCACGAGGGCGCCGCTACTATGGACTGGATGGAGCAGGAGCGCGAGCGCGGCATCACGATCACGTCTGCGGCAACTACCTGCTTTTGGAATAATCATCAGATAAATTTGATCGACACCCCGGGTCACGTTGACTTTACTATCGAAGTGGAGCGCTCGATGCGCGTTTTAGATGGCGCAGTAGCAGTATTTTGCTCTGTAGGCGGCGTTCAACCTCAAAGCGAGACCGTTTGGCGTCAAGCGAATAAATATCACGTTCCGCGCATCATTTTCGTAAATAAGATGGACCGCGTAGGCGCAAATTTCTATAATGTCGAACAGCAGGTAAAAGATAGGCTCAAGGCTCATCCAGTTCCGATTCAAATTCCGATTGGCGCTGAGGACGATTTTAAAGGCGTTATCGATTTAGTCACTATGAAAGCGCTCGTTTGGGATGATAGCAAGGGTCCTTCTGCTCCCGAGATCGTTGAAATTCCTGCTGAATTACGAGAAAAAGCGCAAGAGTATCGCGACAAGATGATTGAGGCGGTAGCAGAGACTGATGAAGCTTTGATGGAGAAGTATTTTAACGGCGAAGAGCTAAGCGTAGAAGAGATTAAAAAGGGCATCAAGAAAGGCTGCTTAAGCCTAAGTTTTTTTCCTATGCTATGCGGCACCGCATTTAAAAACAAGGGCGTGCAGCCTTTGCTAGATGCGGTCGTAGATTATCTACCTGCGCCTGATGAAGTGCCTGCGATTAAGGGTCAGTATGAGGATGGCAGCGAGGTCCACGTAAGCTCTACCGACGAGGGCGAGTTCGCGGGCCTTGGATTTAAGATTATGACCGATCCTTTTGTAGGTCAGCTTACCTTTGTACGCGTTTATCGCGGTGTTTTGGAAAGTGGCAGCTACGTCGTAAATACTGGCAAAGGCAAAAAAGAGCGCATCGGACGCTTGCTAAGGATGCACTCAAATAAACGCGAAGAGATCAAGGAGCTTTATGCGGGCGAGATCGGTGCTGTCGTGGGTCTTAAAGACACTCTTACCGGCGATACGTTAGCTAGCGAAAAAGATAAAGTAATTTTAGAGCGTATGGAATTTCCTGATCCGGTTATTAGCGTAGCGGTAGAGCCTAAAACCAAAGCCGATCAAGAAAAAATGGGTATCGCGCTTCAAAAATTGGCGCAAGAAGATCCGAGCTTTAGGGTTACGACCGACGAAGAGAGCGGACAAACTATCATTTCGGGAATGGGCGAGCTACACCTTGAGATTATTGTAGATAGAATGCTTAGAGAATTTAAGGTTGAGGCCGAGGTCGGACAGCCGCAGGTCGCATATCGCGAGACTATCCGCAAAAAAGTCGAGCAAGAGTACAAATACGCCAAACAATCGGGCGGTCGCGGTCAATACGGTCACGTATTTTTGCGCCTAGAGCCTTTGGAGCCTGGCGCCGGATATGAGTTCGTAAACGATATTAAAGGCGGCGCGATTCCGAAAGAATACATCCCTGCAGTCGATAAGGGCTGCCAAGAGGCGATGCAAAACGGCGTTTTGGCGGGCTATCCGGTCGAGGACGTGCGCGTAACTGTCTATGACGGAAGCTACCACGAAGTCGATAGCTCCGAAATGGCATTCAAACTCGCCGCTTCTATGGGCTTCAAAGAGGGCGCTAGAAAAGCGGGCGCCGTGATCTTGGAGCCTATGATGAAGGTCGAGGTAGAAACCCCTGAGGAGTATATGGGCGACGTCATCGGCGATCTAAACAAGCGCCGCGGACAGGTCAATAACATGAGCGAGCGCGGAGGAAATAAGATCATCGACGCGTTTTGCCCGCTTTCGGAGATGTTCGGTTACTCGACCGATCTGCGCTCTCAGACGCAGGGTCGCGCGACCTATTCGATGGAATTTGATCACTACGACGAGGTTCCTAAGAACGTCGGCGAAGAGATCATCAAAAAGCGCAACGGCTAAGCTTAAAGAGCGCTAGGGTGTGGCGATAGCTTTATCGCCAACCCCCGGCACTTCTTGAAATTTTAAAATAGCCCTTCAAATTTAACCCGTTTTACTAGCGTAAATTTAAATTCATACTCCGACTCCGAATAAAATTTCAATTCATAAATTTTAACTTCCGCCGATCATAAATTTAGATCAAAAAATTTCAATTAAATTTAAAAATTTAAAACATAACTTAAAACGCGCTCATGATGCCGCACCTGTCGTTTTACTAGTGATTTCTTTCTTTCGCAGGTAAAGTGCACATACAGCGCTATCGCTTTGATTTTTATTCACGGATAAAATCGTCGCAAACGGGGCTAAATTTTACCTTCGGCACAGCCTTAAGGCGGAGCGCAACTATCATAGACTTATATCAGATCGCGACCATCAGTGCTTTATGCGAGTAGCGGTATTCTCGGGGGCTTTAATTGTGCTGCTTCGCGCCGTAAAATTTCATCTTAGCGCAGCAATCTACAATCTACGCGCCACTCATATCGGCCGAGCCAATGCCCGAGCTTGCCTGTTTTCGGATTTAGCAGGCGTTTGCTTTCGCGGGCTATAACGCGCCCATTTCAGATATTTTAAAACAAAGGAAAATCATGCAACGAACCAAATTGCAAGGCGTAAGCGTCGGCCTTTCGGGCGGCGAGCTTAAGCTTGGAGATAAGGCGCCAGAGGTTAGTCTGGTCGCGGCCGATCTTAGCGAGGTCAAAGTCGGCGGCGGCACGGGCAAGGCGCAGGTCATCATCGCCGTGCCGTCTCTGGATACGGGTGTGTGCGCGACCGAGACGCGCAAATTTAACGAGCGCGCCGCGAGTATAAAAAATACCGAGGTTTTCGTGGTCTCGATGGACCTGCCGTTTGCCGCGGGCAGATTTTGTTCGACCGAGGGGATCAAAAATTTACGCGCTCTAAGCGATTTTCGCGATAAGGAGTTTGCGCGCGCATACGGCGTGCTGATCGCGGACGGTGCGCTTGCGGGGCTAACGTGTCGCGCGGTTTTCGTCGTGGACACCGCAGGCAAGATCGCCTACAAGCAGATCACGGACGACATCGTAGATGAGCCAGATTACGACGCGGCGCTCAATGCGGCGGCGTTTGCGAGCGGAAGCGCTGCGACGCAGGGCTGATGCAATTTCTAGGTCTGCGGTGCAGACGTTACCCGCTTAAATTTAGCGGGCTTAAAATACGCGGACGGGCGCCTTGCTCGCCCGCAACTTTAAATTCTAAAATTCCACTGCGCCCTGAAATTTAGCAGGTCGCGTCTGAAATTTCAGCGGATCTGCGACCGTGATCCGCTTTGTGTAGTTTGCAACAGAATTTTAAAATTCTATCCCCAATCAATTCATAAATTTTCACATTCGGTATGCTTTTCGATCCGTCGGCACATATTTTGAATTTAGAAAAGCAGCGCGCGAACGGGGTTAAATTTGAGCGCAAAAATACAGGCGGCAGTATCGCGAAGCTAGACGAGGCGCGGATGAAATTCGAATGGGAGCGTATTATTACAATACGTGACCGAGCAAATTTTTAGACGCAACGACGTATAGTAAAATGGGATAACGCACAACAAAGATAAGGCGCAGTATTTTTTCGCTTAAACGAGGCGAAATTTGATTTTTAAGTGTAGGCTAGGCAAGATAGCCTGCCGAGCTTGAAAATCAAATTTCAACGAAGTATAAGTAGAAAAAGACACGCCGCTAAGTATTCAAGTCCGGATAATCCCACGCATTATATTCATCCGTCAGATTATCATTCTCTTCCCCCTTGCAGCACAGCCACTCCAGCCCGCCGTGCCTCTCCATCACGACCTCTTCATCAAGCCCTGCGCAGTCTGAGCCATGCACGCGAGCATTGACGCACGCCCAGTGGTAGCGGTAGATGAGATCGAGCGCCTGCAAAATTTCATCCGTGCCCCGCAGCTTTACGCGCGCCGAAAAATCGCCGCCGCTAAAGGTGTCCATCACAAAGGCGCAGTCGCAGATCTCGCTCGGAAAGCTAAGCTCCTCCACGAGCCCCATCGCCCACATCAGCGCCCACAGCGACTCGTATTTCCAGCCCATATTTACGGCCTCGT
>NZ_CALHHX010000047.1 GCF_938030685.1 uncultured Campylobacter sp. | reverse complement strand
GCCTAGCTTTGCATCGTGCGCCGCGCAGCCGCACAAAAGCGCCGCCGCAAAGGCCACGATTAAAATTTTACCTCTCATCTTTGCTCCTTTAAATTTTATTTCGCCCTAATAGACGCAAATTTACGCGCCAAATCGGCGTAAATTAACGCTTCCTTGGAACCGCGGAATTTTACCGCCGCTTGGCTTAAATTTTATCTATGCGCCCGCAAAAGCCCGTTTCGGCGCCAAATTTTAAATCTCGCGCGCCGCGCCCAAACAAAGCCCGATCGCGCAGTGTCCGCACGCCGTTTTTCATCATAGCGCCCGCGCCGCTTCGTTTGGCTAAAATTCCGCGTTTTGCTCCCAGATACGCTCTTGCGACTTCGCATCCACCGCCGCAAGCTCGGCCAGCTTGCAAAACGCCTCCCAAATCTCCTCGCGCTCCATAGTGTCGATGCTATGCTTGGCGTCTATCGCGTTAAAAATGGCGATAAATTCTTTTAAAATTTCGGTCTTCTCGGTCTTGAGCTCGTCGCTTGCGGATTCTGCTTCTAGCGCACTTAGTTTCTTGTGCGCGCCTACATAAGCCCTCATCGCCTTTCTGGCAGTCGCCGCGCCCACGCCCTCTCTGCCGTCCCAGCTACGTAGCGGGTTGTTTAAATTCGCCGCCAGCCACTGCTTACTTCGCGGCTGCCTGATTACGAGGCTTTCTATGCCCTTAAACTGCGCTCTAGCAGCCTCGCAAGCGCCTTTAGGCACCGACCAGAAACAAAGGCGTTTTAGATGCGGCAGCTGTGCCCTCGTCGGAAAGCGTTCAAATCCGTAAACGTCGCTTAGCCAGATGTCTTTTAGATGTTCAAATTTAGCGAGCGTGTCGATGTTTTTTAGCGTGCCGCCCTGCGCGTTAATAAAAATTTCACGCAAATTCGGAAAACTCGCCGCAACGCATGCGAGATCAATGCGCTCGCCGCGTTGCGAAAATATCCGTAGATCGCGCAGTTTTTCAAGCCCGCGAATGCAAAATTCGCCGCCGCTTAGCTCTAGCTGAACGCTCAAAAGCTCGCCGTCAAAGGGGCAGCGCACGCTTTTTAGCCGCGCGATATCGCTATTTATTACGAGCCGCCACAGCGAGCCGTTTAGCGTGATCTCCTCCGTGCCGCTGGCGTGCAAAACGAGCTGCTGCAGGTGCGTGCACGAGATATCCAGGCTTTTGCCGGCGCAATTTAGCTCAAGCTGCGTCATTATCGGCGTCGCTTCTAAAAAATCTTTTAAATTTTCATCCCAAATTTTGCTTTTTATCTCGTAGCAAAATGGATTTTTACGCGCTAAATCGGCGTAGAATTCCCTGCTTTGCGGCTGCGAAATTTCAAGCTTTTGCTTGCTAATAGATTTAAATTTAGCGCGGATCTCCTTCGGCAGCTCATTCCACGCAAGCTGCATATAGATCTGTTCGATGCTTTGCAAGCTCACGCACTCGGGCGGCTCGCAAATCAAAGCGGCGTTGCCGATGAAAACGGGCTCGGCATCTAAAATTTCATCCACGCCGAGATAAAATTCTCCGCGCCTCCAAAAGTGATGATCGAAGTAAAACGGCTTAAGCTTAGCCGCTTCTTTTAGCCCGAGCGGCGCGCTCGTAAAGCCGTCCAAAACGAGCGCGACTAGCCCCATATTGACGCTTACGATCTGCGCGGTAAAATACGCGTCCCGCCTCTTAAGCTTTACGGCGAAGAGATCGCCGATTTTCGGCTCGGTCATTTCCGTCCTTTAAATTTTAATCTGTCCGCACCCGTTTGACGAGCACGGATTTTAGCGGAGCTGCGAGCTAAATTTAGCTCAAATCCGCTCCGCCATAAGGCGCTGCTTTAAATCAAATTTCATTTGCACTCAAAGCTGCTCGCGTTATTTTCGTCGCCGCCTACGTATGTAGCCACTTTCGGATACGCGCAGATAGGGATCTGCTTACCCACGCGGCTCGCGCTTTTGTCTAGCAGGCTTTGCGGCGTCGCGCCTTAAGCGCGCTTAGGAGCGAAAATGCTCGCCTGCCGGTTTGCGAAAAGGCGCGAGACGCTAGCGCAGATCGGTCTTCAATAAGACGCAAAAAACGTACAAAACTATCGCAGGAGCCTACGTTGCGAAATTTTACCACCGATAAATTTTATCCTCGTAAGCGATCAGTC
>NZ_CALHHX010000046.1 GCF_938030685.1 uncultured Campylobacter sp. | reverse complement strand
TTACCAAGCCGCTCATTCACTACGGCGTGGACGAGGCGCTGGAGGCGGGCATGGACAATATGGCGTTCGTCACGGGTCGCGGCAAGCGCGCTCTGGAGGATTATTTCGACCGCAGCTACGAGCTGGAGGATCAAATTTCAGGCAGCAGCAAAGAATATCTGCTCGACGAAATCAGAGCACTTATGAAGCGCTGCACCTTCTCTTTTACGCGCCAAGAGCAGATGAAGGGGCTCGGCAACGCAATTTATACGGGTAAAATTTTAATCCGCGACGAACCTTTCGGCGTGGTGCTCGCAGACGATCTGTGCGTGAACGAAAACGGCGAGGGCGTGCTTGCGCAGATGGTTAAAATTTACGAAAAATACCGCTGCAGCGTCGTTGCGGTGATGGAGGTGCCGCCGCAAGACGTAAACAAATACGGCATCATCGCCGGAAAGAGCATCAGCGACGATCTGATAATGGTCTCGGATATGATCGAAAAACCTGAGCCTGGCGAGGCTCCGTCGAGCTTAGCCATCATCGGGCGCTACATCCTAACGCCTAATATTTTCGATCTCATCGAGCAGACGGCGCCAGGTAAAAACGGCGAGGTGCAGATTACCGACGCGCTTTTAAAGCAGGCTCAAAACGGCGTGGTGATCGCGTATAAATTTAAAGGCACTCGCTTCGACTGCGGCTCAGTAAAAGGCTACGTGGAGGCGATCAAATATTTCTACGAGCGAGAATTCGGCGATGGTAAAAAATGAGCTGTTTTTCCCACCGGCAAAAGAGGGCGCGCTAGAAGAGGTAGCGGCAAAGATCCGCGCCGAATACGAAAGCGGCGAGATAGGCTACTACCGCCTGCCGCAGCAAGGCGCAGACGAAATAGCGCGGGCGCAGGAATTTTTTAGCGCACGAAGCTACGACGAGATCGTGCTTATAGGCATCGGCGGCTCCAGCGTGGGCGTGCGGGCGCTTTATGAGATGCTGCGTCCGCGCGTAAGAAAGAATTTACGCTTTAAAATTTTGGATAATCTCGACGGACACAGTGTAAACCGCGCGCTTGAAGGGTTAAATTTTGCTCGCACGATCTTCATAATATCCTCCAAATCGGGCGGTACGATCGAGACGATCTCGCTTTTTAAGGTCGTTTTGCAGCGTTTCGGAATTTCAGATTTAAAGACGCTAGCAAAAAATTTCATCTTTATCACCGATGCGGGCTCGCCGCTTGATATCTTCGCGCGTGAGCACGGCGCCTGCGTGATAAATATGCCCGCTAACGTAGGCGGCCGTTTTAGCGTGTTAAGTGCGGTAGGGCTAGTGCCCGCAGTTGGGTTAGGTCTTGATGCAAGCGCGATGCTGCGCGGGGCTGCCGTCGCAAAAGAGCGGTATCTGGATGAAATTTTAGCAGGCGATCCCGCTAAAATCGCGGAGAATAAAATTCTACGAAAAGCTCATCACTACGCCACGCATAAAAGTGCGAAAATCAACATCCTTTTTAGCTATGGCGACGCGCTGCGCGCATTGGGTGAGTGGTATGTGCAGCTCTGGGCGGAAAGCCTAGGTAAAAAGATTGGCTTTAGCCGCGAGGGACTTACTCCTGTAGGGCTTGTAGGTTCGCGCGATCAGCACAGCTTCCTTCAGCTCATAATGGACGGCGTAAAGGATAAGACCGTGACTTTCTTAAAGCTCACGGACAACGGCACTACGGACGCGGTGCCTGGTATCAGTCTGCAAGGTCTTGAGGGCTGTGACTTCGTAAACGGCATGCGACTGGATGAGGTGCTAAATCTTCAGTGCGATGCTACGCTGCAAGCCGTGCTAAACGAGGGTATCAGCGTCGATCTAATCGAGGTTTTGCAGCTTTGCGAACAGAGCGTGGGCGAGCTATTTTACTACTTTGAGCTGCTAACCAGCGCTACTGGAGCGATACTGGGCGTCAGCACTTACGATCAGCCGGGCGTCGAGGTAGGTAAGAGAATTTTAAAATCGCTAGTTTTGAAATCGCGAGATTAGAATTTGCGGCGCTCGCTAGACGAAATTTCGTCGGGTCAAATTTTACTAAAGTCAAATTTTGCTCGCGCCCCATTTTGCTTAGGCTAAATTTTATAATTTTAAAATTTACGTCGCGAAATTTTGATTTCGCGCTATGAGCATTTGGAATTTTGTCGCAAAATTTCACGGCAGAATTCCAAGATTGCACCGCGAGGCGTAAAAATTTTGCGACTTGCAAGCGCACAGGGAGATGAAATGAAAATCACGAAGATCGATCACTTCGTCCTAGTTACGGAGGATCTGCAAAAATGCGTGGAATTTTACGAAGGGATTTTGGGCTTAGAGCACGTTTGCGAGGGTGGCAAACACAGCCTGCGTTTCGGCTCTTCAAAGATCAATATCCACACCCGCGCGGGCGAGTTTGCGCCGTTCGCGGCGCGTCCTAGCGCAGGCTCGGCGGACTTTTGCCTCATCTGCGAAGGGCAAAGCGCGCAGCAGCTCAAAACGGAGCTTGAAAGCAAAGGGGTGCAAATAGAGCTTGGCATCGTGCCTCGCACCGGCGCGCGCGGCGCTATGCAAAGTATCTATCTGCGCGATCCTGACGGCAATCTCGTAGAACTCGGCGCATATGAAAGCGGCGATGATTAGCGCGTAAATTTTAAAGGCAAAATTTCAAGCGGAGCGTTAGAATTTAAATTTTCTAAATTTTACCTTTTTACTAAATACCGACAAGGTGCGCGGGACGGTATCTAAATCTATATGCGTTTTGCGCATAAAATACTCTTTTAATTCCAGATACTCTTTTTCGCTATAAATCAAAACATTTATAATTCTAAGATCGCCCGTTTCGCCGTATATCACAAGCCGGTCATAGATGCCTAAGCATCTGAAACTGCCATTTTTAAGATGCATCAATATACCCGCTCCGAATAGGCTAATTGCTATCATCGAAATTAGCGCGATCATCGCATGCATTCCGCGCATAACGTATGCGCCCAAAGGCCAAAGCGACAAAAACAGCATTTCGGGTATGCTTATCCTCTGCTGCCGGTCCCAGCGCGGATCAAAACTAATCGCAACGGCGCCGATTTGTTCAAGCTTCAAAGATTTATAAGCTTTATCTTCTTTGTAATATTTAATATCCGAATCGTTAAATACGAAATAGACGCCCTTTTGTTGCTTTCGCCTGGTAAAAAACATTACCAAAGCGAAAGGGAGTAATCTAAAATTTTTGGGCTCAATAGGGTTTACTACGGTAACGACCGAGATGAAGAATAAGCATCCTATAAGCGTAGCAATCGTGGAATATTTCATATAATCGTAAAAAGCATAGTCTTTTATTATTATCGGATTTTTGTCGTAATCTCTAAACTCAACCTCTTTGTTTCTTGTATCCATAACCGCTCGCTTTAGCTAAGATAATATTTTTCTATTTTATCAATATCGATATGTTTTCTAATTAAAAACCATTCTTTTATCTCGTTTAGCCTTTCCGCATCATATACGCAAACTAAATAATTTTTTGCCGATAAAATAGAGCTTAAATAATAAGTATTTTTCTGCTCATAGTACGGATAATCCACTACGATCGCAGAAAAGAATGAAAAATTCTTAAAATTGCCTACGATTAAAAAGTGAAAAAATATTTTCAAAAAGATTGCAGAAAGTATTGAAAAAATGAAGAATAATAAAATTTGCGATGACAGAAATGATAATGCTGCAATAGAAAAAATTATAATAATATTATAAATGAGGCGGCGAACTTTATCATCGTTGCAATATCCCCAAAATGGTCTGCCTACCACATAATTTAAATGAAAGTTATTTATCCTTCTCTCGAGCTCGCCGTTGTTATAGAAATCTATAGAGTTATTCATAAAGTAGATTTTTCGATTATTATTGCTTACGCAGCTACTATAAATAAGTTTCAATACTATCGCTATAAAAATTCCGAATGTAATACTAGAGCCTATTTCCATCATCGATATATGGTATTTTGAAAAAATTAAATCCCATATGCTTAGAATATATCCGCCTAAAATCATAGGCACGTATAAAAATGTAATTGTAGATATTAGCAGCCTCTCATAATTTTTTACTATTATTGGCTCTTTGTCGTAATCCCTCGCTTTAGAATTCTGCGGTAAGGCGCCGCTACCATCCAAGATAAAATTTTGTGGTTCTGTGTTGTTTATACAGGCGGAATTCTGATCCGCTTCGGCTTCTGAATTTAAAGCGCCAGGATCGGAATTTTTGGTTTCAGAATTTGAAGCTTCGAAATTTGAAACTTCAAAATTAGAGGCTTCAGAATTCTGGATTTCAGAATTCGGGGCTTTAAAATTTTCGCCGTTAGAATTTTGTTCCAAGCCCCGCTTCGGCTCTTGATGTCGCTTTTGTAGTGGCCTTTTTAATTCCTCAAGCCTGCTTTGATCCATTTGCCGCCTTTAAATTTGATGGACGCGCCATTTTATAGCGCCGCCACTTAAAGCTCATTAAATTTTACCGCTCGCCCGCTGTGCGCAGGCAAGCCCGACGAACCGAAACGATGCCGACGGATCAGGCGCCGCGAAACCGCCTTTTTGTACAAAGCTTTAAGCTGATCTGCGGGCCAAATTTCATCTCAAATCGCACAACCGCCTTCTGTGCCGGCGCTTGTCGCGTGAGATCACGCCCGAATAAGTATCATATCCGCCGCGGGCCGCACCGAGGCTTCGACGCCGTGCGGAAAAAAGGCTCGGACGACAAAAGCCGCGCCTAGCCGTACAAATTTAGCGCGAGCTCGGCCGCTCAAGGCACTTGCAAATTTTATCTATACTTTAGCGTCTGTTTGCAAGCTCGCACAGTTCTTGCGCAGTGCGCCGAAATGGGGTGTCGCCCAATCCGATACAAAATCTAAAACGCGCCAAATCCGGACGATCTAGGCCTTAAAAATGCACTTTAAATTTCGCCCAAAAGCTTCTGCCGGGCTCATAAAGCCTCGTGCCGTTGGGGATAGTCTCGTAGCCTGCGATACCGCCGCCGTAGCCGCCTTTTGAGTTATGAT
>NZ_CALHHX010000045.1 GCF_938030685.1 uncultured Campylobacter sp. | reverse complement strand
TTAGCAGCCCAAAAGCAAAAATATCACAAAAGCGTATTTGAAAATTTAATAAAAGAGGAGAACTAAGATGCAAAAGACCACACAAGAGACCATAAACAACGTCGTTTGGAAAGCTTGCGACACATTTCGCGGCACGATGGACGGAAGCGACTATAAAGACTATGTTTTAACTATGCTTTTCGTTAAATACCTATCTGATTTTTACAAAGAAAAGCTCGAAATGCTTAGAGCCGAGTACGGCGACAAGCGTGAAAGGATCGAAGCAAAGCTAAAGAAAGAGAAATTTAAGCTTGATGAGAGCTGCACGTTTGAGTATCTTTTAGCGCACAAAGAGGCGGTAAATTTAGGCGAGATAATGAAAAAGAGCGCGAGCGGCGAATACGGCGAGTTTTTGCGCTATCTGCCTCTTGGTAAAATTGCAAATTTAATCTTCATCGTCATCATCGCCGCAAACTGCGTGCAGGCTTTCATCGTCTCAGGCCCGCCGCCGTATCTGGGCTCTAGCACGCCGGCTAGATTAAGTCTTGATCCTGCCAAATGGTTTTGGGAAAAAGATCACTGGCAAAGCGCGCTTGATTTTAGATTCGATTGGAATCCGGAGCTTCCGGATCTGCCAAACTAAGGAGCAAAAAGATGAAAAAGCTGATGATTTTTACGGCGCTAGCGGCTCTGGCGTTTGGGTTTGAGTTTAATCTCGATAGCAAAGCGGGCGCACTTGAAGGCGTGAAGGAGCTTGGTGCGCCGAGTGCGGAAGTGAGCCTAAGCTTACAAAACGACGCGCCGATTACTGGAGCAGACTACGACGCAGATAAAAAGCAGTTCGCGCTGGTTTCTAAAAATAACGAATTTTACGTTGCGGACGAAAATTTAAAGCCGCTTAGATACGGCAAGCACGATCGCCACTTTATAATGGAGATGGAGGCGACCGTAGGTGCTACGTGGTATAAAAACGAGATCGGCATGATAAGTTTTAATAAAACCTTCGTCTTTTATGAGCCTGCGGACGGGCTTAGTGCAGAGGAGCAAAACAGCCAGTGGAGGCACTTGAGCGAGGGTTGGGATAAATGGAAGCTAAACGATCTCGGTAACAAAGGGCGCTTCTCCACGCTTCGAGCGAAGCAGCAATATATCCTCGGCTGGGATTACGACGCGGCTGCGAATAAATTTATCGTTGCGTCCGTGCCTAACGACGTGAGGGATTATTGGAGCGTGGCGGTGTTTGACGGCGACGATAAGATGATTTTGGAGGAATTTATTCCGCAAATCGGCTCAAATTTAAAGCTAAAAGAGAGCAGGAGCCTAGGCGAATATTACGTCACGGGCATCGATGCTCAGCCTGACGCCGTTTATCTTTTGAGTAAAAATTTCTCGACTATTCTAAAGCTAAATTTACAAACGCATGCAATTGAGGATGCGTATAGTTTTAGCGGAGCGGCAAACGCAAGAGCGCTTGTGGTGAAGGACGGCAAATTTTATGTTTTTTCGCGTGAAGGCAAAGAAAATAAGGTTTTCATATACGATATGAAATAAAGCCCACATTTAAGGAGAAGAGATGCAAAGACGTTCTTTCTTAAAAGGCGCGGGAGCGGCTCTAGCTACGGCGGGAGCTTCTCCAAGCCTATTTGGTATGGAGCAGTTTGAGGTGGATTTTAAACCGAAATCCTATAAAAACGAGCAGGGCGTAGAGTATCACTACCTCACCTGTCCTAGAAACTGCCGCGACGCCTGTTCGATGATCGCAGAGATCAAAGACGGCAAGATGGTTAGCATCAAGGGCGATCCGAAGCACCCTCTAACGCAAGGCACGGTCTGCGTCAAAGGTCATACCTACGCAATGCACCTATACAATGCCGATCGTATAATGTATCCGATGAAGCGCGTCGGTAAAAAGTGCGAGGGTAAATGGGAGCGCATAAGCTGGGATCAAGCGCTAAAAGAGATAGCCGCAAAACTCACCGAGATAAAGTCAAAATACGGCGGCGAGGCTCTGACGGAGTTTGTCTATTCGGGCAATGAAGGGCATATCTCAAAGACGATCGCACCTGGAAATTTCTTTGAAAAATACGGCGCTACGAGGCTTGTGCGCAACCCGTGCGACTGGCCGCGCTATGCGGGCACGCCGAGCGTTATCGGTACGGATTTTTCAAAAGACGCGCTGGAAGTGGATGAGAGCGATATGTATATCAGCTGGGGCTCAAACGAAGCCTATACGGCGGTGCACTGGATTAGATTCGCCCACCGCGTCAAAAAGCGAGGCGGTAAGATCATCGTCATAAATACGATCAGAATTCCGCTCGCAAACCAAGCCGATATGTTTATCCAGCTAAAGCCTTCAAGCGATCCGGCATTTTGTCTAGCGGTCTGCAAATTTTTGATAGAAGAAGATCTATATGATCATGAATTTGTAGAAAAATATACAACCGGCTTTGAAGATCTAGTTCATGAGTGCTCGCTCTACACCTACGGCGAACTAAGCGATATGTGCGGCGCAAGCGTCGATCAGATCAAGGTTTTTGCGCGAGAATACGCTCATGCTAAAGCGCCCGCCATTATGCACGGCGACGGCGGGCAAAGGCACTTTAACGGCGCAAGGCTCGTGCGAGCGGTTACTTTCTTGCCGGTACTTACGGGTTGCCTTACAAAACTTGGCGGCGGATTATTCTGGGCTTACGTGCACGTAAAGGGCTGCTTTAACTTCGATAACTGCATGCCAGATCTTTCGCCGAAAGACGCGGAAGGCAAAAAGATAGAGCGCCAGCAAATAAGCTATATAGAATTTGGCAAAGGTATCCAAAAGGAAAATCCGACCTATCTAGGTAAGCCGATAAATACGGTAATTCGAGCCTGTATCAACTACAACTCGAATTTGATGGTAACGGCGCCCAATACGAATTTAATCAAAAAACGCGTGATGGACGACGATTTTTTCTTGGTAGTCATCGATCCTTACGATACCGACACCTGCGATTACGCTGACTACGTATTGCCGGGCGTTACCTTTATGGAGAGCGAAGATATTCAAAACGATCAAATTTCGGGCTACGTCTGCTACAACGCCCAAAGCGTCAAGCCGCTGGGCGAAGCCAAGACGAATTTGGAATTTTTTAACGCTCTAGCCAAGGCGATGGGATATAAAGAGGAGTGCTTTGATTGGGATAGCGAGACGGTTTGCAGGAGGTTTTTGGATACGGAATTTGCCAAAAAGCAAAATATCACCTACGAAAAGCTAAAGAGCGTAGGCTGGATTAAGCCGTTTAGGACTCCTGAGACGATGAAAGATCAGTTTCCTTACTACCCTTATGCGCCGAAGGACAAGCTTGTATTCGGTACTAAAAGCGGCAAGTGCGAGCTCTACTCTGAGACATTCAAAGAGGCAGGTTATCATCCAGTGATCGATCTTGATGACGATTGGGATTATTACCGAGCACATAAGAGTTTCGGCGACGGTTATCTCAAAAAGTATCCGCTTTATTTTATGACGCCGGGCACGCAGCTTCAGGATAACTCAAACTGGGGCAATATGCCTTACATCCTAAAACGCGTCATAGTAAAGGGCAACGCTGAGCTATTTATGACGCGCGAGGATATGCTGGCGCGCGGTATCAAAGAGGGCGATACGGTTGAAGCCACGAACGAAAAGGGCACGGCGATATTTACGGCGGTTGAAACCAATCAGATGCAGCCGGGCATCGTCTATGCATGGAACAATATCTGGGTTAAGGTTACCAAGTCTCGCACGGGAGCAAATATCCTTTGCTCGGACGGAGTGAGTGATTTAGGCAACGGATCGACCTATACTGCAAGCTTTTGTGAAGTAAAAAAAGCTGCAAAACAGGAGGCATAAAATGAAACGAAAACAAGGATTTTTATTTGATTATAACTTTTGTATAGGTTGTAAGGCGTGCGAAATTTCATGTCAGGTCTATCATAACCAAGACCCCGATATCAACTGGCGCCACGTCGATATGATGCTAATCCATGAAGACGAGATCGAAAAGGAAATTTTCATCACG
This sequence comes from uncultured Campylobacter sp., assembly GCF_938030685.1. Classification (GTDB taxonomy): domain Bacteria; phylum Campylobacterota; class Campylobacteria; order Campylobacterales; family Campylobacteraceae; genus Campylobacter_B. The sequence continues at coordinate 6,595 of NZ_CALHHX010000045.1, read as the reverse complement.
CATTCATGCCATCACTGTGACGAGCCTGCATGTATGGACGTCTGCCCCGTGGGAGCTTACATTAAGCTCGAAAACGGCATAGTTCAGCCGATACACGATAAATGTATCGGTTGCGGATACTGCATCGTAGCCTGTCCTTACGGCTCTATAACCAAAGGCAAAGACGGCAAAGCGCAAAAATGCAACCTCTGCGCCGAGAAGCTCGAGCGCGGCGAGGAGCCTGCGTGCGTAGCGGGCTGTCCTTGCGACGTGCTAAAGCTAGTTGATAGCGATGTGAGCGATAGTGCAGGAATGGAGAAAGAGATGCCTGGCTTTAAGCACTTTTTTACAAAACCAAACATCCGCTTCTATCCTAGGATGAAGCGCAATGAGTTTATCCACTAAGGATCAAAAGATGCGTAATTTAAAGCAGAGCCTTTGCGTCGAGGACTTTTTGAGGCAGGTATTTTTGGTGCCGCTTACCGGTGAAAATTTGAACGAGCTTTTAAATTTGACGCAGGATTTCGCGCCTAAGCTTAAAGAGCATAAGTTTATCCTCGAATTTGCCAAATGCAAAAGCGAGCCAAGCTTAATCGATGAAATTCGCTACGAATTCAATAAGCTCTTCGTGGGCCCTAAGCGCCCTAAAGCCGAGCCTTACGAGTCGGTGTATTTCGACTATCAAACGATGTTTGGGGCAAAGACGATGCAGGTGCGAAGCTTTTATGAAAGCTCTGGGCTAAAGCTAGAGGATGCGCAGCTTGATAAATTTCCCGACGATTTCATCGGGTACGAGTTGCAATATCTTTATTTTCTAAGTTTTAGCGCGCTAAGGGCGGAGGATGAGGCTAAATTTAATGAAATTTTGCGTAAAAAGGCGGAATTTATCGCCGCTCATCCGTCGCAGTGGTTTTGCAAATTTGCTGCTCGCTGCGATGAGCATGCAAATTTAGACGTTTGGAAAAGTTTCGGGAGCTTTTTAAATCTCTACTTAAATAGCGAGATGGATGCGCTTAAAAGCGCACTAAAAGATCCTGCAATTTTTAAAAATTTAAAGGAATGACAATGGTACAGACGACTTGGGGATGGCTCATAGTCATCTATCTATTTTTGGGCGGTTTAGGCGCCGGGGCATTTTTGTGCTCGGCTTTGGCTTATAAGGGCTTTTTGGGCTCGTTAAACGAGAGGTTTTATAAATTCGGCTTTCTGCTAGCACCCGTTGCGGTAATAATAGGAACCGCGCTTTTGCTATTTGACCTGGCGCCGAGCGCTGCGATAAATCCTCTTAAAATTTTACAGCTCTATACGCGCCCGGTTTCGATGATGAGCATAGGTACGTATCTACTTACGTTTTTTATCGTAGTCAGCGTTTTGGTGCTTTTGCAGATCAAAAAGAGCGGTAAAATTTGCGATATGATGCTCACGCTCGGAGCTATTTTGGCGCTTGGAGTGATGGGATATACGGGGCTACTGCTTTACGTCGTAAAGGCGATCCCGCTTTGGGCTAGCGTGTGGCTGCCGATTTTATTTACGATCTCCGCGATCTCTACGGGGCTTAGTGCGAACGCCGCCGCTACGTTAAATGCCGGGCACGGGCTAAGCCACTGCGCGCATAAATTTCACGTCGTGCTAGTCGCGCTTGAGATCGTTGCGGTGCTAGCGCTGTTTGCGAGCGTGAGAAGCGAGGCTGCGGGCATGGCTAGCGTGACTAAGATAGTCAGCGGCTCGCTTGCGCCGATGTTTTGGATAGGCTTTGTCGTGTTTGGGCTTGCTTTGCCGCTGCTAGGTGGAAGCAAATTTATGCTTCGCAGCTGCAGCGTGAATGCGGACGGCAGTGTCTGCGCGCACGGCGGCGAGGAGGTAAAAAGCTGTGTTTATAACGAATACGGCGTGCTTATAGGTGACTTTTGTCTAAGAGCGCTTATCGTACTTGCGCAGTCTATATATTTTAACCCCTATCTTTTGGTATTGCTCGGGCGCTTGACCGAACTTTTAAATTTTATCGCTCTTTTGCTTTTGCAAGCAAATCGCCTACTTGATCGCTCACATCTGCTAACGGCGTAAATTCACACTATTTAGCTAAATTTTTTGATATAATCCCCCCGCTTTAAAAGCTAAAATTCAAAGGAAACATATGAAATTTATTTCTCACAAAATTTTAAAAAGCGCGGTTTTGCTGGCTGCATTGGGATCTTTTGCGACTTGCGGCGCCGAGATGCAACAGTCTAACGGCTACGCCATAAGCGGCGCGGCGCTATCAGCAATAGAGGAGGACAATAGAGCGAAAGAAAATTATCTGGTCATTGACGTTAGAAGCTCGGAGGAATACGCCGCCGGCCACCTAAAACACGCGATCAACATCCCGCTTGGAGAGCTTGAAAGCAGGCTGGATGAGATAAACGCCTACAAGGATAAAAACGTCGTGCTTTATTGCAATACCGGCAACCGCAGCGGCAAGGCGCTTGATCTGCTTAAACAAAAAGGCTTCAGTGTGCTTATGAATGCGCCCGGCGTGAAGCAGTACGACTATGAGCTGTATAAGGTCGGCAGCATAAACGCGGAGGGGTTTTTGAAAATAGCAAATGATCCAAACGTGCTAATTATCGACGCTAGGCAGAAGCAGGACTACGACGCGGGGCATATGAAGGGCGCGATAAATATTCCTGATGGCGAGCCTTTAGAAAATTACAAGGATGTGCTTGAGGCCAATAAAGACAAAAAGATGATCACACACTGTTACAGCGGCAACCGCAGCGCCAAGCTCGCCAAAGCCCTAAACGAGCGAGGCTACAACGTCACAAATCTACTCGACGGCACGAAAGAGTATAATTACGAGCTGGTGAAATAAATCGAGATTGGCTCTTGGGGTAAAATTTTACGATTGCTTTTTGCATTTGCCAGGTCTTTGTAATATGCAGCTTCGCGGCGCCGATAAGACAGGTAGGCTAAATTTGAAATTATTTGCTTCGCCTGCTCATTTGGCGCCTACTTTACATAGGATTTGCCTTTGATACAAAGCGCAATTTCGACTCCCCCATACCGAGGCGGCAATAGCGCTTGGGAGTTTAACTCCTTTTAGAGGAATTTTTAAAATTTAAATCATAAAATTGTAGCTACGGAGCAGGTATTTGGAGCTGAAAAAATAGAAATTTACAAGCTAGCGCGGGTTTTGTGGGATGTAAAATTGAAACGGACTCTATAAAAGTTGCGTAAATTTTAAATGCAGCCGAATTGCTTAAAAATTTTACTTCCGAAAATGAAATTTCGCGCTAGTGGTGCGCGCGTCTTAAATAGCCTCACCAATTTCGATAAAATCTGTACTTTAGGAGAGGCAAGCAAAATCGAGACCGAATTCTAAGAGCAATTAAGCCCGCAACGTATTTTTTAACTCCGTCGTTACAATGAATCGAATTTTACGCGGAAACCAGGCGCACGAATTAAATTCTGCACGAAATTTTATTCAACCAAGAATTCCTTCTTATCGATCGTGCCATGATAAAAAATCCCGAGCGTATCATCAAAGGTCTTATCCAAAAATCCGTCTTTTTTTAGTCCTGCTAAAGATGTATTGATTAGCTCTAGCAGCGCATTATTGCCCTTCTGCACGGCGATTGCGTTGTAAGTTTGCTTACCTAGACCATCCAAAGCAACCTGCGTTTTATTATCGATGATCGCGTATGCATGCAGGATTAGATTATCATCGACATGCACGGCATTTTTCGCCCTTTTGAAAGCGCGGTAACATTTAGCCGAGCTGGCGCAAAAGTTTAAATTCTTTCTAAAGCCTGCTTTTCGTAAGAAATTGTGAATAGGAGAGTGTTTGATGACAAAAATCCTCTTTTTGCGCAGCTGATCGAAACTCGTGATATTTTCGTCTTTTTTGGCTAGCACACCTACCTGCACTTTAAAATAAGGTTCCGAAAAATCCACCTTCTTAGCTCGCGCGGGCGTAGGAGTAAAAGTCGCAATCACCATATCCGCTTCATTGCGCTGTAAAGCGCTAATGCGTCTTGAAGCCGTGATTGGGATAAATTTTACCTTGCCAGGATTATCGCCGAAAATCTCCTTACCGAGCTTTTCGCCAAGAGCAATCTCAAATCCCCTATATTTGCCGTCTACGAGCGCACTAAACGGCGGCTGATCGTTATATACACCTATGCAAACGAGCCTATCTTTTTTGATCTGATCCAAAGAATTTGCAGATAGAAAACCAAGTAGTAGAGCCGCCAAAACAAATACTTTCATTTGCTCCCCTTTTAGTTGAAATAAGGCGCAATTATAATAAAAAGAAATTATAGCCAGCTAAAATTCTGTGATTTATGGCGCATTTTCATCTAAATTTATGAAAAGATGAAATTCGCGGAGAAATTCTATGTTCAATTTACAAACGAAATCTCATAAAAAAACTTACACGAGCGAAAAAGCTTTTAATTAAATTTATAAACAAAATTTTACGGATGTATTTCACGTTAGAAAACCTTAGCGAAATTTGCGATATTCTTAAAAGTAAACGGCGAAATTCTACGCAGATTTAGCGTCTAATTGCGAATTTAGCTAAGGGGCAAAATTTAGCACTGCATCAATCGCGCAAAAGCCCAAGCTCTTAAAATTTCGCTAAAAACTATGCCAAGATGCAAACGTAGCGACCGATAAGCTTAGATCGGCATTACGCGGATGTTCGGGCTTAGATTTTCTTGCAAAACATTTTCGATCGCGTATAATGTACCGCTCGCACCGCTGGCGCAGCCGCTACAAGCGCCAAGATAACGGATATATATGTCCGTTTTGCCGTCGTCTGCAGGCCTGATGTCGATGACGTCGAGATTGCCACCGTCCATCTGAAGCATCGGGCGGATATCCTCGTCAAGCACTCCTTCGACCGCTTTAAATTTACCGATCAAATTTAACTGCTCAAAGCTCATCTCGGCTCCCACTTTCGCGCTAGTAGCGGCACTCGCCTCGGCTTGAGCTTGAAGCCTCTCTCTCTCCATCTCCTCTCTGGTTTGCTTTAAAATATCGACCAGATAGTAATCCTTCTCCTCGTGTCCGCCCGGGCGCACGCAGGATTTACAAAACGCGCCCGCTTTAGTGTATTGCGTGATCTCCTCGACCGTGTGAAGGTCGTTTAGGCGGATTACCTCTTTGATCGTGCCGAGGCTCACGCGTGCGCAGTCGCACACGATGATCTCATCCTCGAAATGTGCAGGATCGACGCCCTTATAATTCGCTGCAGCCTGCTTGATGACATCGTATGCCATGACCGAGCAGTGCATCTTTTGCGGTGGCACGGCGGGCTCATCTGGGGTATCGCGCATCGCGTGCTCTACGTCTAAATTTGTAATCTTTACCGCTTGATCGACGGTCTTTCCGATACAAAGCTCAGCCATCGTATCCGAACTCGCAATCGCCGTACCGCAACCGAAGCTTTTAAATTTAGCGTCCAAAATTCTATCAGTCTTAGGATCGATCAACCAATACAGCCGCACCGCATCGCCGCAGCTCTCGGCGCCGAAGTCCGCGACCACGAGCTTGCCGCCCCTAGCCTTCGCCTCCTCTTCGGTAATCTCGCCCATATAGCGAGGATTATTCATACGCTCCTGCACTTTTTGCGAGTACTGCTCCCAGATCGAGCCGTTTATCAAACTATTTTTTGCCATTTTTTATCCTTTATTTTTCTCATAACCTTGCGGCGCGTAAGCAAATGTGCTTGAAATCCCGCGCAGACGGGCGATAGCTTTACCAATATGTTCGATCGCATAATCGATCTCCGCCTCCGTCGTAAAGCGCGACAGCGAAAGCCTTAGCGCCGTATGCGCCAGCTCCTTATCCGCGCCGATCGCTTCCATTATTGGGTTATTCTCAAGCGCCTCGCTCGCACACGCAGAGCCAGTAGAAGCGGCTATACCCGCTTTATTTAGATCCCACAGCATCGCCTCTCCTTCGACGCCTTGGATCGAGGCGAGGATGGTGTTTGGCACGCGGATGCTGCGATCACCCACGACGCTAACGTTTGGAATTTGCAAAAGCGCATCCTCCAGCTTATCGCGCAGCCTGCTTACCTGAGTGCGCTCAAAATCCATAAATTTATTCGCTAGCTCCAAAGCTTTACCTAGCCCCACTATTCCCGCGACATTTAGCGTGCCGCTGCGGCGTCCGCCCATGTGCTCGCCGCCGTGAAGCAGGCTCGTAAGCGGCTTGCTATCTTTGATATAAAGCGCGCCAACCCCCTTTGGAGCGTGAAATTTATGCCCCGAAAGGCTCAAAAAATCCACATCCGCATCGCGCACGTTTACCTTTATCTTGCCTACGGCCTGCACTGCGTCGGCATGGTACAGCGCGCCATGCTCGTGTGCGATTTGCGCGATCTGTTTAACGGGGAAGATCGTGCCGGTTTCGTTATTTGCCCACATCACGCTAACAAGTGCGGTTTTGTCGTTAATTTTTTCGGCAAGCTCGTCAAGATCGATCTGTCCATTTTTATCGACGCCGAGGCGAGAGATCTTTACGCGGCAAATTTTTTCTAAAAAAGCACAGGTCGCACTGATTGCTGGGTGCTCGACAGAGCTTATGACGATATTATCCTTCTCGCCGGTTAGAATTTTATCGTAGTAAATTC
>NZ_CALHHX010000044.1 GCF_938030685.1 uncultured Campylobacter sp. | reverse complement strand
CAACGAGATCAACGCGCCTCTCAAGCGCAACGTCACGACGCAAGACGTCGGCAAAAGCGCGATGTACCTGCTTAGTGACCTTGCTAGCGGCGTAACCGGCGAGGTACACTACGTCGACTGCGGCTACAACGTCATGGGCATGTGCGACGTGGCGACCGACGCCGAGGGTAAGACGATCCTTGCGTGGGACGCGGCTAAGGTCGAGTAAGCGGCGTGCAAAAAGGGCAAAATTTGACGCGCACGGTGTATTACGAGGCTAGGCACAAAGCCATAGCAGAGGGCGGCGTAGAGGGCATCGCCGCTGTTTTGCGAGGTGATGACGAGGCCGAGAAAGCCTCGCTTCTGTCGTGCCTCAGTTTTACCTTGATTCATATTGCGGTTGCGCGCCGGCGCATGAGAGCGAAATTTTTGCCCTTTTGCAGGAGCTGCTTCTGAGCGAGCGCTCGCAAGCTATCAGAGACGATATTTTGCAGCTTTTGGGCGATTACTGCGGCGATTTTAGCGTGCTGCAAAGCAGGCTTTACGAGGCGTCCGGCGAGCTTTTGCCGGGTATCAAGCGCTTGATCGAAGGATAAATTTAACGACCGGCGCGCCTTTGCGCACGGTAATTGCGCCGCGGCGAGCGGTAGTGAAATTTGCCGCGCCTCCGCGCACGCCCCTTTTTTGCTGCGAAAATGCGGCAGCGTAAAATTTTAAGGTTGGAAGCGGCCATGAGAACCTCGGATGAGCGAGGAGCTCTATTGGGCGCGTACCTAAAAACGGCATGGAGATAGAGGATTATTTCGGAGCCATTTTTGAAAAAAGCGGTAAAAACCGCCAGGAAGGAGCTTGATGAAAAAGGATTATATCTGCGTATTCGACTGCGAGACGATCCCCGACGTAGCGGCGTTGGTGCGGGTGCTGGATGAGGATGCGATCGCGAGCTGTTTCGAGCCTTTCGATAAAAAAAGCTTTGCAAAGCTTCTTGATGCGCGGATCTCGCAAAAGATCGGCAGCGAGAAGCAAAGCGCGTCTTTAAATTTTGCTGTAAATTCGGCGGAGCAGAATTTTAAAATAGAAGATTCCGAGCAAAATTCCGCACCTCAAAATTTTACGCAACAAGATGCTGCACTTCAAAGCTTCGCCAGTGAAAATTCCACTAAAAATCACGCGCAGGGAAATTTTACGAGCGAAAAATTCGCATCGCAAAATACGGCGCTCAAAAATTCCGCATCGTCAAATTTAACTTACGACGATATCGCGCCTCAAAGCTCTGCGTCCCAAAGCTCAAAGAGCGAAAATCTCGCTTTAAATTCCGTGCAAGACGCCGCGTCAAACGCGTTAAATTTTAAAATTTACGGCGAGCAGCCGATCTTTAACGCGGATAAAAGCAAAATTTTAAACCACAAATTACTTTCGCTTAGGGCGATGGAAATTTTCAAAGAAAAAACCGGCAGCGAGTTCCTGCCTGTCTGCTTCCACCGCGTCGTTAGCATTAGCGCCGTGATGGCGGACGGATTCGGCAGGTTTTTGCGCGTCTCAACGCTTGATGGCGAGAACGAGCGCGATAAAATCGCAAAATTCCTAGCTTTCATCGAGGATTTTAATCCGCGGCTCGTGAGCTTCAACGGGCGCGGGTTCGATCTGCCGATGATTATGGCGCGCGCGATGTGCTATGATCTAAGCGCCGCAGCGTATTTTGAGACGAACGATCGCGATAACAATAAGAGCAAGTGGGAGAACTACCGCAGCCGCTACGACGGGCGGTTTCATATGGATCTGCTCGATCACATCAGCGATTTTGGCGCCGTTCGCGGGCTCAAACTTGATCATATCTGCGCTAGCGTGGGCCTTCCCGGCAAATACGACGTACACGGCGATCAGGTCTTGCAGCTGTATTACGCAGGCGAGCAGGCCAAGATCGACGAGTACTGCAGATCCGATGTGCTCAACACCTACTGGCTGTTTTTGAAATACGAGCTTTTGCGCGGCAAGATCACCAAGGACGATTATTTGAATTACATCGCGGTGATGGGAGAATTTTTGAAAAAAGAGTGCGCGGGCATGAGCTATACGCCCGTTTTTTGCGACTTTATAGAAAGGGAGCTAGCGGCATATGCGAAGTGAAATTTTTAAAATTTTAAAAGGCGCGGTTTTTGGCGCGGTGTTTTTGCTCTGCGGCGCGATCGCGGACGAGGTTAAATTTAAACCGATGCTGCTTAAAGAATATGTCCCGGGCATGAATATCACGGGTTGGGTGATCAGCGAGAAGCTAGACGGCGTGCGCGCGATCTGGGACGGCAAAAATCTGCGCTCCAGACGCGGCAAGATCATAAACGCCCCCGAGGGCTGGAGCGCGGGCTTTCCGCCGTTTTTCGTGGACGGCGAGCTATACACGGCGCGCGGAGAGTTTGAGCAGCTCGTATCGATCGTCTCTTCTAGCGTGCCCGATGAGCGCTGGAGCAGGGTAAAATTTTATGCGTTTGACCTGCCGAAGGAGCAGAAAAACCTAAGCGCGAAGATGGAAATTTTAAGAAATTTTATCGCCTCAAGCGGCGCGCAAAATTTGCTCATCGTGCAGCAAACTCCGGTAAGCACGCACGCCGACGTGCAGGCGTATTTTGATCGCGTCATCGCCGCGGGCGGCGAGGGGGTCGTACTGCGCGATCCAAACGCGCTTTATGAGAGCGGGCGCAGCGATAAAATTTTAAAATACAAAAAGACGCACGATAGCGATTGCAAGGTCGTAAAAATCAACCCGGGCTACGGCAAAAACGAGGGTAAGATGGGTTCGCTTAGCTGCGTGGATCTACGTAGCGGGGTGAAATTTAAAGTAGGCACGGGCTTTAGCGACGAAATGCGGGCAAATCCGCCTAAGGTAGGCACGATCATCACCTATCAATACCAAAATTTAACCCGCGAAAAAAAGCCGCGCTTCCCCGTATTTTTGCGCGTGCGACCGGAGATTTAATCTAAGGGGCTATAATCGCGTATTTTGATAAATTTGATCCGAAGGAGAAGAGATGAAAATTTTAATCACAGGCGGCGCGGGATATATCGGCAGCCACGTTGCAAAGGCGCTTTTAGAAGCGAACCGCCACGACGTCGTCATACTGGATAATCTTTGCAAAGGCTCAATGCGAGCGATCGAGGCGCTTCGCGACGTGGGCGAGTTTGAGTTCGTGCAGGAAAGCCTAGAAAATACCCCCGCAATCGAGAAGCTTTTTGGGCGCGAGAAGTTTGATGCGATCATTCACTTTGCGGCGTTTATCGAGGTTTTTGAAAGCACGCAAAATCCGCTAAAATACTACCTAAATAACACCGCCAACGCGATGAATTTGATCGCGCTTGCGAACAAATACGGCGTGAAAGACTTCATATTTAGCTCCACGGCAGCAACCTACGGCGAGCCGGATATCCCACAAGTAAGCGAGGAAACTCCGCAAAACCCGATCAATCCGTACGGCAGAAGCAAGCTGATGGTCGAGTGGGTACTAAAAGATACGGCGGCGGCAAATCCGAATTTTAAATACGGAATTTTGCGCTACTTCAATGTGGCAGGCGCGGCTAGCGACGGCACGATCGGGCAAAACTACCCGAACGCGACACATCTAATTAAGGTTGCGACCCAAACGATCGTCGGCAAGCGCGATAAGATGAGCATCTTCGGCGATGATTACGACACCAAAGACGGCACCTGCATCCGCGACTACATCCACGTAGAGGACCTCGCAAGCGCGCATCTGGCAGTGCTTGATTATCTGCAAAGCAATGATAGCGCGGTCTTTAACGTAGGATATGGCACGGGCTTTAGCGTAAAAGAGGTCGTCAATGAAGCTAAAAAAGTAAGCGGCGTGGATTTTAAAGTGGAGATCGCTCCGCGCAGAGCGGGGGATCCTGCCTGCCTCATCTCAAATGCGGATAAAATTCGCACCAAAACCTCTTGGCATCCCGAGCACGAGAGCCTGGATGAGATCATCCTAAGCGCGCTTAATTGGGAAAAGAAGCTCTAGGTTCTAGCGTGAAAGTGCGATTTGAAATTTTAAAATTTTACTCCGCCGTGTTTAATAGCGGCGAGCAAAAGGAAGCCTTGTTTGCTTAAAATTCTAAACGCCCCCGAAGCCGCGCAGCGTAAGCTCGGCGTCGTGCTATCGTATGTAAATATCTTTGTTTCTACGATACTTACTTTGGTTTATACGCCGTTTTTTCTGCGGGCGCTGGGGCAGAGCGAGTTTGGGCTATATTCTTTAGCGAGCAGCGTTATCGGCTATTTAGCGATTTTAGATTTGGGTTTCGGTAATGCTGTGACGGTCTATACCGCCAAATACGTCTCAAGCGGCGAAGTGGAGCGCATGCATAAGCTGCACGGAACGATCTTTAGCGTGTATTTAGTGATGAGCGCGGTGATCGTGCTTGCAGGAGCTGCGCTGCTAGCCAATCTGCACGCGATTTTTGGCGCTAAGCTAAGCGCTAGTGAGATGGGCGAAATTCGCATTATGCTAATGCTACTAACTGCAAATTTAGCGATTAGCTTTCCTTTTAGCATCTATTCGTCGATCCTTACGGCGCATGAGAATTTCGTATTTATTAAGCTAGTTGGGATCTTTCGTACGATCGCTCTGCCGATAGCTGCGGTGCCTGCGCTACTTTTGGGATATAAGGCTATCGCGATCGTAATCATCGCTACGGCGGTAAATTTAATCTGCGTCGCGGCAGATTTCATCTATTGCAAAAGCAAAGTCTCGCCCGTGATAAGCGTGCGAAATTTCGACGCCTCCACGCTTAAGCAAATTTTTGGCTACTCGTTTTTTATATTTTTAGGCATCGTAGTCGATCAAGTAAACTGGAATGTCGATAATTTTATCTTAGGCGCTGTTGCAGGCGCTACAGCGGTCTCCACGTATGCCGTAGCAAGCACGATAAATGCCACTTTCGTCACGCTTTCGCTCACCATTAGCGGTGTGATGCTTCCTAAAATCGCCAAAATGGTCTCTGCAAACTCCACTGATTCCGAGCTTAGCGCGGAATTTATCAAGATAGGCAGGCTGCAATTTTACGTGATATTTTTTATCGCGTCGCTTTTGGTGATTTTTGGGCGGGAGTTTATCGTGCTATGGGCTGGCGCAAATTATGAAATTTCATACGCAATCGCGCTTATTTTGGTGCTTCCAGTAAGCGTGCCGTTGATTCAAAATTTAGGCCTAGCCGTGCTTCAGGCAAAAAACAAAGTCAAATTTCGCTCAATCGCCGCGTTTTGCGTCACGCTCGTAAATATCGCTATTTCTATCCCGCTAGCTAAGGCTTACGGAGGCGTGGGCGCTGCGTGCGGCACGGCTTTTGCGATTACCTTGCTAAATATCTGCGTGATGAATATCTACTATGCTCGTGTAATCGGACTTGACATCGCTAAATTTTGGCGAAATATCGGCGCGATGGTAGTAAAATTTGCTCCCGCAATCGCAGTAAGCCTAGCGATAAATTATGCACTAGGCTTGCATGGAGTGAGCTTTTTGCTAATTTGCGGCGGGCTTTATTCGGCTATGTTTGTGCTAAGCGCATATTTTTGGGCGATGAACGATTACGAGCGCGCGATTTTTGGCGGCATTGCAGCAAAGATAAGGAGGCGGGCTTGAGCTTCAATGTAATTAGCGAAGTAGTTACGAAAGACCGCTGTATCGGCTGCGGCGTCTGCGCGAGCAGCTGCCCTTTTAGCGTGCTAAAAATGCGGCTTGGAGGCAATGGATTTTACGCGCCCGAGGAAGGCGAAGGGTGTCGCGACAAATGTGATATTTGTCTAAAAGTCTGCCCGTTTTACGAAAAAGACATGCTCGAAAACGAGCTAAATTCTAAATCATACTCAGAGCTGGAAAGCTTTAGTCCTGATTTTGGCAGATTTTTAGCCACTTACAAATTCTACAAAAAGGATGAAGCGCAGCGCTTAAGCAGTGCAAGCGGCGGCGCGGGAGATTATATTTTTCGCGAGCTTTTTGCGCGCGGGCTCATTGATTACGCGATTTGCGCTGTGCCTGCGGACGAGGGGGATTTTATAGCCCAAAATTCCAAGCGTGATTTTTCTGCCTGCAATAATTTAGCGCAGTCACAGAATTTGCAAAATTCCGCAACCAAAAATTCCGAGCAGAATTCCGTAATTCCGAATTTAACGCAGAATTTGGCGGATGATGATTCTATAAATTTTACGAGTGCGCAAAATTCTTTTTGCGAAAATTTTACGCAGAATTCCGTGCAGAATTTTACAAATGAAAATTTCGCACAGAATTATAAAGCTTCTTGTGAAAATTCCGTATCAACGCAGAATTTTGCTTGCGAGAATTCTAAAAACACGCGAAATTCTATGGGCGAAAATTCCGTGCCGCTATTTAAATTTAGCGTGATAAAAAATGCTGATGAGCTTACTCGCGCGCGCTCGTCCGCTTACTATCCGCTCACGCTTGAAGCAGTGCTAAAGGAGATGTCGCGCCGTGAGGGTAGATACGCGATCAGCGCGCTGCCGTGTTTTGCCAAGGCCTTAAGGCTTGCTGCGAGTAAAAATCCGCGCCTTAAATCCCGCATAAGCTTTATTATCGGGCTGGTTTGCGGACAGGGCAAGGGTGCTGGTTTCACGCATAAGCTGGCAGATCTTGCGTTTAAAGAGCGTAAGCAGCTCGCAGCAGTTAATTACAGATATAAAATCGCGGGCAAAAGTGCGATGAGCTTTGGCTTTAAATTTCGCGCTGCAGACGGTAGCGAGGCGATAGATGATCGCAGTAGTAGCGCCTTTGCATACTGGAGTTCGCGCGCTTTTACGCCGCTTGCGTGCAACGCCTGCACCGACGTTTTTGCTAAATGCGCCGACGTCGTGCTGATGGATGCGTGGCTGCAAAGCGAAATAAGCGAGTGGCGCGGCACATCGCTCGTAATTACGCGCGCAGCTCAGATCGACGCGCTGTTTTCGCAGCCTACGAAGCAGGCACGCGAGGAGATTTTTTGCGAGCGGATATCCGCAGCGGAGGTGCAGCGCTCGCAGCAAAGCCAGGTGGAGTGTAAAAACGAAATTTTCTATGGCGCGAAAAATCCGCTTAGGTGTTACATATTGCGCCAGAAGCTTCAGATCCAGCGATATAGCGCTACGCATTTTGATTGTGATGATTTCATCGCCGCTAGGCTCAAAAAAATTGCCGCTGCGAATAAAGTGCTAGCGCTTTTAGCGCTACCAAAGAACGCGGCATATAAAATTTATAGGAAGTTTGCATGAAGATCGGGATTTTTACCCTGCCGCTAGTAAATAATTACGGCGGAATTTTACAAGCTTATGCGCTAAGTCGCGTCCTAGTGGGGCTAGGGCATGAGCCACGTCTCATAAACTTGCGCCTGCAAAGAAGTAAACTATCGATTGCGTATATTAAATTTTTAGTGGCATGTGCGCTTAAAAAGGAGCTTTGCGGCGCGAAATTTAATCCCTCTTACGAGCGCGATACTAGCGAGTTTGTATCGGAAAATATTCCTTTAACCGCGCCTGTTTGCACGCCTGCGGATTTAAAAGCGCTGTGCGAGAAAAAGCGCTTTGAAGCGGTGATTTTAGGAAGCGATCAGGTTTTTCGCCCTAGCTATTTTGCGGATTTTGCAGATTGCTTTAGCCTTGGATTTTTGCCGCCTAACTGCACGCGGATCGCCTATGCTGCAAGCTTTGGCGGAGATAGGCTCTGTGGGCTTAAAAACCCCGCGGATTTAAAAGCTCACGCTGCAAATTTGGCTAAATTTAAAGCTATTTCGGTGCGCGAGCGTGATGGTATAAAGCTTGCGAGTGAATGCTTTGGCGTAGATGCGCACTGGGTACTGGATCCTACGCTTTTAGCTAACAAAGAGATTTACGATAAATTTTTAAGTCATGCACCAAAGCGTAAGGGTTTTGCCTATATCCTAGATCCATCGCCTCGCTCAGAAGCGACGATAGAGCTACTAAAAAAGCAAAGCGGCCTAGAGATAGATGAGGTGAACGACCGCGGCAACCGCATCGGCATAAAAGCGTGGCTAAGCGCTATTGCGGGCGCGGAGTTTGTGCTAACCGACTCATTTCACGGCTGCGTATTTTCTATAATCTTTAATAAGCCGTTTTTTGTGCTCGTTAACGCTAGTCGCGGCGCGTCGCGCTTTAGCTCGCTTTTGGGCTCGTTCGGGCTTGAAGATAGAGCTTTGCAAGATCCCAAAGACGCGCGCTTGAACGCGACTATCGATTGGGATGGCGTAAATGAGGCGTTGCGCCGTAAAAGAGAGGACTCGATGAAATTTTTAAAAACAAGTTTAGGCTCATAAAATGAAAATAGCTATGGTAATTTCTGCTTTAGGCAAGGGCGGTGCCGAGCGCGTGCTAAGCGTGCTGGCAAATTTTTTCTGCCGTGAGAATGAAGTCTGTGTGATAAAATTTGACGCAGATGAGCCGTTTTACGCGCTAGATCCTAAGATCGAGCTTCTTAGCTTGGATTTAGGAGTGGGCGATTTGGGAGTATTTGGCAATATAAAAAAGCGCTACGATAAAATTTTAGCCTTGCACAGGCTTCTAAAAAGTCGTAAATTTGACGTCGTAATCTCGTTTTTAGATAATACCAATGTCCTTACGCTTATCGCAAATCTAGGAGTTGGGCAGAAAATCATCGTCTCCGAACACACCAATCATCGCTTTTTAAAAAGTCCGATCTGGCGAGCTCTCAAGCGGATCTTTTATCCGAGGGCTGCAGCTCTTAGCGTGCTTAGTAAATTTGATCTGGATCATTACACATATGTGCAAAATCGCGCGATTATGCCTAATCCGATGTTTGAGATCAGCCATGCTAAAGACGCCCGCCCGCCTAAAGAAAATATCATCCTAGCAGCCGGCCGACTCAATGTCTATAAGGGCTTTGATGTCCTTCTTAAGGCACTTGCGCTTATAGATTTCAATCTTTTAAAAGAGTGGAAGGTGGTGATCGCAGGCGACGGAGAGGAGCGAAAGAGCCTTGAGAGCTTAGCTGCGAAGCTGCGCTTAAATGTGCAGTTCATCGGCTTTGTGCGCGATATCGAAAGCTTATATGAACGCGCTAAAATCGTAGTCGTAACCTCCAAGATGGAGGGCTTTTGCAATATTTTGATGGAAAGTATATTTTTCGGCACCGCTAGAATTTCTACGGATTGCATCGCAGGTCCTAGCGAGCTTATAAGCGACGGCGTAGATGGGTTTTTGTGCCCTGTAGGCGATAGCGCAAGTATCGCTAAAAAGCTTGAAATTCTAATGAGCGACGAAAAGCTGCGCGAGCGACTCGTGCAAAATGCCTCTAAGCGCGAGGAGAGCTTTAAAATTGAAACGATCGGGCGACGCTGGCTTGATTTCATAGCCGCTACGATACACAGGGAGGAATAATGAGCAAAAATCCCCTAATCTCGGTCATCATCCCTGTTTATAATGTCAAAGAATTTCTGCGCGCTTGCATGGAGCGCATCACGGCGCAGACCTATACGAACTTAGAAATTTTGCTCGTAGATGATGGCTCAAATGACGGCAGCGAGGCGATTTGCGACGAATACGCTGCGCGCGATCCCCGTGTGTGCGTGCTGCATAAACCAAACGGCGGGCAGGCTAGCGCGCGAAACGCTGCTTTGGATGTCGCTCGCGGGGAGTTTATCAGTTTCGTAGATAGCGACGATTTGATAAGCCTTGATTTGATTGAGACGCTTTTTCGCCTGACGCAGAAATTTTGCACCAAAATAGCTATGTGCGGCTACGCGGCATTTAGCGACGAGAGCGAAATAAATAATTTCAAGGCGGCTTTAAATTCTAAAGAAAATCAAAATTCTAAAGAGATTAGCGATCCAGGAGGAGCTGCAAATTCGAATGCCAACGCAGGCGAATACAAAATATCGCCGCAAGAGCTTTTTAGACGCAGCTGCACGCAGGATCCGTATTTTAGCACCGCGGTTTGGCGCGCGCTGTTTGCTCGTGAAATTTTCGCTGCCTTGCGCTTTCCTACGGGGCAGATCTATGAGGATGTGGCGATATTTTTTGATATTTTTAACGCTTCTATTGCGGCGTGCACGGATGAAATTTTATATTTTTATCGCGTAAGGGCGGGCTCGACCGTAAACTCATTCGCGCGCAGGCATCTAGCGGTCATCGCTGCGGTGCGCCGCTATACTGAGGCGATCGCTGCGAATTATCCAAGCTTGGCGCGTGAGGCTAATTTCACTCGCTGCGAGTCCGCGCTGAATACGGCGTTTTTAATTATCAAATCGAGCTTTGATCCTGCAAGTTCGGATGGGGATGCGACTTCTCCTTCCAAGGCTAATACGCGCAGCTTGGCAAACGAGGCAGATTTGCATGGCGCTGATAGTTTATCTTGCGCATGCGGTAAAAATTCCGCAGTTAAAAATTCCGCCAAGCAAAATTATATGCGAAATTCCGAGCAAAATTCCGCGTCGCAAAGAAAGACTGCAGATCCCCGCTCGCCTTTAAACGCCGCAGAAGCTGCGGATCAGATCCGCTCACTGCGCGCTTTGGTGCGCGAGCGGCTGGATTTTAGATTTTTCGCGGCGCATGCAAGCCGCACGCAGACACTGATGATGGTCTTGTTTTACGCTAGCCCTGCGCTTTTGCGGCTATTTTATAAAATTTATCGGAAGTTAAAATGAAAATTTTATTCGTCATCGCAGCTCTTAGAAACGGCGGCGCCGAGCGCGTGCTGCAGGTCTTGGCGAACCATTTTGCGCGCGCAAACGACGTTACGATCGCGATTTTGGAAAACGACGAGGGCAGGTATAAATTTAGCGAAAAGATAAAATTTTTGCATCTGGACGTTTATAAAAACGGCGGCAGGTTCGATAAATACAGAATTTTGCGCGAGTGTTTCAAGCGCGAGCGCCCAAGCGTCATCATCAGCTTTATGGACTGGACGAACGTAGCGTGCGTGATCGCAAGCTTCGGGCTAGGCATCCCGCTTATCGCGACCGAGCACAACGCGCACGATTATCTGCCAAGCGGGCTTTTTAGCCGCGTGCGCGATCTGTGCTATAAAAAAGCGGACGCGCTTACGGTGCTTACGCGCTCGGACTTTGAGTACTATTCGCGATTTGTCAAAAACTGCTTCATCGTGCACAATCCCTTTTTCGGCGAGATTGATGGCGCTAAAAGCGCTAAGCGAAACGTAATCTTAAGCGTCGGCAGGCTCGAGCCCGTAAAGGGGTATGAAATTTACTTTGACGCGCTAAGCAGGATCGATAAAAGCCTGCTTGCGAAGTGGGAAATTTTAATCGCGGGCGATGGCTCGCTGCGCGAAAGCTTGCGCGAGCTCGTGGCGCGACTCGGGCTTGAAGTGCGATTTTTAGGGCATAAGCAGGACGTGAGCGAGCTGTATAAAGAAGCTAAAATTTTTGTGCTCAGTTCGCTTAATGAAGGGCTTTCGAACGTGCTGATCGAGTCTGCATTTTATGGCTGCGCACGGCTTAGCAGCGATACAGCGGGTGCAAAAGAGCTCATAAAGGACGGCTTTAGCGGCATTTTGTTTAAACGCGGCGATGCGAATGGGCTTGCGAGAAAGCTTGAAAATTTAATGCGAGATGAGGCGCTGCAAAAGCGGCTGGTGCAAAATGCAAATGAAAATTTAGACGAGTTTTCGCAAGAGCGCATAGTTGAGCTTTGGCAGGGCTTGATAGATCGGTTTGCGCGCAAATAGTGCGGCGCTTATCGATGCTCTGCGGCGCGCAGGGATTAAATTTAAACTTCGGTGTGCTAAGATAGGCTCTTGCGCCCGAGCAAAACGGTGCGTTTAAATTTACAAAGCCACATTGCGCTATGAAATTTAGCCTCTTGAGGCAGTGCAAAATGCGCTAAATTTAAACAGCGCGGCGTATGCTCGCATAAAAAGGCGTGAGTAAAGC
Source organism: uncultured Campylobacter sp. (assembly GCF_938030685.1). Taxonomy (GTDB): domain Bacteria; phylum Campylobacterota; class Campylobacteria; order Campylobacterales; family Campylobacteraceae; genus Campylobacter_B. The sequence goes on along the minus strand of NZ_CALHHX010000044.1, from coordinate 29,037 downwards.
TTAAATTTAGGGCGCGGCAGCGATATTTAAAAGGTAAAGGGATGAAGAAATTAAGCGTTTTTATATATTCGATGGGCGGCGGCGGCGCCGAACGCGTCGTAAGCAACCTCTTAGGCGAGCTTACGGCACGCTACGAAGTGCATCTGGTGCTGATGAACGAGAGGATTTTTTATGAAATTCCAAGCGGCGTGCAGATCCACTTCATCGAAAAATCAGCCCCTTTTGAAAATGGACTGTTGAAGCTCGCAAAGCTGCCGTTTTTGGCGCTGCGATACAAAAAGCTATGCGAGAGGCTGGGTATCGACATCCACTTCGTTTGGATGAACCGCCCGTGTTACGTGGCGGCGCTGGCGCGAGTTTACGGGCTACGCGGAACGATGATTTTTAACGAATGCTCGACGCCGTCGGTGCTGTATAAAGAGCCGAGCTTCAAATCCAAAATTTCAAAGCTTTTGCTGCGCAAGCTCTATCCGAAGGCTGATTTTATCTTTCCAAACTCGCTTGGAAATCTGCGCGATCTGGCGGATAATTTCGGAATCGACGAGCGCAAGATGAGCGTGCTATACAACGCGATCGATTTGGATGAGATCGGTCGCAAAGCAAGCGAGCAGGTCGCGCAGGAGCGGCCGTTTTTCCTAAGCGTCGGCAGGCTCGATGCGGGCAAAAACCACGCGCTTTTGATCCGCGCGTATGCAAATTTAAAAAATAACGACAAAGACCTGCTGATCTTGGGCGACGGCGTGCTGCGAGCCGAGCTTGAGGCCCTGATAGAGGAGCTGGGCTTAGGCGGCCGCGTGAAGCTTTTGGGCTTTGACGCAAATCCGTATAAGTATATGGCTAGATGCTACGCGTTTGTTTTCGTAAGCCTTTTTGAGGGCTTTTCAAACGCGCTCATCGAAGCTCTTGCGTGCGGCAAGCTCGTGATTTCAAGCGATCATCAAAGCGGCGCGCGCGAGCTTATGGGGCAGAGCGAATGGGGCGTGCTAGTGGGCGTGAACGATCTAGAAAGCACTCAAGCGGCGATGCAAAAAGCGCTGGATGATGAAAATTATGTAAAATTTTATGAGAAAAAGGCTAAAATTAGAGCCTCGTTTTTCGATAAAAAACGGATAGCAAGCGAGCTGATCGCAAAAATAGAACAAATCGACGAAGGAAAATAGGCGTGGGTGAAGAAAAAAAGGCTTTTAGCGTCAGAGAGATCGACGAAGGATCGGACGATCAAAAAGACGCGCAATCAATGGGTGCCGACAAAGCTGCCTTAAGCGAAAATTTCGCTAGTGAGGGAAATTTTGATGCAGAGTATTCCGCAGGCGGCGGTGAGAATTTTAGCGGCGAAAATGCCGCAATTGAAGGTAGCGAGGATACCGCGCCTCAGAGCGATAAAAATTCCGCGCTTGATGCAAAAAATTCTGCGAGCAAAAATTCCGCGCACGCCGGCGTTAAAAATTTAAGCGACGATCAAGCGCGCGCTGTTTCTGCAAAAATGCGAGCACAAAAAAAATCCAAAAAGGCTAAAAAATCAAACGGACGAAATTCCGCCTCGGTAAATTCTGAAAATTCCGCAGGCGCAAATTCTACAAACTCAAATTTGAAAGGCACTGCGAATTCCACGAGCAAAAATTCTACAAATAAAAATTCCGCTGGCGTTGCGAACTCTACAAATAAAAATTCCGCAAAAGCCGCTAATTTGGCTAAATTTAAAAATGCGAATTCTGCAAGCGCTTTAAATTCTACAAACGGCATAAATTCTGATAATTCTAAAAGCTTTACAGCAGAAAATTCCCAAAATTCTAAAAATCAGGCAGCTGGCGCGCTTCCTGCCAGGCGTAGAATTTTTGGCTTCATAAAAAATTATGAGTTTTCTAAGCATATTTTGCTGATGATTTTGTTTGCATTTGCCTTTAGCGTGGCGTTTCGTATGTGGTGGGTTTATTGGGCGAGCGGCTTTGTGAACTACTTTTTTTGGGACGGCGAGCTGATGATAAACACAAACGACGGCTACGCCTTCGCAGAGGGCGCGCGCGACCGTCTTGCGGGCTTTCATCAGCCCAACGATCTTAGCTATTTTAGCGCGCCACTTTCGATCGTGACGGCGTTTTTGGCTGAAATTTTGCCCTTTAAAATCGAGACGATCTTCGTTTATCTACCGGCTTTGTTTAGCTCGCTCATCGTAGTGCCGATCTTGCTTATCTCAAGCGAGTTTCGCTGCATGCGCGCAGGCTTCATCGGCGCACTTGTCGCGAGCGTGGCGAATAGCTACTACAACCGCACGATGGCTGGGTATTACGACACCGATATGCTAAATATCGTGCTTGCGATGTGTATTTTGTGGGCGCTCATCCGCATTTGCACGCGCGGTTCGCGCAGCACGCTGTTTTGGCTGGGCACGTTTACGATATTTTATATGTGGTGGTATCCCTCAAGCTTCTCGCTAAATTCCATGATGCTCGCCGCATTTTTTGCTTATACGCTGATTTTTAAGCGAAAAAATGCGGTGAATTACGAAGCGATGATTATCTTTTTGATCGCGCTTTGCTCTACGCCGCTGGTGGCAAAGATTTTAATCTCGCTTGTGCTATTTTGGCTCTTTGCGTTTAAAGGAAGGCTGTTAAATTTTAAATCTCTAGCCCTTTTGGGCGGCTTTGCCGTAGTCTTTTTCATCGCAAACGGAGGTCTTAGCCCGATCATCTTTCAGGCGAAATTTTATATCTTCCGCTCCTTTGCGGACAACGCTGATACGGCATTTCATTTTTTCAACGTCAATCAAACGATCCAAGAATCGGGCATCGTGCCGCCTAAGATCTTTATGGAGCGCATCAGCTCACACGTCGCGGTTTTCGTGATCGCAGCGATCGGATATTTAGTGCTTTGCTTTAGGCATAAGGAATTTTTGCTCTCGATCCCGCTTCTGCTTTTGGGCTTTGCGGCGAACAAGGCAGGCCTTAGATTTACGATCTATGCAGTGGGCGTGATGGGGCTGAGCTTCGGATATATTTTGTATTTTTGCGTAAAGCGCTTGGATCTGCCAAAGATCGCCGGACGCGCGATACTGCTGATTTTGACGGCGCTTGCGATCTATCCCGCGTGGCAGCACATCGTCTCGTACAAGGTCGATACGGTCTTTTATAAAAGCGAGGTGCGGGTGCTTGACGAGCTCAAAGATAAGGCGCAGCGCGAGGATTACGCTCTTTCGTGGTGGGACTACGGATACGGCATACGCTATTACAGCGACGTAAAGACCCTCATTGACGGCGGCAAACACCTCGGCAACGATAATTTTCCCGTTAGCTTCGCGCTTTTTAAAGATCAGATGAGCTCTGCGAATATGGCACGCCTGGATGTCGAATACACCGAGCGCGGATATAGCGAAAAAATTCCAAACAAGTTAAAGCAAATTTTAAAAGACTACAACGCGACCGATGTGAATGATTTTATCTTAAGCTTGGGGCTGGCTGATTTTAAGCCGCCAAGGCCTACGCGCGACATCTACTACATCCTGCCCGATCGCATGATGAATATCTTCCCCGTCGTCACGCAGTTTTCAAACATCGACATCACCGACGGCAAGCAGCTAAGTGAGCTGTTTTTTATAACGAGCGATAGGTTCGTTCAGGATCAAAGCGGCGTGCATATGGACAACGGCTTTTCGATCTCGCCGAGCCTTTTAAATTTAGAGTATAGCGGCAGAAAATTCGCGATCAATACCTTTTACGAAACAAGCTACGACGCAAGCGGCAAGCTTTCGGTAAAAGAGTTTAATATGGACAGCAGCGCGCAATTTTACGTGATTTTCATGCGCGATTACGGGAGATTTTTGCTGCTAGATAAGACGATGCTAAACTCAAGCTATATTCAGCTTTTTGTATTTGAAAGATATAGGCCCGAGCTATTCGAGCCTGTGATCTTAAGCCCTGCTGTGAAAGTTTATAAATTAAAGCGCTAGATAAAATTTTGCCGCAAGCTAAGGAGAAATTTATGAAATTTAATCTCGCAACGCCAAGCAAGGAATGCAGCATATGGCTCGCATAGGGTTTTTAAGCCATGCCGATATGAGCTTACATTTCTTTCGCCGCCCGATAATGCAGGCTTTAAAAGAGCGCGGGCACGAGGTTTTTGCAATTGCTCCTCGTGGCGCTTATACGCAGGATTTGGCACGCGATTTTAATGCCGTAACTTACGATCTTGATCGAGCGAGCCTAAATCCGCTTACCGTATTTAGCAACACCAAAGCCCTTGCACGCGAGCTAAAGAGGCTGGATTTGGACCTGCTGCAAACAGCTGCGCACAAATCAAACGTGTTTGGTACGCTGGCGGCTCGAGAGGCGGGTATAAAATATGTGATAAACTTAGTCGAGGGGCTGGGTAGCTTTTATATCGACGAAGATATTAAAACAAGGCTCGTGCGAGCGGTATTGGAGAAGCTTTATAAATTTTCATTTTCGCAGGCGGATGCTTGCGTATTTGTAAACGATGCCGATCCCGATTACATGCTATCTCGTGGGCTTATTGTGAAGCAAAAGGTCATAAGGATTAAAAGTGTAGGCGTAAATGCTGAAAGATTCAACCCCAAAATCGTTAGTGCAGCGGATCTGGGCGAGGATTTGCACGGCAAAAAGATCGTACTGATGATAGCTCGCGCGATGTTGCATAAGGGCGTGAGAGAATTCTACGAAGCAGCAGAAATTTTAAAAGATCGATCGGATGCGAAATTTGTCTTTGTAGGCGAGGGCTTTGCGGGCAATAAAAGCACCGCTGATCCTGCGTTTTTGCAAAGCGGTGCGGTGCATTATCTAGGCGCCAGAAACGACGTGCCTGAGCTTTTGAAGGCTAGTTACCTACTGGCACTTCCTAGCTACAAGGAGGGCTTTCCGCGCACGGTTTTAGAGGCGATGAGCATGGCGCGAGCCTGCGTGGTAAGCGATTGCAGCGGTTGTGTCGAGGCGGTGCAAGATGGCGTCAACGGCTTAATTTGCCGCACTCGCGACGCAGAGGATCTTGCGCGAAAGATCGAAATTCTATTGGACGATGTTGCGCTTTGCGAGAGGCTAGGGCGAAACGGGCGCGAGATGGTGCTTGCAAATTACGACGAAAAGATCGTCACGAAAAAATATTTAGAGGTTTATAGGAAATTTATCGATGTATAGGTGTTTTTTAAAGCGTGCGCTCGATTTTACGGCGGCTTTGGTTTTGATCATTTTGGTTTCACCCGTGATGGCGCTTACGTGGTTCTTGATCCGCAAGCACATTAGCAAAAGCGCGATTTTTACGCAATCTCGCCCTGGGCTTGATGAGCAAATTTTTAAAATTTACAAATTTAAAACGATGAGCGACGAGCGCGGCGCGGACGGCGAGCTTCTGCCCGACGAAGCGCGGCTGAACGATTACGGCAAAAAGATCCGCGCGCTAAGCCTGGATGAGCTGCCGCAGCTTTTCAACGTGCTAAAGGGCGATATGAGCTTCATCGGGCCGCGCCCGCTGCTGATCGAATACCTGCCGCTTTATTCGCCGCAGCAGCGCCTGCGACATAGCGTGCGCCCGGGCATCACGGGGCTTGCGCAGGTAAACGGACGCAACGCGATCAGCTGGGAGAAAAAATTTGAGTTCGACACGTATTATGCGCAGAATTTAAGCTTCGCGCTCGATCTTAAGATCGCGCTTTTGACGATTAAAAAAGTGCTTGCGAAAGAGGGCGTGAATAAAGAGGGCATGGCGACGACGGAGAAATTTAATGGGCACAACTAAAATTTACGTTTACGGCGCGAGCGGACACGGGCTGGTGGTCGCGGACGTCGCGCTAGCCGCGCGCGGGGCTAAATTTAGCGAGGTCGTTTTTTTAGACGACGCGGCAGGGCTGAAATTTAGCGAGGATCTGCCGAAATATCCCGTAATAATCGCAATCGGCGATAATAAAACCCGCGCGAAGATCCAAGAGAAGGTAGCGCGCGCCGGTTTTGAGATAGCGACGTTAATTCATCAAAGCGCCATCGTTAGCCCAAGCGCCGCTATCGGCGAGGGCGCAGTCGTAATGCCCGGCGCCGTGATAAACGCGCGAGCTAAAATCGGTCGCGGCGCGATAATCAATTCAGGAGTCGTAATCGAGCATGAGTGCGAGATCGGCGAGTTCGCGCACATTAGCCCAAACGCAGCGCTTGCGGGCGGCGTGAAGGTGGGGGCGTTTTCGCACATTGGAATCGGTGCCAGCGTCATTCAGAGGCTAAGTATCGGGCAGCGCTGCATCATCGGCGCGGGTGCTGCGGTGGTGCGCGATATAGCTAGCGATAGCGTAGCCGTAGGCGTGCCCGCTCGCGTGATTAAAAAAAATGGCTGAATTTAAAATTTATAGCATTAAAAGTGATAAAATCCGAGCATTTAAATTTAATGCCGAAAGCTAAATTTAGCCTTGCGTCGCGCGAGATTAAATTTAAAGATCAAGAAAGGATGAAGATGGCAAGAGTATTTTTAAGCCCGCCGAATATGGGCGGCAATGAGCTTGAGTATATAAAAAAGGTATTTGAGAGTAACTATATCGCGCCTTTGGGCGAATATGTCAATCGCTTTGAGGACGTAGTGAAGTCCTACACTGGTACGCGCGGCGCGCTGGCGCTAAACGCAGGCACGGCGGCGCTTCATCTAGCGCTTCGCTGCAGCGGCGTAAAGGACGGCGACGTGGTGCTTGGCTCCACGTTTACCTTCATGGCGTCGCTAAATCCGATATTTTACGAGCGCTGCGTGCCGGTGCTGATAGATAGCGACGAGAGCTGGAATTTAAGCCCTAAGCTGCTTAAAGAAGCGATCAAAAAATCGCCGAAAAAGCCAAAGACGCTCATCGTCACGCACCTTTACGGACAGGCTGCGAAGATGGATGAGATATGCGAAATTTGCGCGAACGAAGGCATTGATGTTATCGAGGATGCCGCAGAGGCGCTAGGCGGATTTTATAAGGGTAAAGCACTTGGCGGTATCGGAAAATGCGGCGCGCTAAGCTTCAACGGCAATAAAATCATCACCACCTCGGGCGGCGGAATGTTGATTTCAAACGATGAGGAGCTAGTGGCTAAGGCTAGATTTTACAGCACCCAGGCGCGCGAGCCGCTGCTTCACTATGAGCACAAGGACTACGGCTATAACTACCGCTTAAGCAACGTCTTAGGAGCTATCGGCGTAGGCCAGATGGAGGTCTTGCCGCAGCGTGTAAAGAGAAAACGCGAAATTTTTAAAATTTACGAGGATCTGTTTAAAGGAACCGACGTGGAGTTTATGCCGGAAGTCGATGGTAGCGAGGGCAACAGATGGCTTAGCACGCTTCTATTTAAGCAAAAAGGTGCTCATTTAAAGGTTATCGACGCTCTGAATAAAGCTGACATCGAATCTCGTCCGCTTTGGAAGCCAATGCATCTGCAAAGCATCTTCGCAGGCGCACTTAGCGTAGTTGATGGCACGAGCGAGGATATGTTCAGTCGCGGCATCTGCCTTCCTAGCGGTACCGATATGAGCGACGAGACGATCGAGCGCGTCGTAAAAATCGTAAAAGAAAACATCTGATGCTGTTAAAACCCACTAAATTTAGCCGCTTCGCGTTTTTTTTGCTAGGAGATATTTTTATCTCGATCCTCTCCGTTTATATCGCGTTTTTGCTGCGATTTAGCGGAGATATACCGAACGAATTCTATAAAGGCGCGCTGCTTAGCGCCTCGAGCCTCACGGCGATTAAAATTTGCTACTTTTGGTTTTTGCGGATCTATTTAGTTCCGTGGAGATTTTTCGGGTTATATGAAGCGAGGAAGCTCTTCTACGCGCACGTGATGGCAGCGCTTACCTTTTTGATCCTGTTTTTTCTAGCGAGTAAAGTTTTTAACCCGTTCCCGCGCTCGGTCATCATCATCGACGCGGCGATCTCATTTATTCTGATCAGCGGGGTTAGAATTTCAAAGCGGATGTTTCTAAGCGAGAAGAAAAACATCACGAATAACGAACCCTGCATCGTCGTGGGCGCTACGAGCAAGACCTTTCACGTCCTAAAAGGGATGCGGCAAAAATATATCAACTACTATCCGGTTGGCGTCGTGGACGGGCGGCCTGAGCTAGTAGGGACCTATTGCGAAAACTACGTCGTTAGGGCTAAGAGCGAAATTCCGCAGATGATCAAAGATAGCGGCGCCAAAACCGCGATCATCGCACTGGCGCTATATCCGGACGAGCTAAAGGAGCTCTACGACGAGCTTTTTGCATACGGGCTAAAGGATATCAAGCTCTTTTCGCTTTTGGAGGATGAGAGCAAAAAGATCCGCGACGTATCGATCGAGGATCTGCTCGCGCGAAAGCCCAAAGACCTCGACACCAAGGCGATCGAAAATTTTATAAAAGACAAGATCGTGCTGGTAACGGGCGCGGGCGGCACGATAGGAAGCGAAATTTGCAAGCAGTGCTTGAAATTCGGCGCAAAGAGGCTCATTATGGTCGAACATAGCGAGTTTAACCTCTACTCGATCAACGAAGCTACGGGCGCGGATATGCGCAACGAGCTAAAGATGATAAATATCGTCTATCATCGCGAGCTGGAGGAGGTTTTTGCAGAATTTCATCCCGAGGTGGTCGTGCACGCAGCGGCATATAAACATGTGCCGCTATGCGAGTTTAACCCGCATTTAGCGGTCAAAAACAACATCATCGGCACTAAAAACGTAATCGATCTATCCAAAAAATACGGCGCGAAAAAAGTCGTTTTGATCTCGACCGACAAGGCGGTGCGACCGACGAACATTATGGGCACGACGAAGCGTATCTGCGAGCTTTACGCATTAAATTCCAACGACGCGACAAGCGACACGCAGATCGTCGCCGTTCGCTTCGGAAACGTGCTCGGCTCAAGCGGTAGCGTCATTCCTAAATTTAAACGCCAGATCGAAGCGAACGAGCCGCTTACCGTTACACACCCAGAGATTACGAGATATTTTATGCTCGTTAGCGAGGCGTGTCAGCTCGTGCTTCAAGCGGCCTCCATCGCGCAGGGCGGTGAGCTTTTCGTGCTGGATATGGGCGAGCCAGTAAAGATCGCCGATCTTGCCAAGCGAATGCTGCAGCTTGCCGGCAAGGAGGAGCTTGGCATTAAATTTGTCGGTCTGCGCCCCGGCGAGAAGCTTTACGAGGAGCTTTTGATCGACGAAAACGACAAGAGCACGAAGTATCAATCCATCTTCGTAACCCACTCCGCAAAATACGACCTAGAGGAGCTCAGCTCGCAGATCGAGGAGCTTTCGGAGTGCGAGGACGCGCAGGTTGCGGATAAGCTAAAACGTATCGTGCCCGAGTTTTCGCACCGATTGAACGATATGAAGGGCACGGCTTGATCGGTATCGTAGATTACGGCGCGGGCAATATCCGAAGCGTGATGAACGCACTTAGCTTTTGCGGCGCTAAATTTTGCCTCGCGCGTAGCCCTGAGGAGCTTTTGAGCTGCGATAAGGCTCTGCTTCCGGGCGTGGGCGCATTCGGCGAGGCGATGGAGAGGCTTTGCGCAAACGGTATGGACGCTGCGATCAAAGAATTCGTAGCAAGCGGCAGATATTTTTTAGGCATCTGCCTTGGGATGCAGCTTCTGTTTGAACAAAGCGAAGAATTCGGCGCGCGCAGCGGGCTTGGAATTCTACCCGGTCGCGTCGTGAAATTTGACAAAACGAAATTTAATATTCAGGGGACGAAATTTCGATCCGAAGATTCTAAATTTAGATCGGGCGGGGCGAAATTTAATTCAGACGAGGCGGAACCTAGCGCGCGCAACGGGCAAAATTTTACCCGCGCCGAAAGCCTAAAGATCCCGCACGTCGGCTGGAACAGCGCGCACTTTATCAAACGCTCGCCGATAAATGCGGGCCTAGGCGAGTTTGAGTATCTGTATTTCGTGCACTCCTACCACGTCCTTTGCGCGCGCGAGATCACGCTTGCGAGCACGTTTTACGGCTATGAGTTTGCAAGCGCGATCTGGCGCGAAAACGTATTCGCCTTTCAGCCGCATCCCGAAAAAAGCCACGATGCGGGCATAAAAATCATTAAAAATTTTACGGAGCTGTGATGGAGATTTTCCCTGCGATCGATCTGAAACAAGGATGCGCCGTGCGCCTTAGCAAGGGCGAGATGCAAAGCGCAAAAATTTATTCCAAAGACCCCTGCGAGCTAGCCAAAAAATTTGAAGATCTCGGCGCTAAATGGCTGCATCTGGTTGATTTAGACGGCGCGTTTGCGGGCGAGGCGGTAAATTTCAAAGCGATCGAGCGGATCGTAAAAAATACGCGCCTGCGCGTAGAAGTGGGCGGCGGCATCCGCGACGAAGCGCGTATAAAGGAGTATTTGAGTTTGGGCGTCGATAGATTTATCCTGGGCTCGGCGGCGCTAAAAAACCCGGATTTCGTAAAGCAAATGGCGAAGCTTTACCGCATCGTCGTGGGCATAGACGCAAAAGAGGGGCTAGTAGCGACCGAGGGCTGGGCGGAGCTAAGCCGCGTAAAAGCGACCGATCTGGCGCGAGACTACGCGGACGCGGGCGTTTGCGCGATCATCTGCACCGACATATCGCGCGACGGGATGCTAAGCGGCGTGAACGTAGAATTTAGCCGCTCTATCGCGAAAGCTTGCGGCATCGACACTATCGCAAGCGGTGGCGTGAAAGATATGAACGACATAATCGCGCTTAAAAACGCAGAGCTCATCGCGGGCGTTATCGTCGGTAAGGCATATTACGAGGGCACGCTCGATCTTAAAAAGGCGTTTGAAGCTCTATAAAAACGCCCGAGCGTAAGCAAAGTTTGAACTAAATTTTAGTAATATGCAAATTTTAAAATTTAAAGGCGATGTGAGGCGATGAAAGATTTTTTTTATGAGATGATCGTAAAAAGCGCGAATGCAAGCGAGCTTTTTAAGGGCTTTGCGTTTGAGCTCGGCGTTACCTGCGTCGAAGAGCGCGGCGATCGCTTCATAATCCGCGACGAAGAGGATCTGCAAAATTTAAAATTTGCGTTTGAAGAGTTTAAAAAGGCGCTCGCGCGATCTCTTAATTTAGACGCCGATCTGCAGATCGAAATTTCAAAAAAGCAAAATAAAGATTGGCTAGACGAATACAAAAAAGGCGTCGCGCCCGTAGCGGTCGGTAAATTTTACGTCCGTCCGAGCTGGTGCGAAAGATCGCAAAATCCCGCGCTAATCGATCTGCTGATCGATCCTGCGCTGGCGTTCGGCTCGGGTCATCACGAAAGCACCAATATGTGTCTGGCGCTGCTTAGCGAGCTTGCTCGCGCGGGCATGAGCGCGCTTGACGTGGGCTGCGGTAGCGGAATTTTAAGTATCGCGATGAAAAAACTGGGCGCAAAAGTAAGCGCCTGCGATACCGACGAGCAGGCGGTGGCCGCTACGCAGCAAAATGCCGAGAAAAACGGCGTGCAGATCGATAAAATTTGGCTCGGCAGCGTTTCAAGCTTAAAGGAGCAAAGTTTAAGCGCAACCGCGCAGCCGCAGTTTGATCTAATCGTCGCAAATATAATCGCCGACGTGATTTTGATCCTAAGCGCGGATCTAAAAAAAGCGCTAAAACCTGGCGGCAAGCTCGTGCTGTCGGGAATTTTAGAAAAATATAAAGATAGGATCGAGCAAGCCTTTTCGGATCTAAATTTCGTGCATATGAAAAAGCAAAACGAATGGCTTAGCTTCGTTTATGAAAGGAAAATATGAATAACAACCCAAATAATCAACCCCCTCAAAACGGTGGCGGAAACAATTTTTTTAATAAAAATCCGATCGGCGTTTTTATTATTTTTGCGCTTATTTTAATAGTCGTGTTTAAAGCGATATCCCCAAGCGGCGGATTTGATAGCGGTGGAGTGCTGGGCTCCGTCTCGGGCGAGAGTAGAAACGTAACTTACTCCGAGCTAAAATCGCAGATAAAAAATTCCCAAGTAAGCATGGTTTCCATCGGAAGTTCCACGATTAAAGCGCAAGTCGGCAATGTAATCTACACCGCCAAGCGCGTGGATGATCCCGAGCTAGTTCAAATTTTAGAATCGCGCAAAATTCCATACGGCGCGTATAACGAGAGCAACTTTTTGACCGATCTGCTCTTTAGCTGGGTCTTGCCGCTCGTGATTTTCTTTGGAATTTGGATGTTTTTAGCCAATCGTATGCAGCGCAATATGGGCGGCGGCGTGCTCGGCATCGGAAGCTCTAAAAACCTGGTAAGCGCCGAAAAGCCGAAGGTTAAATTTAGCGATGTCGCGGGCGTCGAAGAGGCGAAAGAGGAGGTTAAGGAGATCGTAGATTTCTTAAAAAATCCGGAGCGATACATTAGCCTCGGGGCTAAAATTCCAAAAGGCGTGCTTTTGGTTGGGCCTCCCGGCACGGGTAAAACGCTGCTAGCCAAAGCTGTTGCGGGCGAAGCGGACGTGCCGTTTTTTTCGGTATCGGGTTCAAGCTTCATAGAGATGTTCGTAGGCGTGGGCGCCAGTAGGGTGCGCGATCTATTTGATAACGCTAAAAAACAGGCTCCGGCGATCGTTTTTATAGACGAGATCGACGCGATCGGCAAAAGCAGAACCGCAGGCGGTATCGGCGGAGGCAACGACGAGCGCGAGCAGACGCTAAATCAGCTGCTTGCAGAGATGGACGGCTTCGGCTCGGAATCAAGCCCGGTAATCGTCCTTGCGGCTACCAACCGCCCGGAGACGCTGGATGCGGCGCTTCTACGTCCGGGCAGATTCGATAGGCAGGTTCTAGTCGATAGACCTGATTTTGACGGCAGAATGGCGATTTTAAAAGTGCATATGCGCGACGTTAAATTTGCTCGTGATATCGATATTGAAGAGATCGCGCGCCTTACCGTTGGCTTTGCGGGAGCCGATCTTGCAAATATCATCAACGAAGCCGCGCTTTTAGCGGGTCGCGAGGCAAAGGCGGAGGTCGAGCAAAAAGACCTGCTCGAAGCGATCGAGCGCGTCGGTATCGGACTGGCTAAAAAATCGCGCCGCGTAAGCCCTATCGAAAAGCGAATCGTCGCCTACCACGAAAGCGGCCATGCACTCATCGCCGAGCTTACCAAAGGCGCGATGCCGGTATCGAAGGTAACTATCGTGCCGCGCGGATTAAGTGCCGCGGGATATACGCTAAATTCTCCGTTTGAAAATAGATACCTACACCAGCGCCATGAAATTTTTGCCGAGATCGATACGTTTTTGGCGGGGCGCGCGGCGGAGGATGTGTTTTTAGGCGAGATCACCGACGGCGCGGGCAACGACCTACAGCGCGCTACCGATATGCTTAAATTTATGGCTACTCAGGTCGGAATGACCGATGCGCTCGGGCTTGCGGTGTTAGAAAAGCAGCAGTATTCCTTCCTAAACGGCGGACAGAGCATCAAGGATTACAGCGAGGTAACGGCGGTTAAGATCGACGAATATGTCCGCAAGACGCTGGATGAGCGCTATGCGGCGGTAAAAGAGACGCTAAGGACCTACGCTCCGGCGATCGAGGAGATGGTAAAGGCGCTGTATGAGAAGGAGACGGTCTCTGGAGAGCAGATCGTAGAGATCATCTCTAAATTTGAAAAAGATAACGGCATGCCTACCCGTCTGGTGCGAAATTTAGGCGCTAACGACGATATCGAAAGCGCAAAGAGCGAGGCTTAAATTTAAAGCCTCGCGCAGGGCAATAACTTAGCGCTAAATTTTAAGAAGGTTGCGCCAAAGTGTTTTGCGCGCGATCCGCGGTACCGAACGAAAAGCGGTATGAAAATAAAATTTAAAGAGTAAGAGATGGAAGAGGAAAAGGGAAAATTAATCTACATATTGCCGAATTTTTTCACGGCGGCAAGTGCATTTTTAGCGGTCATCAGCATAATTTCTACGATCAAAGGCAACTTCAGCGCCGCGATCTTTTATATCATTTTATCCTTGATCTGCGACGGGCTTGACGGCCGCGTAGCGAGGCTAACACATGCTACGTCGAAATTCGGCGTGGAATTCGATAGCCTTGCGGATATCGTGGCTTTCGGCGTAGCGCCGGCGCTGCTGTTTTACTGCGCGGTCGGGCACGATTACGGTAAGGTCGGCTCGCTCGTAGCAGCACTTTACGTGGTTTTCGGCGCGATAAGGCTGGCGCGATTCAACGTCACTACGGGCACCTACGAGCCTAGCGTTTTTATCGGGCTGCCGATTCCGACGGCTGCGATTACGATGGCGTTTTGGATCGGAATTTATCTAAAATATGAGCTTTCCAAAGGGTTTGGCGTATTTTTGATCATCGCAATGGCGGCGCTATCGTTTTTAATGGTCAGCAACATCCGCTTTCCAAGCTTTAAAAAGATCAGCCTAAAGCGCCCCAACGCGATTAAAATTTTAGTGCTTCTAATCGTCGTATTTTTCTCGCTTTTATATCTTTTCAGGCTGGAATTTCCGGCGGTGCTCACTTTGGTTTATATCGTTTACGGTTTGGTTCGCGGAGCTTTAAATTTAAGCGCGGCTAAATTTCATAAAAAAGACAAACCCGAGGAAACGGCGAAATAATCTCAAATATGTTTATCGCCGCGATTGTTTTAAGCTTGCGCGGCTATAATTTTGCCAAATTTTAACGATTTGAAAGGACAAGTAATGGACAAAAATAAAATCATAATCTTCGATACGACGCTTCGTGACGGCGAGCAAAGCCCCGGAGCGTCGATGAATACGGACGAAAAGATCCATCTTGCGTTGCAGCTTGAAAAGCTGGGCGTAGATGTTATCGAGGCTGGCTTTGCGGCGGCGAGCCTAGGCGATTTTGACGCGATAGAAAAGATCGCCGGCGCCGTTAGCAAGGCTCGCGTCTGTTCGCTTGCGCGCGCTTTAGAAAAAGATATCAAAGCCGCCGGCGAAGCGGTAAAGGGCGCGAAGCTTGGGCGTATCCACACCTTCATCGCCACAAGCCCTATCCATATGGAATTTAAACTCAAAATGCAGCCGCAAGAGGTCATAAAGCGCGCCGTAGAGTCTGTGCAATACGCAAAAAGCCTATGCGATGACGTGGAGTTTAGCTGCGAGGATGCGTGCAGAAGCGATATGGGTTTTTTAAAAGAGATCTGTGACGCCGCGATAAGCGCAGGAGCCTCCACCATAAATATCCCCGATACGGTGGGCTATCTCTATCCGGACGAGATCACCGCTCGAATAGGCGAACTCGTTAAGCTTATCGGCGAGCGCGCCGTAGTTTCGGTGCACAACCACAACGACTTGGGAATGGCTACCGTAAATTCCTTAGCCGCTATCTTGGCGGGAGCCAGACAGGTCGAATGCACGATAAACGGTATCGGCGAGCGCGCGGGCAACGCGGCGCTAGAAGAGATCGTAATGGCGATCAAGACGCGCACAGATAAATTTGCGCCGCTTTATACCGATATAAATTTGAAAGAAATTTATCCATCCAGCCGCTTGGTCGCGAGCATTACCGGCATCGAGCCGCAACCCAATAAAGCGATCGTGGGCAAAAACGCCTTCGCGCATGAAAGCGGCATCCACCAAGACGGCGTGCTAAAGCACAAAGAAACCTACGAGATAATGCATGCCGAGGATATCGGGCTTGATAAAAACTCGCTCGTGCTGGGCAAGCACAGCGGCCGTCACGCCTTCAAGGACAAGCTGGTATCTTTGGGATATGAGCTTAGTAACGAGCAGATTGAGATCGCGTTTAATAAATTTAAAGCGCTCGCCGATAGCAAAAAGGACGTTTTCGACGAGGATATTAGAGAGCTTGTAAACGACGAGTTCGTGGGAGCCAAAAAGACCTATGAAGTGCTAGTTTTAAGCTCCAATAGCTGCAACAAAGGACACGCTAGCACCGCACTTACGCTAAGGTATAAGGATGAAATTTTAAGCGACAGCGCGCTTGGAAACGGCGGCGTGGATGCGATATTTAAAGCGATAGATCGTATCAGCGGCATCAGTGGTAGCTTGAAAGAATACCAAGTAAAAGCGGTCTCACAGGGCAAAGACGCGCTGGCGAAAGTAACCGTTAAGGTGGAATTTGCGGGCGAGGGCGCCATCATCGGCAGAGGACTTGACGTAGATACGATGCTGGCGTCTGCAAAGGCCTACGTTGCGGCGCTAAATACATATCTGGACGCTAAACGTTAAGATGTTGGCGTGTACGGCGGGATTTGTTAAATTTAACGCAAATTCCGCCAGATTAAACAAATCAAAAGCAAAATTTTAATAATATTTCACACTTAAAACGTTGGAGTAGGGGGTATTGAGCCGAAACTCGTTTTAAAATTTATTTATGGAGACTTTTATGAAAAAAGTTCTTGTATTGTTATTCGCACTTTGCGGTGCAGCTTTCGCTAGCGAGCAGCTAAGCGCTTACACTCAGATCGTTTCTTTTTCTGCAATTACCGTTGCAGTCGTTTTAGGTCTAGCCGCTTTGGGTGGCGCATTAGGTATGGGAAATGCCGCTAGTGCGACGCTTAACGGCATCGCTAGAAATCCAAGCGTAGCTAGCAAATTATCGACTACGATGTATATTTCGCTAGCGATGATCGAAGCGCAGGTTATCTATGCATTAGTTATTTCATTTATCTTGCTTTTCGTAAATCCTTTTTTGACAGCGGGTTTAAAGGCTGCTGCAAATTAATTCTAAGCCCGAGAAATCGGGCTTTAAACTTATATAACTCAAGGCTTAAGATCAAGCTTTAAAATTTATGCGACCGTGGTGGAATTGGTAGACACGCTATCTTGAGGGGGTAGTGCCGCAAGGTGTACGAGTTCAAATCTCGTCGGTCGCACCACGAAATTTTATCTACTTTAAGTCTCTTTTAATATAAGAGCCCGGGGATAAAAAATCATTAGTAAATTTTAACATCTCTCTTAAACTCATCTTTTTGATTTTCAATAAATTTAACGTAACGATTAAAAACCATCTCCGTGCTACTATGACCCAAAAGCCTTGAAAGCTCATAAGGACTAATATCAGTGTTTTTTAGAATATTAGTCGCATATGTATGGCGCATAACATATAGCTTACGATACGGAATTCCCAAAGACTTAAGTAAAGGCTTCCAACAATAGCGAGTAAATGAAAAATCGGTGTTATAAGGCTCGCAATATTGATTGACAAATAGGTAAGCAGTAAAAGTGAGACGACAATAGCACCATAAATCATAATATAAAGCATCGACTATAGGCACTTGCCTTATACTACCTGCAGTTTTAGGACTATTCTCGCCGAATTTTGACCTAGAAAGCTCAACGTTTATAAGCTTTTTCTTAAAATCGATATTTTCCTTTTTAAGAGCTAGAATTTCGCCCGTGCGCATACCTGTGTAAAAGCCAATTTTTAAAAACATTTGAAACTTTGAACTATAAGCCTTTGAAGCTTCTAAAATACGATTAACTTCAGTATCGGTAAAAGGCTGAATTTTAGGCTTGACAAGGTTAAAATTCCGTATATAATCAATCGGATTATTTCTAATAAACTCATCATACTTAGCAAGCTGAAAAATTTGATTTAAGCAGCTTTTATAATCCCTTAGAGTTTTGGCACTCACTTCCTTATTCATCTGAGAAAACCATAGCTTAAGCTCGCTAGCCTTAATACTCTCAATCTCTCTATCGTATAAAAAATTTAGCCTTTTAGTAACGATACTTTCATACTTAAAGATAGTAGAGGGTTTCCAGCTATTAGAGCCTATTTGCAAAAATAGATCAGCAAAATATTTAAATTTCATCACTTACTCTTTTAAAACGGATACGGCATAACGCCGTTATTGGAATACTTGAATTCTAGCTCCCTGATATCCTCTAAAGCGTGCTCGGTAAAATATCTGATATGATTTTTATATCTCTGCAGAAACCCACGCTCAATCATCTCATTCTCAAGCATAGCGTAATCTTGAACGCTTAAAATATCATCGGTCATTTCGTTTTGATTGTCGCGCCAGTATAATTTTAAACGCTCGTCGCTCATATCTTTCCAAGCGGTACGGAATATCTTGTATGGATTATAATAAACTGGCTTAATACCGCTATTATAGAAACTTTGAATGGATTTAAGCTCGTGAGATTGGATTTTACCGCAAGGATAAAAAACTTGTGTCTTTTTCTTAACCCATAAATCCCCGAAATCGCTATCATAAATTAAAACAGGCTTTTTGCTTTCGGTATCACAAAGAACCGTAAGCAAACCCAAACTATAATTTTTAGTAAGCTCAATAAGGCTAAATTTACCGCCAACCTTACGAAAAATCTCAAGACTAATAAAAGTCTTTGACATAGTAACACGACGAATACGATGCTTTAAATACCAAAATGAAATGTCGCTTAAATTTTCGATAGACGGATTATCTCGCAGATCGTCCAAAGTCTTAAAAATATATTTCATAATATACCCGGTAGCGTTGCGAATATTCGTTTCAATCCTATTTTCATCAGAAATAAAGCGTTTCTTTATAATATGTATTACACGCTCCTTAAATTCAATAGGAACAAAAAAAAGCAAATTTAAATGACAAGTGCCATCTTTATGAGGCTCTTTGGTAGTAATATAGCATCTATCCTCGACGGGAATTTCACGAACCACGACAGAATTCATAATACTACGAATAAGCAACTGAAGCCGATGAGCTCCCGCGCAAACGCTATGTTCCTCATCATCGATAAAATTTTCATTACGCACAAGCCTATATCCACCATTTTTAAGCTTTATAGACCTCTTGCAATGATAGGCGCTAGGAAGCGTAAAAACGCAAAATATAGGCTCTAAATTACGATCAGAGGCATATTGCTCCATAGACGAAACACGATTATTAAGCTCCGCGATATAACGCGCAGGGTTATGCCAAGAGCTAAAATAGAACGACGACAACGGCAAGGCGACATCATCAAACGAAACGAAATTCTCATCGAGAAATTTCTGCTGAAGCTTTAGACGCTCCGAAAGAAAAATTTTATCTTGTTTTGTTATACCATACATTATCAAAATCCCTAAAATATGAAAACAACACATATCTATTATATTTAGTCAAGTGGCACGCCTTCGCTCGGCGCGGGGCGCCTCGCTAGGCGCGCAACTGCCTCATCAAAACGCTTCTATTGTAAGCGTAATAACGGACTTCTGGATAACCTTTTGTTTGATTGAAAACAAATACTGAATAATCGGGATATCTTTTAAAAGCGGAATACCATTGCGATACTCATAAGCTGTTTCTTTATTGATTCCACTTAATACTAAAATTTCACCTTTGTTAATTGAATAACTTGATTTTAGCTCTTTTTTGGACGTTTGAGGCGTCAAAGTTGTTTCATCTAAAATGTCCTCAACGACAAGATCTAAATCAAAATCAATATGGTCTTTTAATATAGTTGGAGTAATAGAAACTTTTAAGCCTACATCGCGATAATCATAAGTGTTTTGCGTGGTAGTAGAAGCATTAGAATAGGTAGAAGTATTTTTAAGATAAGGAATATTCCTAACAGATGAGAAATAAACGGGAGTGCCATTTTTGGCAACTAAATAAGGCGATTGCTTAACGGAAGTAACATCATTTTTAACAAGTAAATTTAAAACTCCATAAAATCCTTTTTTCTTATCTCTGACAACGTTGGTTTCGGCAGTGTAAGGCATAGTAATAAGATTTACAAAATAATTAAAATCAGCGCGAGTTACGACATCGGCAAGAGAATTTAGATTTGTGCCTATATTTTCGGCATTATTGAGATTAGTTTCTAAAATAGTAAGCTTAAAATTTACCTGCTCGAGCCTTTTATCAGAGCGCTGCGCGAAGTCAATAATATCGTTATAATCATCGTCATTAGCCTTAAAAACAACAGAATTAGTAGATTTTATATATTCTACATTAGAAGCAGTGGAGTTTAAATCGTTTGAATCAGTAGTCGATTTAATAATCTTGGATACATCGTCAAAGGTATTATTCTTAAGCTCCAAATAGCGAAGCTTAGCTTTAGGGGTTAAAGTGCCGTTATTATCAAAAGCTTTATTTTCTACGTAGTAAAAATCACTATTTCGCACGAGTCTTAAACCTTTAACTTCTATCGCTTTACGAAAAAGAGATATAGAAATTTTAGTTTGTTTATTGGTGTAAAAATAGAAATCATTAGGATTAATATCGTCAGATATAAGAATATCGATGTTTGAATTTACGCTAGCGAGATTAGCAAATTCTAATAAATTTAACTTAACCTCACTTGCTAAAAGCAGATTTAACGACAGAACTAGTGCTAAAAGAATCCTTTTCATTTTTCACTTCCTTTTTTAAATTTTCAAAAATAGGCTTATCAAAATAAGCATAAATTTCTAAAAAGCCTTTAGTATCGCTTTTGTATTCGATATAAATAGGCTCAACTTGAGAGATCATAAGCGAAAAGTATTTATAAGTGAAAGGAGCATAACCATCTATCACGCAATCAGTGTATATGCACCTTATAAAATATGAATACTGAATTTGAGCCATAGAAACATTTTTATCAACCGAAACCCCAGTATTTGCATAAATTTGATTAACAACAACAGGGGAAGTAGAAATCGAACTAACTTTACGAGCGCTTTTATCGCTAGTACTAAAATAATCTTTGAAAAATAAAAATAATACAACAATTAAAAAAATAAGAAAAAAAGATACTAAAAAATAATACTTAATAAGACTTTTATGTTTCGTTTCATCACCACTATGGTAAAGTTTATAAATTTCAGGGTTAAATTTAAGACTTACACCGCCGCCGACGACTATATCACGCTTTTGATACATTGTAGGGCTGTTAAACAATACATACCGTAAACGACTGGAAAAAAGACGTTTAGAGCCGTCAACAGCTTTATAAAAAAATTCTGCAATCTTTTTATAAGCACTATCGACGAGGCTTAAATTTTGGGTAATAAGATAAATATCTTGATAAAGATGACGATGGTAAGTAAGCCACCAAATCAAGACCTTATCGCCTTTCTGACTAAAAATAGTTGAATGACATTCATCGATAACGATTAAAACATTACATAAATTTAGCTCCTTTGCATATTTTATAAGCTCACTATCGGTTACTTTAGACTTATAGTAAGAATAAAGAACGGAAAGATTAGATTTAAATTCATCGATATCAAGTTTCTTAATTTTATCTGACTTAGAAAAATCAAATTCATTAATATTTGTATAAGCAAACCGATAATTTTTCTTATTGGTTTTAGTATCACTGATAAAACATTCATATAGCTTATTAACAGCGAAATAAGTTTTACCAGAACCAGGATTGCCGACGATATACGTTAAGCTCATTTCTTAAAGAACCTTTTGCCGTTTTTAGAGGCAGAGTTAGTGGTATATAAAGTAGCAATATGATAAGAAGCTAAATAAGATTGCCAAGCTTTCTGAACAGAAATTTTAGCGATATAAAGCTCTAAAACCATACCAAGAAACGGAACAAAATTATTAAAAGTAGAGGCAAGAGCCTCAAAAAAGCCGATAGTTTTTAAAACTGCGAAAGCAACATTCAAAAGCTCGCCATTTGGATTAACTATGGCATTATTTACCTCATTAATAGCACTATTAGTAAAAGACATAACATTAGAAATAAGCTTATAAACTAAAGCAAGAAAGGAAAGAAAAAGTCCCCAATAAACAACAAAGTAGACGCGAACTTTAGAAATAGTCCAATTCTTAGAAAATAAATTAAAAAATTTTATTAAACCATCAGCAAAACCACCCAAAAGAAAACCAATAAAAGCAGGCATAAATCAAACTCCCTTAAAAGTATTTAATAAAATTTTATAAGCACACCAGGCAAAAGAAACAAAAAAGGCTAAATAAAACATAAAATATAACGGATCACGCATAGGCGCTAAAATCGCACATAAATCCCAAGTAACATTTATAGTCTTAATATTAGTACCGCTAAATTTACGAGTAACAGGGCAAGATTTAGGAACAGAAGGACTATTAAGTTTTGCTATAGCATTACCGGTAGATAAAAAATTAGATAACTCTTTAAAATCATTCATAATAGAATCACCCTTACTAATAATATCATCGAACTCAGCAAAATAATCCGTATTATCGATATCGCCAATACCTAAATCAACATTAGAAATACCAGAACTACTATTGTTATTACCGCTACCACTATGACCCTTATCGCCTTTACTACCATTGTCCTTGCCCTTACCATTATTATTGGGATCATCTTTGGAATTATTAGAGCCCGGCTTATCAGGGTTTTTAGTTTTGTTATTATCCCCTATAGTGATATTGCCACTAGAACCCTTTGAATTATCATCACCGGTAGTAGAACCATCACCCTTACCATCGCCTTTACCAGAACCGCCGCCTTTATCTTTATCCTTGTCCTTATTTTTATCTTCCTCTTTTTCTTTATCGGTCTTAGCACTATCAGGATTTGATGCGCTCTTGTCTAAGGTATCTAAATCGATCTGAGTAAAATCATCAAGATTTAAACCAGAACACATAGCATTTCCAGCCTCATTCGGAGCAACACGAATAATACCAACGGTACATTTTGCGACGCAGGCATAATTTGCAACAATAGTATCGGGTGTTTGATTTACACCGACAATAGTATCACCCTTATCGTAAAATCCCTCAAATTTACCCGAAATTTTACCGCTAGATTGAGTAACTTTAATTTTCTTATCGCCGTCACCGTGAGAGCAAAGGCAAGAAAAACGCTGCTGCAATATCTCAAAATCAGCGCAAGTAGAAACACATCGATTTTCAAAATTGAAAGTGCCACTTTTGCATACGCAAGATTTTGTTTCAGAATCATATTGAGTATTTTCAGAGCAAGGCTTGCAGGTATTAGTTAGCTTGTCCAAAACCTCGGGAGCAGCACAAATAATTTCATCGCAAGTTTTACGACCAGGATCATAAATTTTACCCGCAGGACAACCAGTTATGCACTTATTTTGTGATTTGTCCCAAACTTCACCTTGAAAACAAACCTGGCACTGCTCGGTAGAGGTATTAAAATTACTTCCCTCAGGACAAGATTTAAGAGTAGAAACAATAGAATAACTGGTATAAACAGCGCTTTTAAAAGTATCAAAGCTAACATTGCCAGGAACTTTACTTTTATCGAGTGTGTAATAATCGACGCCATTTTTAAAAGTATAAACAGCAGGTAAAGCATACTCATAAGAATAAAAAGAGTTGCCAGAAACAAAACTAAAACGAGGGACATCTTTACGATCATCATTTGTATATATCATTTTTTTTACGGGGTCAGATAGTTTATATATACCGCTGCCAACGTCATAATAGGCAAGACCATTATCAGATTTTAGAAAACTAAAAGTAGCGGGAGAAACCTTATCGGAAGTAGGCTCATAAAAACGGCTAGTAGATGGAATATCGGGCTCGGCAGTAGAAAAATAATCGAAAGCATTTTTAAATGGAACAAGGGGATTATCATCGGCAAAAAGGCAGCAAAACGAAAGCGACAATAATAAGAGAGCTTTAAATTTAAGCATTTCACTTCCTTTCAGATGAATAAAAGCGGCTAGACAGACACCAAACGCTACGCGATACACGCCTTGGAGGCGTGGGCTTGATGCGTGCGCTAAATTTCATTTCGTAAGACGAAATGAAAAGCGCGCATCAAGCTAAAAAAGAAACTTCAGACATCATTTAAAAAATTTAATCATCAAAACAGAAACGGCAAGCATTACGGGCACGATAGAGATAATCACATAAACAAAAATACTAAAAAATAAATCAAAACTCGCAACGCCCGTAATATTCAAAACAGAATTCATACTATCAACCAGAAATTTTGCTAATCGTCAATACAATAAACAACAATATCAAAGAGCCAAGCGTAATAGCAGTCGCAGCAAATAGCACGTTTAGCATTTCGTCACTAAGCCCAACATCTACCGATCGTATCGTAAGCATTCTATACTCTCCGCAAAGCTTCTATTCCGACTAGAGCAGCTTTGACAACGAAAAGCGCAACGACGAAAACGCCAAGCAACGTCTGACAAGCTAGAACTAGCGCGGACAAATCGAACGAAACCATACGACACCTTTTTTTCTATTCAAAAACATACCTCCCGAACACACGGGAGGTAGGAGCAAAGACGCTAAATTTTGCGGAACTGACGCAAAGCTAAACCGATAGCGGCAACGATAGCAATCGCGGTAACGATAATGCCGATAGCAGAGTAGAAATACGTAAGATCAAACGTTCCAGTAAATCCATTGTCCTTGGAAAACGTAACGTCCGCGGAAGCGGTATCCACGCAAACAATCGAAGCAGCAGCAACGACACCTAAAACCTTAGCTTTTGAAGTTTGCAAAAACCCTTTAAATTTACTTGCAAATCCCATAACAAGCTCCTTTTTTAAAATTTGCGCCTAAAAGACACATAAAAACTCATAAGCGAAGCTTTTATGTATTTTTTAGGTTTATAGTGCGGGCGGAAAAGGAAGTGAAAACCCAACCGCCCTAGTAGTTTTTTGACTTGCCTAGGTCAGAACCTCGTAAAAGTCCTATTTTTTAGAAACAGCAGCCGCAGGAACAGCAGAAGCCGCAAAAGGCGACTTGTCGAAAGTTTCTATCTGGATATCATCGGCAACAATAAGAAAATTCCCGCGTTGCCCGGCAGAGATAAAGCGATAAGGAATTCCGACAAATTTATCCTTGAAACCTTGCCATTTTTCACGCTCCGTAATAGGTAAACGCAAAATTTCAGTATCTTTGACCTTGTATCCCTCAAGATCGTGAGAGGAATAAGTAACGGTAACTTCAAGCGTTTGAGTAATTTCACCAGTTTGGCGATTTGTATTCTTGACGGGGCGAACTTCGTCAACAAGCCCGATTAAGTAAGTAATCATAATAAAGCTCCTTTAAGGAAAATTTCATCAAGCTTTTGGTTTTAACGGGGGCGGAGCTTATAACCACCCCCAAGCAGTTTAAAGACGTGCCCGGGTCTGAAACTCTAAAAAGAATTTCGCAAATATTTAGCAAAAATAAGCTAAAATATTTTTGGACTTTTAAAATATATTAAACATTCTGTTTATATGTCTAAAATATTTAAACACATTATACAAAATAATTTAGACATTGTCAATAGAAAAAAGGAAAAATTTTGACAATACGAGAAATTTGCGAATATATAAATATCACGACACCCACACTTTATAATTGGAAAAAAGAAAAACCAAATTTATACAATATAGTAATGAATTTTAAAAATGAAAATTCAAATAATTTTAGCAAAGCAGAACAAGAAATAATAAAACTATTTAGAAGCCTAAACGAATTAGAAAAAGAATTTTACCTAAGCGATATAAAAGCTAGAGTATTAAAAAAGCAATTGGAAAAATAAAATGTGGCTTTTCATAATTTTTCTTATAGTAATAATACTACTTTTACTGCTTTCTTTAATCTCTAACCAATATCCAGAAGTAGACCAAAATTTTCAATATAAAAAAGATTGGAAGCCAAAATATAGAAATTATTATCGAGAACAAACGAATAAAGAAAAAGGCGACGAATATGAATTTTATATAGGTAGATTATTCAAAGAACACGGTTATAAAGTATACTATAAAGGAATAAACGAAGGTTTTTATGACGAGGGCATCGACTTAATATGCTATAAGGGAATTGAAGTAGTATTAGTTCAATGCAAAAACTGGAAAAAGCAAGCAGATCTGAATAGCGTTAAAAAATTTGTATATAATTGCAGAGAATACGAACAAAAAAACTACATCAAACTAAGACGAAAAAGCATAAGAAAAATTTTCGTAATATCAAATCCTTACAAAAATAAAGAAATACGCGAATACCTAAAGCAAATCAATAACGAAATAGAATTCTTTAATGTCGCACTACAACATTATAGAAAAATCTACTAAATCCCATTAAGCTTCAAATTCGCAGCCTCGCTTAAAAATTGTGATCTATTATTAGTTACCTTGTCGATAGCATTAAGCAAAGATTGCGAAAGGCTTACATTTACACGAATTTTCTTATCAGAAGTAGGCTCGGGAATAAAATCATTATGCTCTAGCATACTCTCAAGCGTAGATTTAAAAGCGGCATCAAGATAGTTTAATGCTTCCTCTTTTGTATCGCCGTCGCCCCAAAACAAAGCATAACCTTTAAATTCAGGCATAAATGCACCCCAGCCACCGCCTTCATCGTCCGCTATCTTTCTAAGCTCGATTTTATAAGGCAAATTTAGATAATAGTTTAAATCCTTTTTCATTTCTGCTCCTCTATAGATTTTAGCACAAGTTTAACATAAAAAATTTTCATAGGCTTATGTTTAGGCAAAGTTACCAAATAGCCATTTCTGACAAAATTATGGTGAGAACCTTTAATGCTTTGCAAAGTAAAACCTCTGCTAAGTAAAATTTTTTCTAGAGTCTCAAACCTTACGTTTTTAGGATTATTTTCCAAATCCTTGATTAATTTATCGTCTTTGCTCATCTTTAAACCTTATTGTGTAATTATACACAAATAAATTTAATATAAATTTAAATGCGTAGTAAAATTTCAAATCTCGTCGGTCGCACCATCTATCAAAATTTTCCCTATTTTTTGGTTTTATTAAATTTTGTTACTAAAAAATTGAATACCTTTTCGGTAAATTATCTATGTTTATACCTTGTTGCAAAAAATATTTTTTAACTTCTTTATAAATTTCATCGTTATACAAATAGACTAAATAATATCTAGCCGATAATAATGCACCATACATAGGCACGGTGCTGTGTGGTTTATCAACCTGTATAAATGGAAATATTTTAAAATTTTTCAAGCTTTTACTTGCAAATATATAAAAAAGAAATTTTAGTATCAAATTTGCAAGATAAAATGAAATCAAAAAATACATTGTTTCCAAAATTCCAGCTGATAAAAATGTTAAACTTATCACTAGAACCATAAATAAATTAAACAATATATCAAATTTGGATTTTTTTATTGTGCATTGAGTAAAAAAAGGTCTAGCTAATTCATCTATCGCAATTTTACATTGTCGTTTTAATTTTCTGTAATCATAAAATTCTATATAGTGGTTTGTAAATTTGATTTTATGGTTTTTAAATTTGAATTTTTGAAAAATTGCGACGATGATAATATAACTCATAGGTATCAAACTTAACCAAAGCAACTCTTGCGGCACTTCTCTCCAACGCAGTTCATTTAGTATCCCAGCAAGTATACAAGCAAAAAGAAAAGATGAAACAAGCAATGTTAAAACGAAAAACTCTTCATAACTTTGAATAATCAAAGGATTTTCATCATAATCCCTAAAATTCGGATTGTTTTGTTTTTGATTTTCAAGCCATTGTTGATATTTTCGCTCTTTGATTTGGGCTTGTTGTATTTTTGCTTCTGCATTTTTTCTTAACTGCTCGGCTCGTTGCTTTATATCGTTATTCAAATCAATCCTTTTTATAAAATTTCCTAGCAAATTCAATCTCGGTCAGTACCACTGATACTGAATTTTATGAATTCACAAATTTAAACTTGCTATTGCTTTTAAATTCAAGCAACAAGTAAATTTAAATTTACAAATTTGATATTTGGATCTATTTGGTCTGAGTTAGCCCAACGATAGATTATGTCGTTTATTATCTCATTTTGTTTGGCTTTATCTGAAGCAATGTAGTTTTGAACCATTGTTTGTAAAACTTTATCTTTTACCATAGCTTGGCGCAAATTTAAAACTTCACCAAAAGTATAGTAACTCAAAACTTCCAAAGCATAATCTCTGTTGTTTAAATCAAGCTGTGCTTCTTTAATTGTTGGCATTGCCGTCTCCTTGTAAATTTAGATTTTTATTGAAATTGTTGTTTTTTAAAGTTTGGTATTGCTCTAAAATCACATTATAATAGTAATCGCCATTATATGAAAAATCATTAAAAACGATATTTTGGAGTGTAGGTCTATTGGCAGGAATATATTTAAAATAATATTCTCTCCTATATGTTTTTTCAAAAAATCTTTTTTTGTTTGTTGTCAGTAGATTATGGGTAACGCAAAATTCTGATATTTCGTTATTGACAATAGCATTTGCTAAAAGCCAAGAAAACATAATATTTGATACAATGACTATGTCGTTTTTTGTATCGTGATATTTTAAGACTTTTTTATTTATAAATACAAAATCTGAAAAAAGTATATGCTTATTTTCGCCAATATAAACGAAATTTTCCAAAAATTTACCATTTTCATCAATAATGTATTTTTCATTGAACGGATAAAAAGGTTCTATTTTTAAAATTTCATCATTATCAATTATCTCTTGTGCGTTTTGTATAGGTGTGTCGGCATTACAAATTTTAGAACCTAAATTTAGTAAATATTCTAAATTTAATCTTTTATCAAGCTTGAAAAATTCGCATTTGTCATCAGGGTATTTGTCTCCATTGCAAAAATAAAATCTTGTTTCAGCAAAGTCATTTATATCTCTATGGATATTTTTCATCTTTTTTATATCTTTTGCTGGATAATTGTCTAAATAGTGAATTTTTTGTAGAAAATCTTTTATGTGAAAATTAATTTTTTCATGCTCGGTTGCTGTTTTAAAATCTATCTTGTTTTCCAAATATTTTACTTTATCGTATTTATCAAACATAGCTTCTAATTCGGCAGTATGCCTTTTGTCGTCTTTATAAAGTTGATAAGCAAATGAAATAATAAGACACAAAGTAAATAAAATAAATATTATAAATAAAATTTTAAATAATTTTTTCATATTTTTCCTTTCAAATTTAAAGTTTAACTTGCGAATTTAAACTCGGTCAGTATCGTTTGATACTGAATTTATTAAATTTACAAATTTAAACTTACTTTACAAATTCACACAATTAGTAAATTTAAATTTGCAAATTTAATATTTGGATCTGTTTGATCTGAATTAGCCCTCAGTTAAATCTAAATAGCATAGTAGTCTTTTTATACCATAGCTTGTTAATTGTTCAATCCCATATACCTCGCCCAAGCTAGCTCTGCATATGTTTTTAGTGCCTCAAACTTTCTCATTTTCTATCCTTTCT
>NZ_CALHHX010000043.1 GCF_938030685.1 uncultured Campylobacter sp. | reverse complement strand
ATTCTGCGCGAAAACGGCGCGCTAGACGTGTTTAGCCGCTCTATTTTTATGAAAAAGGGGCGCGCGGGCTTTGAGCTAAACGCGCTGTGCCGCAAGCAGGACGCCGCGCGGATAAAGGGGCTAATTTTCGCGCATACGACGGCGATCGGAGTTAGAGAGTGCGTCGTGAGGAAAACGGAGCTTGCGCGCGAGTTTTGCGAGGTAGAGACTAAATACGGCAAAATAAGGCTTAAAATTTCGCGCGGCCGAGTTTGCGGTTTTAACGCCGAACAAAATTTAACGGACGAAAATTTAGCCCGAGATTACCCCGAAATTTTAAAAATCAAGCCCGAATTCGAGGACTGCAAAAAAGCCGCGCAGAGATTTCAAACGACGATCCGCGAGGTTAGAAACGAGACTTTAAAAAAATATGACGAAACTAGAAATTCTAAAAAATGATATAAAAAAGCTGGAAAATTTAGCCGTAGCGTTTAGCGGCGGCGTGGATAGCTCGCTACTGTTGCGCGTTGCCGCCGATACGCTAGGCCGGCGCGCGGTAGCTATCACGCTAAAATCGCCCTATATGTCGGGGCGCGAGATAAAAGAGGCGATGGAATTTACCCGTACTTACGGCATCAGGCACGAAATTTTAGAGCTAGAAGCGCCCGAAGCGGTAAAAAATAATCCGCAAGATCGCTGCTACGTCTGTAAAAAGGCGGTTTTTACACGGTTAATCGAGCTGGCAAAACATCTAGGCTTTACAAATGTCGCCGACGGTACGAACTTAGACGACCTTGGCGAATACCGCCCGGGGCTTAAAGCAAAAGACGAGCTTGGCGTGCTTTCGCCGCTTAAAGGCCTCAAAAAATCAGAGATTAGAGAGCTTAGCCGCGAACTTGGACTGCCGACCGCGGACAAACCCAGCTACGCGTGCCTTCTGACGCGCCTGCCGCACGACAGGGAGTTTTCCGCGGAGGAAATTTCGCTCGTGGAGCGAGTCGAAAATCTGCTAATCTCGCACGGATTTTTAAACGTTCGCGCGCGATTTGACGGCAAAGCCTTTAAGCTGCAAATGGGAGCGAGCGAGACGAGGCGCTTTTGCGCGGGAGATTTTAGCGCCGTCGTACGCGAGATCGCCGCGCTTGGCGAGTATGATATTTTGCTTGATTTAAAGGGGCTTCGCGGGGAGATTTTAAATGACGAATGATGAGGCTTTAAATTTCATCCGAGCCGTAAAATCGGGCGAGAAAAGCGAGCGCGAAGCGATAGAGTTTTTACGGGATTTTCCTTTTAGCGACGCGGGTTGCGCCAAGATCGACACTCAGCGCGCCCTGCGAAACGGCGCGGGCGAGGTGATCTACGGCGAGGGCAAGACGGATGATGAAATTTTACGCATTGCTGGTGCGATCGGCGCGAGAGGGCAAAATATCCTAATCACGCGCACGAACGAGCGGGTTTTTAAGCTAGTGCGCGAAATCTTGCCGCAGGCGGAGTTTAACGCTCGCGGCCGCGTCATCAGCGTCAAATTTAAAGAACCCGCGCTCACGCAAAGCTACATCGCGATAGTATCTGCCGGCACCGCCGACGGCGCGGTCGTGGAGGAGGCGTACGAAACGGCGCGATTTTTAGGCAACGACGCGCGCAAATTTAGCGACGCGGGCGTGGCGGGGCTGCACAGGCTGATCGCAAATTTAGAGCAGATACGCGGCGCAAAGGTCGTGATCGCGGTGGCGGGCATGGAGGGCGCGCTAGCTAGCGTACTGGCGGGCCTCGTGAGCGTGCCCGTGATCGCGGTGCCCACCAGCGTGGGATACGGCGCGAGCTTTGGCGGGCTAGCGGCGCTGCTAGCGATGCTAAACAGCTGCGCAAACGGCGTGAGCGTCGTAAATATCGACAACGGATTCGGCGCCGCGTACAACGCGAGCCTGATAAATCATCTCTAAATTTTAGATAAAATTTGTAAGGGGCAAGGTTGCGAGAGGATACGAAAAAAGCAGTACTTCCGCCTATGGACGCATCTAGAAGTGAGTATTGTTGAGATGCTAGAATGAACTGGGCGATGACGGGTATTGCTATTTTAGCATTTGAAATTTTTATCGCAATTTACGTCAAAGCCGGCTTCATACGCTACTATCTAGGCGATGTGCTAGCCGCGGCTATGCTTTACGCATTCGGACGAGCCGCGTTTAGGCTGCCGCCTAAGATTTTAGCGCTCGCGGCTTTTGCTCTCTCGCTAGTTATCGAAACTACACAATATTTTAAAGTACTTGAAATTTTAGGCATACAAAATTCTTCGCTACGGATAATTTTTGGCGGAACGTTCGATTGGACGGATATTATCTGCTACGCGATAGGCTGTGTTTTAGCTTACGCATCTGAAAATCTCATCGGTAATGAGCATGCGATCTATAGAAAGATAAAAATTTTTAGGCGTAAAAGATTACCCAAAAATTTTAATAAAATTTTGCAAAGCGGCGATGATGAGAAAATTAAGGCGATATTTGAAATTTACGATATAAATGCGGCCGACAAAGACGGCAACACGATACTGCATATGCTGCATGCAGACAAAGATATCAAGAAAAAAGACCCAAACTCGCCCTATGTGTATATGGGCGCAAATTTAATCGAATGGATTATCGTGCAAGGCGGCGACATAAACTCTAAAAATAAAAAGGGCGAGACGCCGCTTAGAAATTTTATGTGGTATGTATATAAAAATTTAAAACTGCATCAAAAGTTAATAATCGTAGGCAAGCAGGACTATACCTCTCGGGAATATATAAGGCAGGCAGATGAAGTTGTTAATATCGATTTTGGAATAATGTATAACTATATATACAATCTTCTACCTGAAAAATCGCAAATTTACGTTTGGCGGCGCTTCGGCAAAAAATTAGAATATCTATATGTGCCCGAGTATCCAACGGATATGGAAAAGTATGATCCGCAAGAATACAGTAAATTTACCTATGATTTTTGGATGAAATTCTTAAGGCAAAAAGATAGCGTGCAGTATAAAATGATACATGCGGCTACTAATTTATACTGGTACTGGGACTACAACGGGGAATATGGAAGTTGGATTTTATGGGATGATGATTATACCGATGAAGCCGCCGCCGAAATTAAAAAATATTTTAAGCTAGGCAATAGGCTAGATGAGCTAAATGACGACGCGCTTGATAAGATGTTTTATGATCTAAGAAAGAGCTGGCATGCTGAAGATGTGGGTAAATTTAGATACCTGTTCGTGCTTTGGTTGCTTAAAAATCCCGAGCCGTTTTTCGAGGATGAAATTTAAAAGGAGAAGCGATGGATAAAGAAAAAGCCGTGCAAAAGATGACCGAGGTCATGGCAAAATTCGTTGGCTACACGGGCAAGGTGCTGCCTGACGACGTGACAGCGAAGCTAAGCGAGCTCGCCGAGCGCGAGACGCAGCCGTTAGCGAAGGAGATCTACAAAACGA
>NZ_CALHHX010000042.1 GCF_938030685.1 uncultured Campylobacter sp. | reverse complement strand
GCGGGCTGGCGGTTTTGTTTGGAAATTTAGCCGAGCAGGGCTGCGTCATCAAGACTGCGGGCATCATCGGTGAGCGCAAATTTAGCGGCAAGGCCGTGTGCTTTAACAGCCAAGACGAGGCGATAGAGGGGATCTCAAGCGGCAAGGTAAACAAGGGCGACGTGGTTGTCATCCGCTACGAAGGGCCGCGCGGAGGCCCTGGTATGCAGGAGATGCTAAGCCCTACGAGCCTAATCATGGGGCGAGGGCTAGGCGCGGACGTCGCGCTGATCACGGACGGCAGATTTAGCGGTGCGACTAGAGGGCTAAGCGTCGGGCATGTGAGCCCGGAGGCTGCCGAGGGCGGCATGATCGGATTGCTAGAGGATGGCGACATCATCGACATCGACGTGGATACATACGCGATCAACGTGCGTCTAAGCGAAGCCGAGATCGCCGCGCGAAGGGCTAAATTTAAGCCGCTTGAAAAACCGCTGCCGTATCGCTGGCTGCGAATGTATCGCAAACTGGTAACAAACGCTAGCAACGGAGCGATTTTGGAGGCGTAATGCGCCTCAAATTTTAAAACATGCCGCCGTAAATTTGAGCGAACTTGCGGCGGTTTTGTTAGATTTGGACGCAGGCTTTCGGCGCTAAATTTTAAAATTTAACCTAAACGAACGCTCGGTACATATTAAGGTAAGCGCCAATGCGATATTTGTTTGAAATTTTACTTATTACGCAAACAAGCCGAGCGAAGCGGAAACCTAAATTTAAACTCTGCACGTCGGCATTTTAAGCATGAGTTTTACTTTAGCGGCGTTTACTAGAGTAAAATTTCGCCAAGTAAAATTCCAAATTTACGAAATTACGCCGATAGCAAAGTTTGAAATTTTACAAAATTTCATTTGCAAATGGAATTCTAATAGTGAAATTTCGTATATAACAGATAAAATTTCGCTGCAGAATTCCGAAAACTGTCCTTCCCATTTTTATACTCGCCAAGCTCTAGGACGCTACCGGAATTCTTCCGTTTATGCCTAAAATTTACGATGCAAGCGAAGTATAAATAAAGGCGGCTTTCTAAACTTACAAATCCCTCGGATCGGCGATCTTGCCTGCGACAGCACTAGCTGCGGCGACGGCTGAGTTTGCCAGATATACTTCGCTCGTTCTATCGCCCATGCGGCCGACGAAATTTCGATTAGTCGTGCTTACGCAGCGCTCACCCACGCCTAAAATCCCCATATATCCGCCCAAGCACGCGCCGCAGGTCGGGTTGCTCACGACTGCGCCCGCTTCTACGAAAATATCCCACAGCCCCTCTTTTTGCGCGGCCAGAGCGATTTTTTGCGTCGCAGGCGTGATGATGAGGCGGGTTTTGCGCGCGACCTTGCGACCTTTTAAAATTTGCGCGGCGATCCGCAGATCGGAGAGTCTACCGTTGGTGCAGCTGCCGATAAAGACCTGATCGACGGCGATGTCATCGCGCACTGCTTCGCGCACGCTCTTGCCGTTGCTAGGCAGAAACGGATACGCAATCACCGGATCAA
>NZ_CALHHX010000041.1 GCF_938030685.1 uncultured Campylobacter sp. | reverse complement strand
TTGGAGCTTTCAAGCTCCTCTTTTTTAACCTTATCGCCCTTTTTATAATCTTTTTTATTTAGGCTTTGATCGCTTTGTAAAGCGCTTTTAGAAAGTAGCGCCACTACCTTTAGCATCTCCTCGCGATCAAGCATCAAAAGTCTGTCGTGATGCTCCCTTTCGAGCTCGGTTTTTTCATCCTCGTAGGCTTTGTTCGTGCGCGGATCCTTCTCATAGCCTTTTTTGGTAAAAATTTTAACATCGATTACCACGCCCTCCATCGAAGCGGTAGCGTAGAGCGATTTATTTACCACATGCCCTGCCTTCTCGCCGAAGATCGCGCGTAAAAGCCTCTCTTCAGGCGTCGGCTTGACCTCGCCCTTCGGAGTTACCTTGCCTACTAGGATCATGCCCGGTTTGACGTGAGTGCCGATCTTTACGATACCGCTATCATCGAGGTGGGTAAGCTCCTCCTCTTTGATATTAGGGATGTCGCGCGTGATCTCCTCCACGCCGTCTTTAAGCTCTCTAGCCTCGATCTCCTTTTCATAAACATGCACGCTGGTGTATTCGTCGGCACGAATCATCTTTTCGCTCATGACGACGGCATCCTCGTAATTGTAACCGTGCCACGGCATAAAGGCTATGAGGGCGTTTTTGCCAATCGCAAGCTCGCCGCCGTCCATGCTAGGACCGTCAGCTATGATTTGACCCACCTTTATCACGTCCCCTTTACGCACGATCGGGCGCTGTGAAAAGGTAGTGTTTTGGTTGGTGCGTAAATTTTTCTCCATCGCGTAGTGATCAATAAACGGCCCCTTCTCGTCTTCGCCCAAAATGAATATGTTTTTATTATCGACCTTTTCTACGACGCCGTCGCGATTAGCCTTGATCGCTTCCCACGAATCGCGTGCGATGATCGCCTCCATGCCCGTTCCAACGATAGGAGCGGTAGAGTGTAGAAGCGGCACGGCTTGGCGCTGCATGTTCGAGCCCATCAAGGCGCGGTTAGCATCGTCGTGTTCCAAAAACGGAATCAGCGACGCCGCTACGCCCGCGACCATACCGGAGCAAAGGTCTATCAGCGAAATATCCTCGCGTTTAGCCATAATATTTTCACCGTCTTTTCTGACCTCTAAAAGCTCTTCTACAATATTGCCCTCTTCGTCCAATTTAGCGGACGCAGGAGCGATTACGAGCCCCTCTTCTTGCGTAGCGGTAAGATATACGATCTCGTCGGTGACCTTGCCGTTTACGACTCTTTTATACGGAGCCTCGACGAAGCCTAGATCATTTACCTTCGCATAGGTCGCTAGGGTATTGATCAGACCGATGTTTTGACCCTCCGGCGTCTCGATAGGGCAAATTCTACCGTAGTGCGTAGGATGGACATCGCGCACCTCAAAGCCTGCGCGCTCTTTAACTAAACCGCCCTCGCCCAGCGCAGATAGACGGCGCTTATGCGTGACCTCGCTAAGCGGATTGGTCTGATCCATAAACTGGCTTAGCTGGCCGCCAGTGAAAAATTCCATAAGCGTAGTGGTGATGATTTTAGGATTTACGAAATCATACGGCATAAGTTCGTCTAAATTTCCGCTGATGCCGGTAAATTTATCCTTGATCGCCTTTTGAACTTTGATAAAGCCAAGATGCATCTCGTTTGCCAAAAGCTCGCCGATCGAGCGGATGCGGCGATTGCCGAGATTATCGCGATCGTCGATGAAGCCGTCGCCGTTTTTAACCCTGATTAGATATTTCGCCGTCTTGATAATATCCTCGCTGGTTAGTACGGTTACGTACTCCGGCGCCTCGATACCCAGCTTGTGATTCATCTTCATACGACCGACTTTGGTCAGATCGTAGCGCTCAGGGTTGAAAAACAGATCGTTTACGAAGCTCTTTGCCGCCTCCTTTACCACCGGCTCGCCGGGGCGCATTACTTTGTAAATTCTAATCGCAGCCAGATCGTTCTCATCGTCTATGCCCTCGCTTTGCTGTAAGAGTTTAAGCGCGTCGGCATCTTGGATGAAGGAATTTATGATCGAAGTATCCACGCCGCTAGCTAGGTCGTTGGCGATCGTAAATTTTTTCTCGGTGTTGGCGATCTTGGCTAGCTTGCCCTCATCAAGCGCGGTTAGTGAATCAAAAAGCACTTCGCCGCTGTTTTTATCGACGATGGCGCCCGCTAGGTAGCGCTCGGCTAAAATTTCAGCCGGATACTCGATGAGCTTTAGTCCGTCCTCAGCTAGCTTCTCCGCTTTTTTGGATGTTAGGCGCTTGCTTGCTTGATGAAGCACCTCGCCCTTTTCGTTTATAATGTCGTAATCGAGCCTGCCCGTATATTCTTTAGGATCGAAATCGGTCAGGAATTTTCCTTTTTTAATATAGATTGTCTTAATAGGATAAAATAATTTTATGATGTCTTGCTTTTTGTAACCGAGTGCGCGAAATAGGATCGTTATCGGAACCTTGCGCCTTTTATTTATGCGCACGTATAGTACATCTTTTACGTCGTATTCGAAGTATAGCCAGCTGCCGCGATCAGGTATTATTTGAGCGGTGTAGATAAGTTTATTTAGAACCGTAGGGCTCTCTTCCTCTTTGAAGATTACGCCTGGGCTTCTGTGCAGCTGATTTACGACGACGCGCTCTACGCCGTTAATGATAAATGAAATTCTATCGGTCATTAAAGGAATGTCGCGGATAAATATATCTTGCTCTTTGATCTCTTTTACGCCGATTTTTTTGCCCGTCTTTTCATCGCGCTCATGCACGAGCAAGCGGAGCTTCATCTTTAAATTTACCGAATAAGTAAGCCCTCTTTCCATGCATTCTCTAATCGAATACTTTGGCTTTGAAATTTCGCTGCTTACGTATTCAATACTTAGTCTATTCTGTACGTCGTGGATAGGAAAAATGGCTTTGAAAACCTTCTCTATGCCGCTTTCTCCACCCGAGTTATCAAGATTTAAAAAATGATCAAAACTTTTCTTTTGTAGTTGTAATAAATTCGGAATTTCGATGTCTTTGGGAACCTTTGAAAAATCCACTCTAAGACGATTTCCTGAATATAGGCTGTTTAACATTCCACTACCTCGTAGTTGTATTTTAAAGAAAGAAGTGCCGCTGCGACGCACCGGCACACATTTGTATGCGAAATTTTAAAATTCCGCGATTTATTTGAGTTCGACTTTAGCGCCTGCTTCTTCAAGCTCTTTTTTAGCCTTCTCGGCGTCTTCTTTGTTAAGTCCCTCTTTAAGAACGGACGGAGTAGCCTCGGTAGCGTCTTTGGCTTCTTTTAGACCAAGGCCCGTTAAGGCGCGAACAACCTTAATTACGTTGATTTTCTTATCGCCCGCATCAAGCAATACGACGTCGAATTCCGTTTTCTCTTCAGCCGCTGCCGCACCTGCGCCGCCAGCACCTGCGCCGCCTGCTACCATAACTGGAGCTGCGCTTACGCCGAATTTTTCTTCGAATTCTTTAACTAACTCGCTAAGCTCTAGCACCGAAAGATTAGAGATATACTCTAAAACATCTTCTTTTGAAATTGCCATTTTATTCTCCTAAATTTTAATTAAGCGCTAGCTTCTTTTTTCTGCTTAAGCGCATTGAGGCCGATCGTAAAATTTTGAATCGGCGCATTCCATACTTGAAGTAACATCGCGATAAGCTCGTCTCTCGAAGGCATCTTCGAAAGCGCTCTAATCTTATCTACGCCGGCTACTTCCCCATCGATATGAGCGGTCTTAAGCTTAAAAATTTCATTTTTCTCTTCAAATTTAGCCGCTACTTTACATACAGAAAGCTGCTCGCCCCATAAGAAGATATTGGTATCTTTAAAGCTAAGTCCGTTTTTTTCGGCATTTTTTAATGCGATATTAGCTAGGGTGTTTTTAATAACCCGAACCTTTACGCCCGCTTCGCGCGCGCTATTTCTAAGATCTTCAAGCTGCTTAACGCTAAGGCCTTTAAAATCGGAAATTACTATAGCTTCGCTAGCCTTAAAAGCCTCGCCAAGCTCCGCTACTATCTTTGATTTTTCGTCTCTCGTCATTAGGTCTCCTTTCCGATCGGTGATTTCAAGCCAAGCGATCGAAATTTTAAAATTTCGATCAATTAAGTTAAAAACCTTGAGCTATCTCCAATCTAAGATAAAAATTTAAAATTTTATTTTAAATCGATTATTTCTTGATTATCCAGCGTAACCGCAGGACTCATAGTAAGTGAAAGCGATGCATGAGTTACGTATCTACCCTTCGCAGTCGCTGGCTTATGCTTATTTATGGTTTTGATAAACGTCGTAAGATTGTCTAAAAGCTGCTCTTTGCTAAAGCTCGCCTTGCCAAGGCCTGCGTGGATATTTCCCTGCTTATCGACGCGGAAATTTACCTGTCCACCCTTAGCATTTTTAACGGCCTGAGCGACATCCATAGTAACGGTACCGGTTTTAGGGTTCGGCATAACGCCTTTTGGACCGAGAATACGACCTACCTTACCGACTAGTCCCATTAAATTTGGAGTAGCGATAAGAACATCGAAATTTATATTTCCTTTTTGAATCTCTTCAATCAGATCATCGGCACCCACGATATCGGCACCCGCTTCGCTAGCCTCGCTAGCCTTTGCGTCCTTTGCGATCACGGCTACGCGAACGCTCTTGCCAGTACCGGCAGGTAAAACGACCGAGCCGCGCACCATCTGATCGGCATGTCTTGGATCTACGTTTAGTTTAAGAGCGATCTCCACCGTCTCATCAAATTTAGCAGAAGCTAGAGTTTTTACCGTGCTTACCGCTTCGTCTACACTATAAATTTTATTTACGTCAACTTTTTTTAAAAGTTCGTTGAATCTTTTTGAATTTTTTGGCATATATTTCTCCGCAATTAAAGTGCTACCGCTTTTTTAAACCTTAGCGGTCAAAAGGTCTAGTCGGTGACCGTAATACCCATAGAACGAGCCGAACCCGCTATAATCCTAGCCGCCTGCTCTCTATCTTTAGTATTCAGATCGGCGATCTTTTTCTCGACGATCTCTAAAACCTGAGCCTTAGTTAAGGATGCTACCTTCTTTTTAAGAGGGTTGTCCGAACCCTTATCTATCTTCGCCGCTTTTTTGATCAAATCCGTCGCAGGCGGTTGTTTAGTGATGAAAGTAAAGCTTTTATCGGCATAAACCGTGATGATAACAGGAATATTGAAGCCTGCCATATCTTTGGTTCGCTCGTTAAACGCTTTGCAAAATTCCATAATATTAACGCCCTTTTGACCTAGCGCAGGACCTACCGGCGGGCTTGGATTTGCTTTTGCGGCCGCTATTTGCAGCTTGATTTCGCCAACAA
Source organism: uncultured Campylobacter sp. (assembly GCF_938030685.1). GTDB lineage: Bacteria > Campylobacterota > Campylobacteria > Campylobacterales > Campylobacteraceae > Campylobacter_B. The sequence goes on along the minus strand of NZ_CALHHX010000041.1, from coordinate 2,233 downwards.
CTTTCTTAGCCATAAATTTACTCCTTATAAAATTTAAATAATCTTTTCAACTTGCGAGTATGAAATTTCAATCGGCGTGCTTCGTCCGAAGATCGAAACATTAAGGCGAAGCTTGCCGTGGATCATATCATACTCTTCTACGATGCCGTTGAAATTAGCAAAAGGTCCGTCGACGATCCTAACCGTCTCTCCGTCTTCAAAATTTATCTTCGGCTTAGGAGCCTCGCGATTATTGATCTTTTCTAGAATTATTTCGATATCTTTTTCCGGTAGCGGAGAGGGTTTTTTCGCCTCGCCGATAAAGCGACTGACCTTAGGCAGCATCTGAATTCTATGCCATAAAGTGGTATCCAAATCTAAATTTGCAAAACAATACCCTGGATATAAGCTACGCTCTTTAATGGTTTGCTTTGTATTTTTGACCTCTATAACATCTTCGGTAGGCACTAGCACTTCGCCGATCTTAGTCTCAAGCGCTTCGTCCTCTTTTAGCGCTTCTATTGCGCGCTTTACCGCCATCTCGCTGCCGGCGTAAGTTTGTATCGCATACCATTTATTTGCCATATTGCGATCCTTACTTAAGCAGTTATCAAAGCGGACATAATAAGATCCACTAGCGCTAAGAACAGTGCGATAACTACGACTACGACTACTACAGAGATATATGCTGTTTTAGTCTGATCTTTAGTCGGGAAAATTACCTTATCTAACTCTATCTTTGCTTGTTTATAATACTCTTTTACTTTTTCCATACCCAATCCTCGTGGCAGGGCAAGAGGGATTCGAACCCCCAACCATCGGATTTGGAATCCGGCGCTCTACCGTTGGAGCTATTGCCCTATAACAATTAGCCTTTTAACTTGACTTCTTTATGAAGCGTGTGCTTTTTTAATCTGGGGCAATATTTTTTAAGTTCTAGTTTTTCGGTCGTAGTTTTGCTATTTTTATAAGTAGTATAGTTAATATCGCCACTTTCGGAGCATTTTAATCCGACCTTTACTCTACTTGAATTCTTTGCCATTTGGTTTCCTTGAATAAAAAAGCAAGCGGAATTTTAAAATTCCGCTTGCAAAAAATTAAGCGATGATTTTCGAAACGACGCCTGAACCTACGGTATGACCGCCTTCGCGAATCGCGAAGCGAGTACCTTGCTCAAGAGCAATCGGAGCGATTAGCTCAACGGTAATCTTAACATTATCACCAGGCATTACCATCTCGGTTCCCTCAGGAAGAGTAATCGAACCGGTAACATCTGTCGTACGAACGTAAAACTGCGGTCTATAATTATTAAAGAATGGAGTATGGCGTCCGCCCTCTTCTTTAGTTAGGATATAAACCTCGCCCTCAAATTTAGTATGAGGAGTGATCGATTTTGGTTTGCATAGAACCATACCGCGCTCTACTTCCTCTTTCTTAGTACCGCGCAATAAAACACCTACGTTATCGCCGGCTTCACCTTGATCCATCTCTTTTCTAAACATCTCAACGCCAGTGACGGTAGTAGTCTGAGTAGGTTTAATACCTACGATCTCGATAGTATCGCCAACTTTAACGATACCTTTTTCGATTCTACCGGTTACAACGGTACCGCGACCGGAAATCGAAAAAATATCTTCGATCGGAAGAAGGAAATCTTTGTCGGTATCGCGAACAGGGGTTGGAATATAGCTATCAACCGCATCCATAAGCTCCATAATCTTTGCAGACCATTCGCCGTCTTGTCCGGCTTTCGCTTCCTCAAGAGCCTTAAGAGCAGAGCCCTTAATGATTGGGGTCTCGTCGCCAGGGAATTTATACTCTTTTAAAAGATCTCTAACTTCCTCTTCAACTAGCTCTAAAAGATCCGGATCATCGACCATATCGGTTTTGTTTAGGAAAACTACGATATAAGGAACGCCTACCTGGCGAGAAAGCAAGATGTGCTCGCGAGTTTGAGGCATAGGGCCATCCGCAGCAGAAACAACTAAAATAGCGCCGTCCATCTGAGCCGCACCGGTAATCATATTTTTTACGTAGTCGGCGTGGCCAGGGCAGTCAACGTGAGCATAGTGACGCTTCTCAGTCTCATATTCGATGTGAGACGTAGCGATAGTAATACCGCGCTCTTTTTCCTCTGGAGCGTTATCGATATTGTCGTAGTCTTTTAGCTCGGCTAGACCCTTCCTGGAAAGAACAGCAGAAATAGCAGCTGTCAAAGTAGTCTTACCATGGTCAACGTGACCGATGGTACCAA
>NZ_CALHHX010000040.1 GCF_938030685.1 uncultured Campylobacter sp. | reverse complement strand
TATCGACGAGGAATTTAAACGCGTCCAAGCCGCGATCGGCTAGGGTGCTTAAAAGCTCTGGATGGTTGATGCCAAGGCCTGCTTTTAGGCAGTCGTTCATAAACAGCTCTTTGCTGTCCTTGATGCCAGTTTTTTCCTGCACGGGGTTCATCGGTACGCTCATACCACCGCCGTTGATGACGGAGTTTCCGCCGATACGACCCATCTTTTCGAGAATCAAGACTTTGTTGCCCTTTTCGGCTGCTTTTAAGCCCGCCGCAAGCCCCGCAAAGCCGCTACCGATGATGATGACATCCCACTCTTCGTCAAATTTGACGTCCTTTGCGTCCACTGCGCTTGCTTGCGCATTTACCGCGCTAAGTGCGAGTGCGCCGGCTCCTACCATACCCATTTTCAGTATATCGCGTCTCTCCATATTGCCCCTTTATTTAGAGATTTTTAACCTTAAAGATTAATATCGTAATTTTATATTAAATCTTTATGTAAGTCAAATGTTATTTGGTATATAATTTAATAGCTAAAGACTATAAAATTTCAACCGAAGGGGCAAAATATGAGCCTGCGACATATGGAATTTGCGGTAAAAATTTCGGAGCTTAAAAGCTTTACAAAAGCGGCAAGCGAGCTTGGTATCGCCCAGCCGTCGCTTTCAAAGAGCATTATGCTTTTAGAAAAGGAGCTCGGGGTCGAAATTTTCGATAGAAAAAATGGGCTTGAGCTTACCTATGCAGGCGAAATTTACATTGCCAGAGCGAAAAATATGCTTAGGCTCAATAAGGAGCTAAATAACGAAATACGCGGGCTTTCGTCTATTAAAACGGGCAAGCTCGTAATCGGCGCGACCTCGACCAGCTTTAAATTTATCGAAAAGATCATCGCGGTGTTTTATAGCAGGTTTTCCAAAGCTGACATCAGGGTCGTGCACGCTCACTCCGAACCCGCGCTCATCGAGATGCTAAAAAGCGGCGAGCTTGATATCGTCTATGCTGCGCACTTCGGCGAGCTTTCTGCGGAGGGGCTTGAGTGCGAGTTTATAAAAAAGCGCAGGCTACTTCTAAGCGTCTGCTCCTCCCATCCTGCCGTTTCGGAAGCGAGTATAAATTCTACCGAGAGATACCCCAAGATCGCGCTTAGCGAGTTCAAATTCGATAAATTTGCAATCAGCAGTAAAATTTTAAAAAGCGAATCGAACTTCAAAAAGATATTCGAAAACGCGGGCTTTACGCCTCAAATTTTCTGCGACACCTCCTATCTGTACGTGGCTAACGCGATGGTCGCAGCGGGGCTTTGCGTGAGTTTTAGCTTCGCGCGGTACATTTTTGAGACGCAAAAAGACTACATCGCGCTCTTTGACGTCGCGGATGAGCCGCTTTTGGATGTGTCGTTTTCGGTCGTGTATAAAAAACCATCCAAGCTCGCAAAGGAATTTATAAAGATGATAAAAGCGGGCAAAAGCGGCGAATAGGGCGGATCGGCTGCATAGCGCACAAAAGATAACGGTGCCGTCGTAATGCGAACACGTCGGGCTCGCTCCGCCGCCGCCGAAAATATCGTAGGCGTACGGCGCAGGCACGAAAACGATTAAATTTTGCCGTTCAAATAGTGCGTAGGTGCGGAGCGCGTGAGCTAAATTTACAGCGATAATCCGTGTATCTTGTAATACGATCCGCAAAGGATGTCGCGGAGTAGATTTAAATTTACTGCGCGGGTAGCTTGCGGGCGGCATGAGTTTAAATTTAATAACGCGCTGCAAGGGTTTAAATTTAATGACCGCAAGGCGCTGCGCCAAAGATCGACTTTTAAAATTTATCCCGCAACCTTGTTTTTTTAAATTCCGGTTCACAGCTTGCTTGGTCGAAATTTCATCTCGCGCTTCGATTAGTTAAATTTTATCTTGCGGCGCGCTAGGCTAAATTTTCATTCGCCGAGGCTACGTAAATTTACGGCACACTTTTTCATAAAATTTTATCTGCAAGCGACGCAAAGAGCGTCTATTTAGTACTTTCGGCTCTTTGGCTCCCGCTTGATTAGCTTTTCTTGCTTGCCGCCAAAACTTGCGCCAAGATCGCCGCTAGCGCGATGTTGAGGCTGACGCAGAGCCCAAACAGCGCCACGGCCTTGGTGGAGCTGAAAGCGAGCGTAAAAAAAGAGATTATGCTGGTTAAAGACGCGAGCGTGATGCCGAAAATTTTATCGCTAAGCGCCATTTTGTCGTTGTTTGCAAAGATCATATAGTCTATCCCCACGGCGCCCGAGAGGATCAGTGCAAAGATCGCAAATATATTCACGCTTACGCCGAATGCGCTAAGCAGGGCAAGCACGGCCAAATTTGTCGCAAAAACACAGATGACGATCAGCCACGCCGTCCGCGCGCCGAAAAACGCCCACAGCAGTGCGAGCGCGAGGGCGTATGCGGCACATTTTAGATACAGAGCGTTGATTTTGATCTGTGAAAACGCCTCGCTTATGGCGCTTCGCATATTTAGATGCAGCGCGCCCATCTGCGCGGTAAGCTCGCTAATGGCCGCTTTATCGCGCACGCCGCGCAAAAAAGCGATATGCGGATCGATGCTCGGCATCGCGGCAAAAAGGACGGAGCTTCTAGCCTGCTCGTAGCTTAAAATGGGTGCATCCGCGATCTTGGCAAAGTTCGCGTCCACGAGCTCGCGGCTGAGTCCAAGACGCAAAAATGCGCTTCTATCGTAGTTTACAAAGGCCTGCTTGATAAAGCTCTGCGTAGCGGGATCCAAAATCGGCGCACCGGTGTAGGAGTCCGCAAGACCGCGCGCTACGGCCTCTTTGGCTACCGCGCCTGCATCATTGCCCACGATCAGATCGAAGCTGGAGCCTCCGATGCTTGCGAGTTTGGCACTCATCGCGATCAGGTTTTTATCCAAGCTCGCGTATTCGCTGACGTCGTCCTTAAGCTCCATTTTAAAATACAAAAATGCAAGCAGCGCCGCGCAAACGATGGCAAGCGCTTTGAGGCTTAGGTTTATCTTGCAAAGCGCCTTTGCGTAGAGCTCAAGAGCTTTTGCAAAGAGCGGGACGGGGCGAAATTCCGCCCCGGCAAGTAGTAGCGGCAGGGCGAAGTAGCTAAAGCAAAATGCCCCCGCAAGTGCGGCTATTGCAAAGATCGCGATCTCTTTGAGCAGAAAAAACGGGCTGAATAAAAATACGAAGTAGCCTCCCGCAGTGATGAAAAACCCTAGAAGCAGGATGTTTCGCATGCTTTTTATCGAGTGAGCTTCGATGCGGCGCGAGATGTTTGCGCCCAGCCAGTGCACCGCGTAATCCAGCATCAGCCCGATTAGGCTCGTCGAAACTACGGCGCTTAGGATGTGGATCGAGCCGCGGATCGCCATCGTAGCCGCTACGCCGCAGGCGAGCCCGAAAAGCGCGGGCAGCAGCAGGCAGAATATCCGTGCGCGCGAAAATGCCGCCAGCAGCAGCGCCGCGCACAGGCTAAGCGATACGGCGCCCGCGACGGAGCTTTCGCGCACGCCCGCGCTTTTGCCCATCGCGCTAAAAAGGGCGGTGCCGGAGATTAAAATTTCGCTTTTTTGCGCCTCGCGCACAAGCGCGCTAAGCGCGTCGTCATTTGCTTTCGGAGCAAGCTTAGCCGTAGCGAGGTAGTGCGGCGCGCCGTCAATGATCGCGATGAAGCGGTTTTGCGCAGGATCGAGCTTGATAGCGCCGCGAGCGCCGAGGCGCGAGTGAAGGCTGAGCGAGAAAAAGTCCTGCGAGAGGCTAAGCGGGCGAAATTTTGAATAAAGCTCACGCGCGCTGCGCTCAAAAAAAGCCTGCGGATCGCTTTTTAAAAGCTCCACGCTCGCATCATCGAGCATCGCGGGCGCAAAGCGCGCAAGCTCGCTCTGATACGCGCTCGCATCCTTTACCTCATAGATTATGCTCTCAAAAAGCCCGCTTTTTTGCATATCTGCAATGAACGCGTCAAAGCTCGCCCTCTTCGCGCTTGCGACGATGATTTGCCTCGCGATCTCGCGGTTGAAATCCTCGACGCTCTGTTTCTGCTCGCCCGAAATTTCGATGCCGCTTAGCTCGTAAAAATCGGAATTTACGCGGTTTAAATTTAGCGCTATAAAGGCGCAAAGCGCGATGAAAACCGCGCCGAATACCGCTAAAACCGCGCCCTTACTCATCTAAGCTCACGACGCCCGAAAATACGTTTTCGCTCACGTCGCCGTTAGCGCTGCTGATCCGCAGCACCCTGACGTAGGCGCCGCCCTCGATCACGATATTTTTAAAGATATTTTGCAGCATCCCTTTTGGGCTTAGCTCGGCGCGCCACGCATCTTTGCTACCGCTTAGCGCGATCGAGAAATTTTTGCTAAGCCGCGCTACGTCCAGGCGCGAGATCGCCAAAAAGGTGTCCTTATCAAAAAGCGAATCGGCGCTTTTGACCCACGCCTCGCCGCTACGCTCAAAGACGCCGTCCGCGCCGATTTTTAGCTCGCTTCGCACTGGCTTTAGCGTCGTCCAAAACAGCTCGCCGCCTTTGATCCTAAACTCGCCGCTGCTTCGTACGGGTTCAGCAAAGCCCTCAATGCTGAGCGTTTCGCTAAATTTGCCGCCGATATTGTCGGTCTTAAGCGCCAGATCGCTTACTTCAAGCGCGCTCGCAAGTCCCAAAATCGCTAAAAATAAAGCTAAAATTTTCATCGTAGTCCTTTAAATTTTATGCTCTCTAAAAAAATTTCATTGTCCATTATCGCTAGGCAAAATTTCATTTGCCGCGGCGTTTTTAGTGCGGTCTCGCTCAGGCGCGGCTTTGTTTGCTACTGAAATTTCATTTTCTGTCGAAATTTTACCTGCCGCCGAAATTTTACCCGCGTAATTTTTCTCTGCTAAAATTTTATCCGCGCACGCCCTTAGCTGCGGCGGTATCTCATACAGCGTTCTTTTAGAATCAAGCTCTACTGCGGCTTGCGACGTGGTTGCCTTGGCTAGGAGCGCGCCCGATAGGTTTTTGATGCGGTAGGAAAATTTTATTATCGTGTCGCACTCAAGCAGCTCGATGCTCACCGCAACCTCGTCGTCAAAAAGTATCGGCGCGATAAATTTAAACTCCATTTTGATAATGGGATATATAAATCCATCATCTCTCATCTGCATATATGTGTAACCTGCGTCGCGCCAAAACTCGCATCTAGCGTCCTCGCAGAGCTTTACGTAGTTGCCGTGCCACATCACGCCCATCGGATCGGCGTCGTAAAATCTGGCGCGAAATTTATACTCTTTCATTCCTCTCTCCGCTATGAAATTTTTCGTCTTGCGCGGCGGATTTTGCGGCGGCTAAATTTGAATTATCTAAATTTAGCGCAGTATCCGAGTCCGTCGTACTTTTCAAATTTGACGCCGTATTTAAATTCGCCGTGTCGTTTAAATCCGCTGCGCCATTTAAATTTGACGCAGTATCCATGCTCGTCTCGCCGAAATTTACGGTGCCGTCGCGCTCCGCATCGCTCGCGTTTTTTCCTTGTGCCCAAAAATCAAAGAAATTATACCACTGAGAAGGAAATTCTCTGGCATAAAGCTCGAGCTGACGCACGTAGCATTTAAGCGCTAGCGCGACCGATCGCGCCTTATCGCGGCTCTTTAGCGGCGCAGGCAGCGGCTGCAGCCGAAGCTCACGCCCTTCGCGCCCTTCGTAGCACCATAGGCTAAATAGCGGCGCGTCCAAAATTTTGGCAAGCAGGTAGCCGCCGATCGGGAAGTTCGCGCTGCGTCCTAAAAAATCCTCGCTTTGAAATTTATCTGAGCCCACCGGCATACGATCGCCCATTACTGCGATATGCTCGCCGTTTTGCAGTAGTTCTTTGATTTGCAGCATCTCGCCGATGCCGAGCTCGCCGACGTAGAGAATTTTCACGCCGCCGCCCATTTTTTCGATAAATTTCATAAAATTTTCGCTGTGTTTGCGAAAGATTAGCACGTTGATTTTTATCCCCGCCGTGCTTGCCGAAAGAGCGCGCGCGATCTCGGTGTTGCCAAAGTGCGAAGTGATTAAAATTTTGCCCGTTCCGTCGCTTAAAAGTTCCCTCATACCGTCTTGCACGCGAATTTGATCTAGCGCGATCTTGCCGTTCCAAACTGCGATTTTTTCGCATAGAGTGAGGGAAAATTTATAAAAATTCGCGTAAATTTCGCGGATCTTGGGCTCGCGATCAAGCGCGCGCCGCAAAAACTCCCTGATCGCGCGCCGTTCGTTTTTAAGCAGCGCACAATAGATCGCCGAGATGCAAAGCGCGGTGCCTCGCATGCAAAAATCAGGCGTGTGAAGCGTGACGAAACGGGCTAAATTTAAAAGCGCCGCGCCCGCCTTTTCGTTGTTTTCGCTCCAGTGCTTAGCCATCGCGCCCGTCCTTTGCGGCGGCATGTTGCGATGAGGCTTTTACGAGCGGGTTTTGCGCTGAATTTTCCGCCTGTGAGCTTTGCGCTGCGGCTTTATCGCCGCATTTTTCGGTACCAGCTTTTTCGTTTGCGTCGCTGCCCATCTCCTCTTTTGTATTTTTGTAACTATCGCGCCGCGCGCCGCTGCAAAGGTTTTGCCCCGCTAGCCCTTGCAAAATTTCATCTGCGCTCTGCTGCGAAACATCCTGCAAGCCGCGCTTTTTAAATTTATCGCAGGCGCGCTCTAGCGCGATTCTTGCAAGCCAAAGCGGGAGCCCGCAAAATAGCCTCGCGTGCATCAGCGAAATTCCGAAATTATCTCGAAACGGCGCGAAGTGGCTCACTCCGCCCGCTTCGTAGCGCACCGCTAGATCGAGCCATTTTATCTCTAGCCCCGCCCGCACGGCTAGGATTAAAATTTCGGCATCAAAGCTCATTCTGCGGCTTTTAGTGCGGGGAAGAAGCGGCACGATCCCCTTTAGCGGGTAAATTCTAAAGCCGCACATCGCATCTTTTATGCGGTGCGAGAGGGTATTTATCGCGCACCAAAAATTCATTATCTTGCGTCCATGCAGGCGGGATTTGGGTGCGCTTTCGTCATACGCGGGCGCGGCGCAGATCAGCGCGGCGGGCTGTCGCGCCGCAAGCGCCAAAAACTCCTCGCATCTGCTCACGTCGTGCTGAAAGTCCGCATCGATCTGAAATGCGTGCGTAAATCCAAGCTCCTTTGCCCACGCCAGCCCGTCGCACACGGCAGCGCCTTTGCCGCCGTTTTGCGCGCGGGTGTAAATTTGAGCTGCAAGCCCATTTAGCGCGCCTTTGCTCGCTTCGTCGCTGCCGTCGTCCACGATCAGCACGGGCGCGATGGGTGCCAGGGCGTGCACGAGCTCGGCGATACGCGCGGGGTGGTTGAAGTAGGGCAGTAAAAACGCGGGCTTAAAGGCAGATTCTTCCACTGGCGCAGACCTTGTCGTTTGAAATTTCAAAGCGGAGTTTGCCGCTTGCTTCGGTGATTTTGATAAAAATTTCATCGCCCGGGCGGATGAAATTTTTAAATTTTAAATTTTCTATCTTTTGCGTGCCGTCCAGCTCGTAGCCGAGGGCTTTTGCGCAGATCAATACGAAGCGAAGCTGCATAAACGC
>NZ_CALHHX010000039.1 GCF_938030685.1 uncultured Campylobacter sp. | reverse complement strand
TAGCTCATCACGCTAAATTTGCGCACGGCGTCGCTTAAATTTTGCTCGTAAACCGCGCTAAATTCCGCCTGATCAAAGCTCGTTAGCGCAGAAACCGCTAGCACCAGCGGACGCGAAGCTAGCCTGTCCAGTCGCTCCATCACCGTCGCCATCGCGCGCTTGCCGCTGCTTGCATGCACGTTTATCATATCTACGCCGAGCTTAGCGATCTCCTCGGCGGCGTCTGCCATTGTGTTTGGGATGTCGTAGAGCTTTAGATCGAGGAAAATTTTAAAATTTCCGAGCCTTTTTAGCTCCCCCACAAAGCCCGCTCCGTCGCGCAAATAAGTTCGCAAGCCCACTTTTAGCCAAATTTTATCCGAAAAGTCCGCAAGCTGCTCCGCCAGCTGTAAACACTCCTGCTTCGAGCCCAGATCAAGCGCGACGCAGAGTTTCACCGTTTATCCTTGCCGCGTACTGCGCCTTTGCTGTCTGCGGGTCTTTTCGAGAGAGCGCCTCTGCCGTCCGTAGGTCTTTTTGAGACGGTGCCTCTGCCGTCCGCAGATTTTTTCGGCGCGATAGAGCTTTTGCGCCCAGCCCTACTTTTCGGCGCAATATTTTTACCCGCAGCGCCCTTTTTTGGTGCTGTGTTTTTGCCGACTCTGAAATTTCTATCCGCACCCTCTTTTATCGGCGCGGCGTCTTTGCCTCGTTCGCCTGCCTTAAAATTTTTGCCTCGCTCGCCTGTTTTGAAATTTTTGCCAGTTTTCTCCGTCTTAAATTTATCTCCGGTCTTGAAATTTCTCTCCGTTTTAAATTTTTTGCTCGTGGCGGATTTTTTGGCGGGCGCACTGCGAGTTTTCAAATTAGCGGACTTTTTAGACGGTCTGCTTCTTCTCGCCGTAGAATTTTTCGGCGTGCCGTCCCTCTTTGCTCTCGTAAAATTTTTTGTCTCGCCGTCCGCGCCTGCGGGAATGAAATTTTTCGCCGTATCGTTGCTGTCCGAAACGGCGGAGTTTTTCTCCGTAGCAGGCTTAAAATTTTTGACTGCCTCCGTGGTTGTCTCGAGATTTTCACTTGCCGTCGCAGTCGGCTTGGAAATTTTATCTACCGCGATATTTACGGGGCTATCCTTTAGCGCGTCCAGCACGCCGTTTATAAATCTTGGCGAGATGCCAAGCTCTTTAGCGGAGTTGATCGCTTCGTTTATGACGATGCCCGCGTCCGTGTCCGTAAAGCGCAACTCATATGCCCCAAGCCGCAGTATCGCGCGCTCCAGAGCCGAAATTTCGGCAAGCTTGAATTCCTTTAAATTTTCATCTATCAGCGCATCGACCGCGGCAAGATTTTCGCTAGCGCCGCGCAGAAGCGCCAGCGTCCAGTTGCGTTGCTCGTTGCGAATGCGCTTTTCCTCCAGATATTCGTCCGCAAAGTCCTCGCCGCCGCCGTTCATATCTTGGGAGTAAAGCAGCGAGATCGCAGCGAGCCTGGCTTGGTGTCTGGTAGCCATTTTAAGCCTTTATGTTGCGAAATAGACTTAGAAGCTCGATCGCGCCGCTCATCGCTTCAAAGCCCTTGTTGCCGGCCTTTGCGCCTGCTCGCTCGATCGCCTGCTCGATATTATCGGTAGTCAGCACGCCGAAAGTTACGGGAGCGCCGTATTTTAGCATGGTGTTCGCGATGCCTTTGCTTACCTCGGCGCTTACGTAGTCAAAATGCGGAGTAGAGCCGCGGATCACCGCGCCTAGGCAGACGACGGCGTCGTAGAGCTTGGAAGCTAGCGCCTTTTCAAGCGCGAGCGGGATCTCAAAAGCGCCCGGCACCAGCATCAGGCTTAAATTTTCCTCCTTGCCGCCGTGGCGCAAAAACGCATCGTGCGCCCCCTCGACTAGGCGATCGGTGATGATATGGTTGAAGCGGGCGTTGATGATTAGGATCTTTTCGCTGCCCTTAAGAGCAAGCGAGCCTTCGATGATTTTCATGATTTTCCTTTGCGTTAAATTTAGCGCTAAGCTTAGCTAAATTCGCCAAAATTCTAAATTAATTTCAGCATCGCGACGCTTGAAATTATGAGAAATAACAGGCGCTTTGCGCGCAGAAATTTTCTCGTGGTGGATGAATGCGCCTAGGATTACGGCGCCGATCGTGACGATGCCTGTGCATAAGCTTAGCGTGAATATGAAAAATATGCGAAGCAGGCTAGTCTCTGCGCTCTCTTTTAGCGCTACGATCGTTTAAAGCAAGACGCTAAAAAGCGTGCCGAGCCCCGTGTATAGGACATATGCGAGCGCAACGCTATGTATTAAAAGCAAGCATAAACATAAAAAAGCTCCCAACCGCGCAGATGACGGTAAGTAGCCGCTCGTGCGTACCGGCAGCGCGCTTAAGCCCATACGTCCGGTCGCACATAAAAAGCGCTCCGATGAGGATAAAAGAAAGCTTTGGCGTTAATAAACCGCTTAAATTTTAAATTTAAAGTGCGATTACGATGGCTTAGATTGAAATTCATCTTAAAATTAATCCTAAATAATAAATTTTATTAATCATTTAGAAATTTTAGGATATAATCATTTTAAATCATTTCAAGGAGAGAAAGATGTTTAAACTTAGAGAGTTGCCGTTCGATGCGGCGCACAACGCGGTCGTAAGCAAGCAAACCTGTGATTATCACCACGGCAAGCACCACGCGACCTATGTGGCGAATTTAAATAAACTTACCGAATCGGGCGAGTTTGCGGGCAAGGGGCTTTACGAGATCGTAACGGCTGCTAGCGGCGGGCTTTTTAACAACGCCGCGCAGGTTTACAACCACGATTTTTACTGGGATTGCATCGCAAAACCTAGCGAGGCTTCCGCGGAGCTAAAATCGGCGCTGGCAGAAAATTTCGCGGATTTTAAAAGCGAGTTTTTGGCTGCTGCTACGGCACATTTCGGCTCGGGTTGGGTGTGGCTTGCTTACGATCCGAAATCGGGCAAGCTTTGCATCAAAGCGACCCAAAATGCCGTCACGCCGGTGACCGAGGGGCTCGTACCACTTCTAGTCGTGGACGTTTGGGAGCACGCGTATTACATCGATGAGCACAACGCGCGCCCGAAATATTTGGAAAAATTTTACGCGGGCATCAACTGGGAGTTCGTCTCAAGCGCCTATGAATGGGCGAAAAAAGAGGGTCTCGGCTCGGTAAAATTCTATATCGACGAGCTTCACGGCAGAGATTAAATTTTAAAATTTGAGCGGACGCGCCGATATAAAATCTGGGCCCGTCGCGATTTGCTTGCGTAAATTTTAAATTTGCGCGGGCTCGTCACAAACGGAAGCGGTGCTATCCGCAGAGCTAAAATCCGTTTTAAACGCATAATCCGAGTAGAGCAGATACGGCTCGTGCAGTACACAAAGCTGAAATCTCTTAAGCGCTCGTATGTTCGCTGTGAGTTCGCTACCGATGATAATCGCTGCCCGCAAATCGCTTAGACGCACCGCAAGCAACCCTGGACGATAATCGCCGCGGCGCTTGGCACACGCGACCGAGCACTTAAAATTTTAATTCAAAGCTAGCGGCTAAATTTCGGGATTTTTCTCGGAATTTAGCCGCAGCAATATTTCTTTTCAATCTATCTTTTAAATTTAATAAAATTTCATCAAAGCTCGGGCGCTAAATTTAATCAAAATTTTAGCCCAAAATCATCCACAGCCCGATCGCGCACATCAGCACCGAGCAGAAAATTTCGAGGTATTTCAGATGGGTTTTCAGTAGATTTTTTAGCACCGCTCCGCCCAGCGCGTAGATGCTAAGGCAGATGCTTTCGCTTACGCACAGCGTAGCGACGAGAGCGAATGTGCGCGCGCCGAAAAGATTGTCCGCGTCCAAAAATGGCGGAAAGAGCGCGGTAAAAAATATCCACGCCTTGGGGTTTGAGACCGCGACTACGAAGCCTTGTAGGAAGATATTTTCGCTGCGCTTTTGTTTTTGCAGCTTAAAATTTCCGCGCGCTAAAAAGGTCGCGACACCCAGATAGAAAATATACGCGCCGCCCAAAATTTTAATCGCGCTAAGCGCCGCAGGGTGCGCAAGCAGAATGCCCGCGACGCCGAATATACACGCAAGCGCCACGAGCGTGACGCCCAGCACCTGCGCAAGTAGCGCGGGCAGCGCCTTAAGATAGCCGCGCGCGATGCCGAGATTTAGCGCGTAGGTCATGTTGATGCCCGGCATCAGCGATATTGGGAAGATCGTAAGGAAAAACAGAAGCATTGAAAACCCCTAAATTGCGGCTAAATTTTAAATTTTATCTCTCGCGATACGGCGCCGCTGCGATAGATTTTAAAATTCTAAAATTTAACGCGCTGCGCTGAGGTGAATAAAATTTTAAAATTCCGCCGCGCCGCACCCAAACTTTTCTTGGGGCGGGAAGGGGGCTTGAATTGCGAGGTCGCTCCCCTTCCCGCCCCAAACCCCACCTAACCCCCGACGACGCTTTACAAGGGGCAGGCTACGCCTGCGCTAAATTTATATTATAACTGCGGTGCGGTGTCTCGCACCTAGTCGCAAGACCGCCGTGCCGCAAGTTTCAATACAATGTGCCGCACCGCGTAAAAGCTCACGCCGCAGTATACGTAGCGGAGCAGATGAAATTTTAAAATTCCACCGCACCGCCGCGGGTAAATTTAAAATTTAAAACTCTCGCGGCTTTAAATTTAGCCGAAAATCCCGTATCCGAAGATCACCGCGATGATAAGCGGCAGGATAAATTTGACGTACAAAAACCAAACTCCCGCGAGCCTCGCGCTCAGATCGCCTTCGTTGGTGAGCTCGTAGATCGCGTCCTTTTTCAGCACCCAGCCCACGTAGATGCAGCACAGAAGCGCCGTTAGCACGAAAAATACGTTCGCGCTTACGAAGTCGAAGGCGTCAAAAACCGAGCGCCCTAGAATTTTGACGTCCGCAAGCACGCTGCTTGAGAGTATGCAGGGTAGGTTGCCGAGCACGAAGACGCCGCCGAGCGTTAAATTTACCGCCTTTAGCGTTGAAAAGCCGAAGCGCTCCTCTACGAAATTTATGATGACCTGATAGATCGTGATCGACGTTGTAAGCGCGGCGATGAGCAGGATCGAGAGAAAGACCACCGCGACGGCGTTGCCGAACGGCATGTGCGAAAATGCGATCGGCAGGCTCTTAAAAACCAGCGACGAGCCGCTGCTTGGCTCAAGCCCCGCGCTAAAGAGCGATGGGAAGATCATAAAGCCCGCAAGCACGGCGATGAGCGTGTTTACGACTGCGGTGATGGTGGCCGTTTGCATCAGCTTCTCGTCTTTGTTTAAAAAGCTCGACAGCGTGATCATCACGCCGAAACCGAGCGAGAGCGCGAAAAAGACCTGACCCAAAACGTCGATCAAAAGCTTGGGCGTAATCTTGGCAAAATCGACGCCGAGATAAAATTTTACGCCTTCCTTTGCGCCTTCTAGCGTTAAATTTGTAAGGATCACCGCGATGAAGCATAAAAATAGCGCGGGCATTAGAAATTTTACGAATTTTTCGATCCCCTCGATGATGCCGTTTTTCAAAATGTACCAGTTGATCGCTATGAAAACGAGCGTGTAAGCTCCGACGCCGAGCGGGCTATTTTCGATGTGATCTGCGTAGAATTTTTGCGTGAATGCGGGATCGGTGATCCGCGCGGAGAGGTCGAAGTTGCCGCTTACGATGTTTACGATATAGGTTAGCACCCAGCCGCCGAGGACCATATAGTAGGCTAAAATTCCAAACGCGCCGATTACGCCCATGATGCCTACGATTTTCCATGCCGGCTTTATGCGCGAGCCGTCCTTTTTAGGCGCCGTGAAGGCATCGACGCAGTTTCTTAGCGCACGGCGTCCGATGACGTTTTCTACCAAGATCATCGGGATTCCAAGCACGATCATCGCGATGCAAAATATGAGCACATAGGCGCCGCCGCCATTTTGCCCGACTAAATACGGAAACCGCCACGTGCAACCAAAGCCGATCGTGGCGCCCGCGACGGTTAAGATATATGTGAGCTTGCTGCTCCAGGTCTGTCTCGGCACGCTCCCTCCTTAAAATTGCTCTTTTTTGAGCTTGTCGAGGAAATCCTCGATATTGTATTTGGCGCGGTAAGCCTCGCTGATGAGATGGACTATGATGTCGCCGAGATCGACGACGCTCCACTCATCGCCGCTTTCGATAGCCAAAAACTCCTCGCCGAGCGGCTTTAGCACGCTTTTTAGCTCCTCGATAAGCGAGGCTGCGTGGCGGGAGGTTAGCGCAGTAGCGATAATTACGAATTTCGCGATATATTCGCGCCCCTCCATATCGATGATCTGGACGTCTTCGGCTTTCTTTTCGTTTAAAATTTCGGCGATCCGCTCCGCCCTTTGCTTTGGATCTTGCATATCTTTCCTTTTATAAAATTTTATGACCTCTGCTGCGATCTTGGGCGGGATTTCGCCTTTGAAATCTCGCCTAAAACCGCTTGAGCTCGCATCTACGGCAATCTCGATCCGCCTTAGGCTCGCCCACTGCCGCGGGATCTCGTAGCCGGGCCGCGTAAGCACGACAAACTCCGCTAATTTCTGCAGCTCGCTAAAATCGCGCCATTTATGAAGCTCCGATAGGTTGTCGGCCCCCACGACGATGTAGAGCTTTGGTGC
>NZ_CALHHX010000038.1 GCF_938030685.1 uncultured Campylobacter sp. | reverse complement strand
AGATTTAGCGCGCTTGCGGCAAGGTGCATGTAGCCTAGCGCTACCGAGCAGTCCTCGATCCAGACGTCCTGCTTCTGCTCATCTGCGATCACGACGATCGCGGCCGCGGCCTGTTTTAGCATATTTGCACCGCTGCTGCGGCATCCGCTTAACCCCTCAAGCATCTGTTTGTCGCGCACGAGGATGAACTCCCACGGGCGGCGTGCATGCCCCGACGGCGCAAGCAGGCCCGCTTTTAAAATTTTATCCAGCGCCTCGTCCTCAAGCGGCCCCTGCGCGTATTTTCTTACGCTTCTGCGGTTTGCAAAAATATCTAAAATTTCCATCGTCTCGCTCCTTGCGGCTCAATTATACATAAAATTGCAAAAATTTATGATTTTTTAGCTAAAATCGCGCAAATTTAACCGATACGAAGGAGATTTTATGAAGCAAACGATCACGGAGAAAATTTTTAGCGAGCACGTGGGCGAGGCGGTTTTCGCGGGACAGATCATCGAAAGCGCCATCGATATGGTCATAGGCAACGACATCACGACGCCGATTTCGATCAAGCAGTTCGAGCTTAGCGGCGCAAAAAAGCTCGCCAACCCGGACGGCTTTGCGATCGTGATGGATCACTACATCCCTACGAAAGACATTTTAAGCGCAAACCAAGCTAAAATTTCACGCGAGTTTGCTTACAAGCACGATTTGAAAAATTATTTCGACGAAAAAGATATGGGTATCGAACACGCTCTGATGCCTGAAAAAGGGCTCGTAGTGCCCGGCGACGTCATCATCGGCGCGGACAGCCACACCTGTACCCACGGCGCGCTGGGAGCATTTGCGACGGGTATGGGCAGCACGGATCTTGCTTTTGCGATGATAACGGGCAAGAATTGGTTTAAAGTACCTCCTACGATCAAAGTGGTCTTTCGCGGCAAGCCTGCGCCGCACATCTACGGCAAGGATCTGATCCTAGAAGTGATCCGCCTCATCGGCGTGGACGGCGCGCGCTATAAGGCTTTGGAGTTCTGCGGCGACGCGCTGGAGCATCTGGATATGGATAGCAGATTTTCGCTTTGTAATATGGCGATCGAAGCGGGCGGCAAGAGCGGTATCGTCGCGGTCGATGAGATCACGAAGGAATTTTTGGCGGATAAAAATTTGCGCGCCGAGCCGAAATTTCACTACTCCGACGAGGGCGCGAACTATGAGCAAATTTTGCAGATCGATGTGAGTAAGCTTGATCCGGTGATTGCGTATCCGTTTCTGCCTAGCAACGGCAAGAGCGTGCGCGA
>NZ_CALHHX010000037.1 GCF_938030685.1 uncultured Campylobacter sp. | reverse complement strand
TCAAAGCTCCGACCTCAGCCGCCGCCTACGAACTCGACGATCTCATATTTTTTGCCGCTTGAGATCTGCGTGCGCTCCCACGCCTCTTTTTTTAAAATTTCGCCGTCGCGCTCGAGCGCTACTAGGCGTAGATCGTGTCCGCGCAAGCGCAAAAACTCGCTCACGCTCATATCCTGCGCCAGTTGCAGCCGTTCGCCGTTTACGTAGATCTCAATCATCGCTCGCTCCCAAGCTCTCGCGATACTCCTCGTAAGTGCCCCTAAAATCGACGATTTCGCCGCCTCCTTTGAGGTGCAAAATTCTATTTGCAAACGCGTCGATGAGCTCGCGGTCGTGGCTCACGCAGATCGCACATCCCGCGAAGTTATACAGCGCTTCGCCAAGCGCGATGATCGCCTCGAGATCAAGGTGGTTGTTGGGCTCGTCGAGCACCAGCAGGTTCGGGCGTTGCAGCATCAGCTTGCTTAGCATCACGCGGTGCTTCTCGCCGCCGCTTAGGCTGCCTACGCTTTTCTCCTGCTCCGCGCCGCTAAAAAGCATACGCCCAAGGCATTTGCGAATTTCGTCCAGATCCCTATTCTGCGGGCTTTGCAGATATTCGTAGAGCTTGAGCTCGCCTGAAATTTTATTATTCGTATCCTGCGCGAAGTATCCCGGCTCGATCGTGGCGCCCATATGCACCTTGCCGCGCTGCGGCGCGAGCTCGCCCATGATGATCTTGCAAAGCGTGCTTTTGCCCACGCCGTTTCGCCCGATGATCGCGATCTTATCGCCGTGAGCGAGCTTGAGGTTAAAATTTTTCAGAATTTCAATCTCGCCGAAGCTCATATCCACGCCGCTTAGCTCCAAAATTTCATTGCCGATCTCGCGCGCGGGCTTGAATAAAATGCTAGGTTCTCTGCGCGAAGAGGTCGCAAGCTCGCTAAGATCAAGTTTGTCGAGCTGTTTTTGACGGCTCGTGGCCTGCTTCGCTTTGCTTGCGTTGGCGCTGAAGCGAGCGATAAATTTTTCAAGCTCCGCCTTCTCTTTGAGCTTTTTCTCGCGCTCGAACTGCGCCTGTTTGGCGATTAGATTGGATGCGATGAACCAGTCGTCGTAATTGCCGCTAAATTCGCGCACCCGCCTAAAATCAACGTCGAGGATGTCCGTGCAGACGCGGTTTAAGAAGTGGCGGTCGTGGCTGATGACTACGAGCGTGCCCGCGTGGCGATTTAGCTCAAACTCGAGCCACGAAATGGCGTCGATATCGAGATTGTTCGTAGGCTCGTCCAAAAACAGTACGTCGGGGCGCGGGAAGAGCACCTGCGCGAGAAGGACCTTAAATTTATCGCTCGTCTCGATCTCGCTCATCTTTTTATCGAAGTCGTTCAGCCCCAGCGAACTTAAAATTTTCTCGATCCGCGTTTCGTACTCGTAGGCGGGATCCTCCTCCGCGCAGATCATCTCAAGCTCGCCGAGGCGCTCGTTTATCTCGTCGTTAAACTCGCCCGCCTCGTAAAGCTGCGTCTTTTCGCGCACGGCGTCATAAAGGCGCTTGTTGCCGTAGAGCACGGCGTCTTTGACGCTGAAGCTTTCGAAGGCGAACTGATCCTGCCCCAAAACACCGATTTTAAGCCCGCTTTCGATCAAAATTTCGCCGCTGCTAGATTCAATCTGCCCGCTTAAAATTTTAAGTAGCGTCGATTTACCCGCGCCGTTTGCGCCGATGAGACCGTAGCGCCTGCCCTTATCGAGGCTCAAATTTACGTTTTCAAAAAGCAGCTGTTTGCCGAAGCGCATCGTAAGATCTTTGATTTCAACCATATTTTTCCTTTTAAATTTCTCTTTGCATTGCCTTGCGCGCTGGCTTCTGCCAGGTTTTGCGCGCAAATTTCATCTCGCGGTTTATTGCGGCTTTTGCGCCGCGCGGAGCCGCGATAAATTTCTCCTATTGTAGCTTAAAATTCTGAAATTTCGCCGAAGGAACGTAGGCGGGCACGATTAAATTTAAACCGCTAGAGCAATTTAAATTTTAGCCGCTGTAATCGCTATCGCGAGTGATGATGAGCGTGTAGTTCGGATACGCGGTGCGCACCTGCTTGCAGACCGCGCGAAACGTCGCCTCCATATCGGGTGCTGCGAAATCGACGATAACGTCGAAGCTGATCATGCGCTTGCTCTCGTCGAGATAAAATCCATGTATCTGCGAGACGAACTCGTGCGAAAGCGCCATCTGCTTGATATGCTCGTAGATCTCGGCGGCGCGCGGATCATTTTTATTAAACGCGTAAATTCCTACGGCGTCTAGGATGATATTAAATTTCGCAAAAACGGCGTTTTGGATGCGGCGCGTAAGAGCGTCGATCTGCGCTGCGGTGGTGTCGCTTGCGACCTCGATGTGGATGCTGCCGACCATCTTATCGGGCCCATAGTCATGAAACATCAGATCATACGCACCTATGACGCCCTCAAAGCCGCGCACGACATCGTAAATTTCATTCGTAAGCTCCAAGCTCGGGCGCGAGCCCAAAAGCTTGCTGATCGTATCGCGCAGAATTTCATACGCCGTTTTGATTAAAAGCGCCGAAATTATCGCGCCCAGATACGCTTCCAAGCTCAGTCCGAAAATAAGCGAAATCAAAGCCGCTACGAGGGTGGCTAGCGATACGAGCGCGTCGTATTTGGCGTCCACGCCGCTTGCGATGAGCGAGTCTGAGTTCACGCGCTCGCCCGTCTTTTGCGTATAGAGCCCCAGGCTAAATTTCGCCGCGACCGCCACGGCGATGATGGCGAGCGAAACCGCATTATAATTCGCCGCTTGCGGATGGATGATCTTTTTGATCGATTCAACGAGCGAGACGCCGCCGGTGTAGAGGATGATGACGGCGATTACGATCGCGCTTAGATACTCGATCCTGCCGTGTCCGAAGGGGTGCGCGCGATCGGGCTGCTTGCTAGCAAGATGCACGCCCACGATCGTAATGACGGATGAAAGTGCGTCGCTTAGGTTGTTTACGGCATCAAGCACGATCGCGATCGAGCCTGAAATCAGCCCCACGACGCCCTTAAATGCCGCTAAAATTACATTTGAAACGATACCGATCGCACCGGTGCGAATGATGATTTTATCCCTGCTATACGCCGCTTGAGGCACTTCCATTATCTCTCCTTTGAAATTTTACTCTAAGCCGCAATCGCTGCGCGTGTAGGTCAGATCGGCGATTTTTTCGCCACTTTGCAGAAATTGTCGCACGCCTATGCGTTTTAGACCGCCCGCTTTCATCGTCGCGCAAACGTCCTTTTGCCTATCGGCGCGCAAAACTCTCTCAAAATTTTGCTTTATTTTAGGATCTACTTTATCCCAAATTATGTTTTTTAGGGTCATGGAAACTATAAATTTATCGCCTTCGCACGTAGCCGCGCCCAACTTTATATCTTCAGTCTCTGGGTGACTGCGCCCATTTACAGCGTCCGCCAAAAATTTGCAGCGCTGTGCATCGGCATCGGCATCTTCCGCAAACGCCGCGCTGCAGATAAATACGCCGAATATGGCGAGTATAAATTTTCTCATTTTTATCTCCTGATTTTATTTGAAATTTATCATATTAAAATTTTAAATTCAATCTATTTTTGAAATTTAAATACCCTTTGTGCGGCGCAAATCCGCGAGCCGCCAAAATTACTTACGTTAAAATAGCGGCGTAAATTCCATAAATCACCGCTAGAAATTTTCTAAATCGCGGCAAAAATTCTTTAAATTCCGCGCAAAATTCTATGAGTAGAAATTTTGCGACGGATCGCATGCGCTCGCTCAAAGCGGCGTGCGGCGAGATCGTCCGTATCTTTTTCAAACTCGCCGTTTAAGTTATAGATTTAACGCAGCTTAAAAAAAGCTCCAGCCAATCCGCGCCCGCCGTTTAAATTTATAAATTTAATGCAGTTCCGCGTTGAGTTTGATTGCGCGCTTGCTAACGCTTGCCGTAATCTGCCCGCTTTGGCTGTTTTGTCGGAAGTGCAGTCCGCTAAGCCCGGCAAGCTCAAGCCCTTTATAAATTTCACGATCGAACGCAAAGCCTGGATTTAGCGCTGCTAGCGCCTCGCGATCCTTTTGCGCGATAAAAACCTTCGTACCCTCAAGTACCGCGATACCGGCATCCACGATGCAGCGATCGCCGAGCGGAATGCCCGTGACGGAGTTTGCGCCCAGCAAGCAGTGTTTGCCGATGCTCACAGCATTGCCATTGGTGCCGCTTAGCACGCCCAAAATCGACGCGCCGCCGCCTATATCGCTGCCCTCGCCCACGACGACCGAGCTGCTGACGCGCCCCTCGATCATAACGCTGCCGGTCGTGCCTGCGTTGAAATTCACATACGCAGCACCCGGCATCACGGTCGTACCCGCGGCGATATGCGCACCCAAACGCACTTTCGCGTCGTCTAAAATCCGAACATTTTGCGGCGGTACGACGTGACTTAGATAGCGCGGAAATTTATCGACGCTGATGATACGCGGATAGCGGCCTTGCATTTTTAAATGGATTTCGTTTTCACGCAGCCACCAAAGTTCGATCGGGCGAGCGTTTTCGTCCCATGCGACATTCGGAAGCACGCTAAATGCGCCGTCTAGATTGAGCGTGCGCGGCTCGCAGAGATTTAGCGAAAGCGCGTAAAGCTTGAGATAGACGCTCTCGACGCTTTTCGGCGCGGTATCCTCAAAGATAAAGCTAGCGCAAAAGCTCGCGTGCTCGTCCGATTTCATCGCCTCTTTAACCGCAAGCAGCACCTGCAGATTTTTGTGCGCGCCCTCTTTGGTGTCTGGCTGTAGAAATTTTAAAACCTCGATCGCCTTTTTTAGGGCTTTGTGCGTTAGCGGAAGGACGCACTCACTACCGCTAAAATCCACGACCTCGCCGCACTCGGCTAGAGCATGGATTAGCACTGCTGCGCCTACTAGCCCATCTTTAAAATTTACGTGCGCGTAATTTACGCTTAGGCTTTTGTGCCCCTCCGCGCGTCCCTTAAATACGCGCCCGACCGCCCACATCATCGGATCGCGATAGCCCTTTTCGGCGCGAACTTTATCTGCAAAAGCTCGCAGCTCGCTTAGGCTTTTAATCTCTTTCATATTTAATCCTTAATCGCAAAATTGCGCGGGAGTATAGCTAAATTTAATTTAAAAATAATCAAATTTTGCCAAATTGATTCGTCCGTCATAAAATGCTTTTACTCGTAAATATCCACTTTTTCCTCTTCGTTAGCTATTTTTAAATATTGCTCAGCGAACTCACGCATTATCGTTGCGAATCTAGTAAAACCTTCCGCATCAAGGGCTTCGGCTTTTTCTTGATTCTGCTTAGCAAGCTCTCGCTCTTCCCTCCCGTAAGTAAAAGTATGTGTTCCGCGCTGATTAAAAAGCGCGAGCGTAAATTCAGAGCGTATTTTGTCAGCATCTCGCTCATCTAGGATATCGGCTACGGCTTTATGTATCCAAAGCCCGCTCGGATCAGCAGGCGCGTAGGTTAAACTTTGTCCGATATAGTGCCTAGCAACTCCTATATGCCCCGTCTCTTCGGTAATCCTTTTGGCCTCCTTGATCCACTCTTTAAATGCATTTTCGTCAAATTTTCCGTCTTCTTTAACTCCCGGACAAAGTTTCCATTCATATAAAATATCGTAGACATTTTGGGCTAGATAGCGTTTATTTTCATCTATTTCTTTAGTATTGTCGCTTTTGTCATGCGTGGATCGAAAGGCGAGAGCAATCATATCGGCAAAGAATTGCGGATCGGAAGCGAGTTTTTTCTCGATTGCAGTAGAAGATTTTTCTCTAGAAAATCTTTTTATCCAAGGAAAGAACTTAAATTCGATTTTAAGCATCACGTCTTGATCAATCGTTTTTGATTTTTGAAGACGCTTAATTAGCTCAATTACATCATAGGCCACATAGCTATAGTCGGTAAGTTCTTGCTTACCGCTTTTACTATCAAGGACCGAGATAAGCGAACGAACCGCTAAGGCTTCATTACTTTCGGCTTTATTTGCCTTGTGAGCAGCACAGATAACGGCTGCGCCTTCGCGCCCATGCGTAAGTAATTTTTCGGTTGCTTCATTTAGATTGCTGTCTGATTCATAAGGATTAACTTTGACGTTTTTCCAGTACAGACCCTCGCTATTTTCTCCTAAATACTTAGAAGCCGTTTTCCATACTTCTTCATTAAAAGGTAAAAGCAGTAGAAATTTAGCGCGTTGTTCCAAAGACCAATCTTTTTTCATAATCATATCAACCCAATCAATGCCGATTTTATAAAATTTGATCCGCACATATCCGCTTAAAACCTGCTTTTCAACTTCATTATTTGAATTAAGAAATGTTGGCAATAACTCATTTTCAATCAAATCATATTCTATCTCGCCCAAAGCTCTACCTACATCAAGCGGCGAAGCTACTTTTTTGGCAAAATTTATGCAGCTCATCAAACCTCCACTGTCCAAAATTTCTTTTATGGCGGAATTGCGTTTTTTAGCGAGCCTTTCTATCTGTTTATTGCAGTCATCATCTCCGTCCAACAACTCAAAAGTTATGCCATTAAATAAATAACGATATTTTATTTCTGGCGAAGATGGCGCAAGACTATCGGCTATGTTTTCGATTTTGCAAAGTTCTTCTTCGGGCAATGCCCAGTTAGTATCAGAAAATTTTCTATGGCGACGCACAATCCCATCAAGTTTTTCCCAAACCAAATAGCGCTTTTCTTCGGGCAAATTTATTATACTATCCGACAAGCAATAATCAAGAATAAAATCGTATGCATTTTTGGGCAAATTTGGAAGCCTTTCTATAAGCTCGATAAATTTATCCGCATCTTCTTTTGCTAAATCAATCACAAGCTCGGATAGGACAGTAATTTGCTCCAAATATTCATATTGAAATACGCCGTCTTTCCAATCTAAAGGTATAAAATCTCTCCAAATAGGGCGGCAACTTCCGATTGTGGCTTGGCATCCCCTCGGAAGCAACTCTAGCAGCAAGGACCACCCAATTTTAGGTTGATTTTTTATCACGGCTTTGATCGCCGCTTTTCTTCTATCAAATTTTGCGGTAGTTTGCACATGCCAAGGTAAAAATATATTCACAAGCGATCTTATAGGACGATTTGCCCAAGATCCGCCAGGATCAATAGAGGCAAGATCTGCCAAGATGACCGCCACTCTTGATAAATGATCAGGAGACCATGCTAGCTTTTCAAGAGCCCATAACAGGCCGCACATATAATTACGACCTTCGACCCCGCTTCCTTCTTGTTCAAATATTTCATGAAAAGGAGAATTCGAAATATCGACCAATGACAACTCTACAGCATCAAGAAATTCGCTGGGCGCGGCTTCTGCTAAAAGCGGTAAGTAGTAATCTATGCTCGCCCATCGCTCCCAATCCGCCCCATCAAGCAATGTGCGCACAATAAAATTTACAGCGTTTAAAGCTTCATTGCAAGAGCAGTTACTAAGTGCTTGAGGGCGACTACCCATCAAAGCAAGCGTTTGAGAAATTCCTTTTCTAATATTTTGCGAATAGTTTAATTGTTTTCCATAAAAACTAGCGGCACATCGTTCTTCTTTCAGCAAATCAAGCGCCGGATCTCTTTCTTCTAAAACTGAAATCGCTATACTCTTAAAACGGGCTAGATCGTCATTTGAAAACATTCTCCCAAGAATGTTCCAAGTTTCATCTCGCGAAACAACCTTCCATTTTCCTTCTATCAAAGCAAGTGGAGAGTCTGGACGCAGTGCGTCAGCCCTAAATTTTTCTATCCATTCTTTATAGCTTTTGCCGACAAATTCTTCTATGGCTTGAATGTCCGCTTTGTTTTCCTCGTCCCAACGACCTATTAAACAGGCTTTTGCCAATTCGCGAACAGTATTTCGTTTCGCATATGACGGCGCAGCGGCTCCTACGAGATACCTCATAAGTGCAGACAGCCTCCTATTTCCTATTTTAGCAAATTCCTCTGCAAGGGCATCTGGAAATTGCGCTTTCGTCAGTATCTCTTTGATCTGATATGATGGAGGACTTTTAAGGTCTATAACATCGTCATTGCCGTTTGATGAGGCATCGCAAAACGGCACGATCACTCCATGCCCTTTTTCTATAGCCAACGTAAGCAAATTTTGTTGCTCATCATCTAAATCCAATCTAGGGCTAGCAACCAATACATGTGATCGTCGCAACTCGGATATCGCTTGCCATGTATCTTTATCTTTTATAAAAAGACACTTATCTGCATATTTTTGCGCCTTTTCTTTTCCAAGCGTCATAAGGTAAGCCGCCACAAAATCATCTACGTCATTTTCGCTCTCAGCAATAATAAATAGCTTTTTGGCTTTGCCCAAAAAGATACTCTCAAGCGCACTACAAGCCTTATCGCGAGAAGAGATAAAAAGCTCGGGAGGAAGAGCCAATCCATTAAATTGTGACTTAATCAAGTTACAATTTCTAAATTTAAATTGAGTTAAATTCCAGTGCTCAAGCGGTGTTATAACGCCGCTTAAATTTGGCAAAATTCCTATTTTGCAAGCTATCCACCTACCAATAGCAGGAAATTCTCTAAGCCAATCCGCTAGCTTTACCCCATCTATTATTATAATTCGCTTCCATCCTTTGCCTTGCTGCCTTTTGATCCAAGCCCTCTGTTTTGGCTCATCCCAACCATTTGCTTCGGCCGAACGCGGAGTAGCGGAGACGAAAGTAGAGTCTGCCCGTTCTTCATCGCTCAATTCATCGGTTCTTTTTTGAAAGTCACTACTTGCTTTTTCTTGAGGATCTTTTCCGGTGCCTATTTCCCAATAGGATTTCCCCGCAGGAACAAATTCCAAAAATCCGGTCTCGCAATATACAAGACCATCCATACCGGATTGATTTACGGCATCGCCGTAAGGTATGCGACACTCCTTTATATCGGGTGCAGATTGCTTGATAAGTAGATAAATAAGCTCCGGAATTATTCCCTGGCTTTCACGCGTATCTGCATATCGTGCCAAATCGTTAGGAGTTACAATGCTTGTATGTTTCATATTATAAACAGTTCCTTTCGAAAATAATTTACTGTCTCTATTATACTGCACTCGATATATCTTTTACATTATCTTAATTTCATAATGTAAACCTACAGAATACCTTAAGCTTCTTTATCGAAGCATAGCTTTCACGGGAACTATCAAATTAACAAATCTATAAACAGTAAAAATTTATTAAAGAAGCTATTATAAATATAAATCCTGTCTCACCTAAACACATCATCCATCGGCGTGCTTTCGCATTTCTTGCGATCGGCTTCGACGGCGGTGAGGCGCTTTTTGCTTTCGTCCAAAATTTTAGAGCTGATAGCAAGCCCCGGCAGATCTAAGGAATTTACGGCGTGTTTGCCCGCAAATCCACTAAGTCCTTTGCCGAATATCCCATTTACGCGCCCGTTCATATCATAGATCTCGCTACCGTCGCAGTGAAAGACATTGCCCGAGATACACTCGCATTTAAGCCCGTCCGCAGCCTCCGTATATCGGTAGTCTTCGACGTAAAGTGCACCGCTTACGCCACGGACGCTACTTATGGGGTTGTAAATTAACACGGCTAGAATTTCGTTATTTTGCGGATTTGAGATCTCCCACTCCACGGCGCGATATGAGCTAAGCAGTAGCACGATAGGCTTAGCGGATTTGGCTAAATTTAGCTTGACGCGATTATTCATCTGCGCGCTTTCGTAGATCGCGCCAAGCCACAGGTCGTAGTCCTTATCCGCAGGGATCTTGGCTACGGCGTCCTTTTGACGATAAAAGGGCTCTACATCTTTAAAATCCACGAAAAGCTCGCTAGAATGCGCGTCATTTAAAAACCACGCTTCGATCTTGTGCTTGCCCTTGCTAAATTTATACGTAAGCGGGCGCTTTTGATTGCTAGATGTTCCGCCTAGCACGTCCGTGCCATCTACGGCGATTACCAGCGTAGACCAGCCGTAATCTCCTAGCACCATCTTTTCGATATCGGCGTCAAAATTAAACTCGCCGACCCAATACGCCATAAGATTTGGAGATGGAATTTCATGGAAGGAATTTCCTTCATAATTGACGCTGATGCGATCGACGTTTTCAGAGAAAACCACCTTCTTAGGCTCATCTTTATTCAGATAAAACGCCAAAAACTTATCCTGCGGGATCTGCGCATCCGCAGTAATCTCTCTCGCCCATTTTTGCATATTGCTCTCTTGCGCGAACGCCGCAAATGCAAGCACCAAAATAATCAAAAACCTCATTACCGACCTTTCTTATTTCGTATAAAAGTAAAATCCCTAAACCTAAAAGCCCTAGGCTTAGGG
>NZ_CALHHX010000036.1 GCF_938030685.1 uncultured Campylobacter sp. | reverse complement strand
TAAGC
Organism: uncultured Campylobacter sp.; assembly: GCF_938030685.1. Taxonomy (GTDB): domain Bacteria; phylum Campylobacterota; class Campylobacteria; order Campylobacterales; family Campylobacteraceae; genus Campylobacter_B. Next base: position 9,226 of record NZ_CALHHX010000036.1, on the reverse strand, counting down.
CTTGATATCGCGTGATTTTAGCTTCTCTTGCAAAAAGGCGAATTCATACTCTATCTGTCCGCGAGTGACGGCTATTTTGGCTAAATTTCGCTCGTCAAATTCGCCTACTTTTGCCGCGTCAAATTTATAGCCGCGAGCGCAGGCCTGCGCATAAACCTCCGCCAGATACGCATTTATCGCCTCACACGCGTTTTCATGCGCGTAAAAGCGGTCAAGCTGCGGGTGATTTTTGTAGCCTTTAGTTAGCCCCGCCAGCACGTTTTTAGCTAGCAGCGCCTCGCGCCAAAGTGCGACTAGCCCCTTTGCGTCGAGATATTTAAAGTTTATCGTCCAAAGCCTCATTTTCGCCTTTCGTTAAATTTCGTTGTCAAATTCGGCGCGCTTTGTGCCGCAGCCTGAGCGGCGATAAATTCGCGTCTTGAATTTGGCCGCGCCCTAGATTAGAGGCTAAATTTTATCTCGCCGCACCTTTAAATTTGCCCGCTCATTGCAGTTTGCCCCTGCATAGCACAGCGATCTTTTCTATGACCTCGCCGCCGCTAACGAGGTAGGCGAACTCGTGTAAATTTACGACGGGGCAGATGTGGTTCGGATAAATTTCAAGCCGATCGCCCACGCGCACGGCGTCTCGCAGCGCTCTGTCGTAGATGATCGCATGCTCGTCGTAAACGCCCTTTATCCACACGTCCGTGCCCTTTATCTTTATGCGTCCGAGCCCGGGCGTTGCCGTAAAGCCCTCGGTGCGCCTTTGCTGCGTGAGCCCCTTGGCGCCGACGTCGGTGATGATGCGATCCGCCGTAGGTCTGCTGATGACGGTCGTAAGGATGCTTGCGGCGTTCATTGAATAATCGCCGTACGCCTGCGCCTGTGAGGCGTCCATAAAGATATATGTGCCCGGGCGGATCTCGGTGACGCCCTTTAAAATTTCAAAATCGTTGATGAGCGAGGGCGTCGAGCCGATACTAACGACGCGTGCGGGCAGAGCTAGCTCGCGCGCGATATCCGCAAACTCCAGCGTGCGGCGCTGCGCGGCTAGGTGGATGCGCTCGCATTCGCTTTTATCAGCGGCCTTGTAGGAGTGGCCGTCGTGGGAGAATACGCCGCGGAATTCTATATTTTTGCAGCCTTTTAGAAATTTTATAAACGCCGCGAAATCTTGCTTTTCTATAAAGCCCGAGCGGTTTTCGCCCACTTCGATCTCGGCAAGCACGCAGGCCTTCGTGCCGCTGCGCTCAAAGGCGCGCTCTATCAGGCCCGCCTGCTCTATGCTATCTGCGCCGAAGCTTAAGTTTACCCCCGCGCGCAAAAGCGCGATGATGCGCTGAAATTTCAGCTCACCCACGATCTCGTTTGCGATAAATATATCTTTTAGCCCGTTTGCCGCCATGATCTCGGCCTCGCCCGTTTTGGCGACCGTGATGCCCGCAGCGCCGAGGCTTTCTTGCAGCTTCGCGAAATAGGGCATTTTGTGCGTTTTAGTGTGTGGGCGCAGGCTCACGCCTGCGGCGTCTGTGTAGCTTTGCATCTTTTGCAGGTTGCGAAGCACGATTTCGCGATCAATCAGTAGCGCCGGCGTGTCGATCTCTGATACCCTCATAAGCTTCCTCCTAGTTAAATTTACGAAATTTTAATTCAGCCGCGCTTATTGGCTGAGCCCGTTTTGCGGCGGCGAAATTTTAAAATTTAGCGCCGCTTGCGAAAGGCGGAATTTAGCTATCACTTGCGAAAGGCAAAATTTATGCGCTTCTCACAAAATATGGAATTTGCGCGCCGTAAATTTAGCTTTCTCTGCGAAATGCGGTTTGCTCGCTGCAAATTCGGCGCCCTTCGCGAAGCGTCTGAATTTAGACTAGAAAATTTTGTTTACGCGTATTAAATTAAATTTAGCCTCGCTTGCAAAATTGCAAAATTAGCGCATCAAATTTAATGATGCCTGCGCGAAGCGTTTAAATTTAGCGAGCAAATTTGCGTTTCCGCGCCGCACAAAGCAGCGCCGGTAAAAGCAATACCGCGCGGCGCATGAAAAAGTCAAAATAAAATTTTAAAATGTGCCGAGTAAAAATCAATACGCGCGCCGTACCGCTAAGCTCACGGAGTTTTCGGCTTCACTTAGCGCCGTTTTTTCCTCGTGCGCCTATTTTTCTTGCGGCACATATTCGCGTTAAATTTTTCGGCAAGCGACCCGGCGCACTATCTGTTTCCGTGCCGCCGCCCATGTTTTACTAAAGCTTATTTTGCGCTACCGTCTGTGTTTTTGCGCTGAATATTTAGCGCAAAAGCTCGTTTTAACGGCGGCGCTTCATTTTCTAGCGCGCATTGCTTTGTGCTTTGCTATTTTTTGTCCTGAAGCACCTTGTCGCGCCATTTCGAGTTGGCTTTGTTATCGGTCGCTACGTCCTTGGATACCTCAGCCGCCGCTTCGAAATTTTTACTCACGCCCTCTTTGGAATTCTCGTATTTTAGGGCATTTTCGCTTTTAATGCCGATGCTTTGTGCTTCGCTCGCGGCGTCGATATTAGCGCCTAAAAAGATAAATTCCCAGTCGTATTTTTCCTGCTTGTCGCTAATCATCTTTTTGATCTGCGCTTTGGAGTATTCGCGGCTCGAGTTTTCCTGCCCGTCGGTGATGATGACGAAAAGCACGCGATTGTTTTTGGCATAGATGTCTGGTACCCGCTCGATACGTGCTATCGTGCTGCCGACGGCGTCAAGTAGCGCGGTGTTGCCACCGGCGTAGTACTCCTTGGACGTTAGATTTTCGACCTTCGCAAGCGGCGTGCGGTCGTGGATGACATTAAATTTCGTATCGAAAAGCACGGTCGTGACGCTCGCGTCGATGCCCTCTTTGCGCTCCTTTTCTATCATCGAGTTAAATCCGCCGATCGTATCGCTCTCAAGCCCGCTCATCGAGCCCGATTTATCTAAGATCAGCACCAATTCTAGGTGATTTACGCCGTCTTTATGATTGGGCGGTGTGGCGAGCTCTACGCTTTTGGCAAACAATATGCCCGCAAGCGCGGCAACAAGAAGGATGATTTTTTTCATAGGGGCTCCTTTGTTAAAATTTTGTTATTTTACTATTGTATCGCTTAAGCAATGAAATTTTATCGCTAAAGCTTCGCCGCACGCCCCTGCTACGTAAATTTTAATACGAAATTTTGTCGTGGAATTTTAACGTATCTTTGCGCACGGCGCCGCAAAATTCCACGCGATATAGAATTATGCGCGGCGCAGAATTTCACCGCGAAATTTTAAGGCACAGAATTTTATGCGATATGGAATTTCGCGTGCAAATTTATGCAGCGTGGAATTTTACGACGCAAAATTCCACGTGGCGTGGAATTTATGGAATTTACGCCGCCGCAAAATCAAGCGCCTGCGGATCTGCTCCGTTTTGCGCTGAGGTAGCTTCCGATCTCGCTTATTAAGACGCCTGCGAGGATGAGCGCCGCGCCTAAAATTTGCATCGCGCTCAGCCTCTCTCCGCCCACGAATACCCCCATGATGCCCGCCGTTACGGGCTCTAGCGTGAAAAACAGAGCGGTTTTGACGGGCGTTGTGTATTTTTGCATCAAGGCTTGCGCGAAAAAGCCAAAAACCGTTCCCAGCAGGCAGATCACCGCCATCGCGACGAAAAAGCTTCGGTCCATCACCGGCACGATGCTGACCCTTTCAAAAAAGATCGTCGCGAAGCAGCAAAGCGCGCTTAGGCAGAGGATCTGTACGTAGGCGATGCCCGCTACGTCGCAGCTTTGCACGAAGCGGTTGGTCAGCACGATGTGAAACGAATACGCGCACGCGCAGACTAGCGCCAGCGCTTCACCCTTGCCGAGGCCTAGCTGCGTGTCGCCGATGAGATAGAGCCCAGCGATCGCAAGCGCGATGCCAGCGTAGGCGTAGGAGTAAATTTTGTGCCTAAACAGCGCCGCGGCGATGAAGGGCACGAGTGCGACGTTTAGACCGATGATGAACGCCACGGAGGAGCTTTGCGCAAATTTAAAGGCGAAGGTCTGCGACGTAAAACCTGCGAATAAAAACAGGCTAAGCACCGCGCCGTGCTTGATCTCGCGCGAAGTTATGGTCTTGAGCTTCGGGAAAAATATCGCGCCTGCGATGATACTCGCGGCGAAAAAGCGCCAAAATAGCAGCACGAAGACGTTGTTGCTCGCAAGCGCCTGCGATGTGGGCAGATACCCGAGCCCAAAAGCGATCGCCACGAAGAGCATTCCGACGTCGGCTCTGAATTCCGAACTTTTATTCATCTGTGTCCTTTTTGAAAATTTAAAGTCGTAATTTTACGAAATTTTAGGTAAAAAATAGGCTAAATTTTGACGATTTTGACGGAGCGGTTTGGAATTTTGGTTTTTTAAGATCGCGAGTTAAATTTTAAGCGCCCGGCTCGTCTTTTTAGGCTTGCTTTGGATTCGTCTTTTTGGGCTTACGGGCGCTTGCGTTGGGCTCATTTTTTTTGGGCTTGCGCGCACTTGTTCGCGCACTTGTTGCCGCCGTTTCGCTACGCGCAAATTTTACGGCTACTACTCGCGCGATCACTACGCCGCCTTGCTACGGCTTGTCATAAATTTTCATAGCTATTGCTCGCGCGTGGCTAAATTTAAAATTTAATCGCCCGCTCCCTCTTTGTCGTTTTTTAGAATTTCTATGTTTGCGCGCTCATTCGCGCCTTTTAAGCTTATAGTTTTTTTGAGCGCGGATTTGAGGGGAGCCTTCGCCTCTTTTGATTTTATCATCTTATAGCTCCTCTTTCTTATCTCTGCTTCGATAAATTTTATATCTTGCTGTGCGTATGGGAATGAGAGCGTGAAATTTTTGCCACTTTGCCCGTCTTTTATTTTTAAAATCGGCATCTCGCCCCTCATCCCTTTTTCCATAAGGGCATTTTCTATATCGATCTTTGTGCTAAATTTAAACGGCAAACATTCCCATTCTCTCCTTATACTGCGGCTGTCTATGATGATCCCTTTTTCGGTTAATAGCCATAGCGATATAAGTATCAAAACAATGCCCATAGCGATCACGAGTGCGGTCTCATCGCCACTTCTGTGCAAGAAGCCGTCTATACATAAAGGATCGCTTGTGTCAAAGCATGTAACTTTACCTTTACCTTTTATCCTTTTTATCCAGGGCTCGTCAAACGCCACTATCGATCCCCAAGATAAAAGAAATATGACGAGCGTAAATTTGGATACAGGATTAGGCGATATGAGCCAGACGCCCTTTTGCATGGTTTTATAAGAAGCACTACTTTTAAACAGAAAGCTTTTTAAACCACAAAATACAAATAGCACTACATTTGCAAAAAGTACAAAATACAAAAGCCTCATGCGGCTCCTTTCACTTCGGATATTTTACGACGATATATTTAAATTTAGGCGTTTTGCTCGGCTGCTTCGGCTTTTGAAATTTCAGCTAGCTTTTCTAATATAAAATTTTGCAAAAAATCTATATCCTTTTGTGCATACAAATATCCCGCCCCGAATTTAACGCCGCTAATTTTGCCTCGTATGCTGATTATTTTTACGCCTCTTATAAACCATGTGGCGTAGTTCATCTCGTCAAAGTATATCTTTTCCGTATGCCTAAACGGCAGAACCTCCCATTCTTTGCAGATGCCGCTTTTATCTATTCTAATTCCTTTTTGAATTAGCACGACAAAAGAAAAAATTATGGCGCAGACAGATATGATTTTGCCGAGTATTAGCCTGGGTTTGCTTATTTGCAGATATCCGTCTATGCATCTGGGATCGCCTTCTTCAAAGCATCTTAAATTTATGCCTGCCGCTTTGTACTCTTGCGAGCAAATTTTATCGTGGGTGTAAAAGCAGGGTATCGGATTGCCATTGTGTTTTGCTACGTGCGAGCTGGATAGAGTGACTACGCCGAAGCTTAGGAATATTATAAACATCTGCATTTTTAAAAGCGGATCGGTGGAGATAAACAGAGTTCCGTGATCTACGGTTTTGAATGATCTGTTTTTATCAAGCAATGAAACAAGAAGGCAAAAGCCTATCGTAACATAAAGGATTATCGTAGCAAACTCGACTATACTTTGCGACATAATAATGACCTTGTTTCTTTTGGATTACGCAAGCTCGCGTCTTTGGCAATTTTAGCGCAAAATTTCTAAATTTACGAGATTCTAAGCGCGTTTTTTATAAATCGCGCTTAGAATTTTACCTCACCGGCGTCATCTTGCCGCGCGAAAGGCGGATTAAATTTTGGCTTTGAGATCCTAAAGTGCGCGGTTTATGACGTTGCGCGAGGTACCTAGGCGCTCTTGTGATATCATAACACGCCTTAAAATTTCGCGGTCTAAATCTTAATGATAATTATCTAAATATTTAAAATCGCACAATATAATTGCGAACCTCAATCAAATAAAAATTAAATTTATCTCGCAAGGATCTACAATGAGCTCGTTTTTGAAGCGTAATAAAATTTTGTTTAACGTCCATCTTATTTTATCGATCGTTTTTTCTATCCCGCTGCTTGTCATGGGCGTTACGGGCGCGATTTTGTCGTATCAGCACGAGCTTGAGGCGCTAATAAACGCGGGCTCTAAAAAGGTCGAAAAGACGGGCGAAATGCAAAGCGTGGAGAAAATTTTAAAAAGCTTTAGCGAGCAAACGGGCGTTAAGCAGCCCGTAAGCCTCGTCGTGCCCAAAAGCGATGACGAAGCCTTCGTCGTTTACGCAAATAGAAATGATGCGTATCTGATCGATCCGTACACCGCGCAGATCATCGGCAAGGATCGCGGCACGGGCTTTGTGCTAACGGTGATGTCTCTGCACCGAAATTTGGGTTTAGCGCTAAGCGGCAACAAAACTGCAGGCGAGGTCGGTAAACAGATCGTAGGCGCGAGTGTCGTGGCGATGATACTTCTCGTAATAAGCGGCGTCTGGCTGCATTTCCCAAGGCTTAGGCGCAAATTTATCGAAGCTATAAAGCCAAATTTTAAACTCAAAAAATACGCTCTTTTTTATAACCTACACACGAGCCTAGGCTCGCTAAGTGCAGTGATTTACCTGCTTATCTGCTTAACCGGGCTTAACTGGTCGTATAGCTGGTATAACGATGCCGTGATGAAGCTTTTCGTAAGTTCGCAAAATTTGCCGCAAGCTAGCGCACCTAAAGCCGCCACTTCTAAAGATCACGCCGCTGCACCTGCTAAAGAGGAGGGCAAAAAGCCCGCTACGTATAAATTTAGCGACGCGCAGAGGGCTTATGAGATATTCAGATCAAGTGGCATAGAGTATAAAGAATTTACCCTAATGCTCGCAGCCGGAGATAAGATGAGCATCAGATACTACGAGCCTGATGCGCCTGCCACTGCGCGTCCAAAAGGCGTGAGTGTGAAGCTAAAGGAGGGCAAGGTCGCGGAGCAGAAGCAAACGGACGGTATCACCGTGGGCGAGTTTAAAGACGCGAACTATCAGCTTCACACGGGCTATTTTTTTGGGCTCGCGGGTAAAATTTTATGGTCGCTCGTTTCGCTTTGTATGGCGCTTTTTATCTTTAGTGGCTTTTATATGACGGTAAAAAGGGCGTTTAAGTCAGAAAAGCTCGGCTAAATTTTACTTTGGCGATAGAGGTGCGACGAGCGGCGCAAGAGAGCCGAATACCTATGAAGCATTGAGATAAAATTTGCCGAAGCGGATCGAGAAAAGCCCTGATTTAACGATATTTGAGACATTCTAAAATTATCGCGGATTAAGTCTTAAGGCTATATTGCTCGTGCATTTTACTATAGCTCACTTTTAAATTTTGCGATCTCGGCTTAATGGGTTCGGATAGACATAATTTTATTTAGCTTCGTTTCATTCGCCTGAGCAAAACAAGCTTTGTCGATTCTGCCTTTTTGAAAATCTTGGTCTAATTTCGTTTTTAAACGTTTAAAAATTTCCTCTTTTGAGCCGATACTGATTAATTTGTAGATCTCTTTTTCATCAGTTAAAATTTTATTCCTATCGCTATTTCTATCAATGGCGATAATATTAATTTTATCCCCGAAATGCTCTTTTAGCTTTTTTAAGCCATCCGGCAAGTTGCCTTGGATGCTAGACATAACTTCAATACTCCCGCCGCGCCCATATTCGTTAAAGCGCTTAAAAGTATTGTCTAAAGCCTTTTCGGGCTTTATATGCACTGCAGCAATTGTAACGTCTAATTTCTTTTGCAAGCATTGCTCTATTTTTGGGATAGTCGGCGCCGGGTTTGCCAACTGCCCTTCAAAAATAAGTTTAACTTTATCATTGGTCATAAAATTTTTAACCGAGGTTGTTTTTCCGGCTCCAGGAATTCCGGTGATAAAAATTGCTTTGGTTTTATTAGGTTCATCGCGCTTCAGAACCTCTTCAAACTGCGTCGCCGCCAAAACAGCGGAGGAATTATGTATCGCGTCATTTACTAGAGCCCTATTTTCTTTTGCTTCAAAGCAAGGAAAAAGTTCTTTGAATGTATCGGAACAAATATAACGACCACCTGTGGTATTAGGGTGCTCATTATATTCTTTTAAAAAATCCTCCAAAGAATTTTCAGCAAGGACAATCGCTTCGTCTTGAATTTTTATCAATTCGGCATTAGAGCTGAAATCAATCTTTTTTATTGCGCTTACTAACTTTGATTGGCTATTTCTTATACCTGCTTGTCGTATTCTTTCAATACTCTTTTTTGGAGCACCGCGATAAAGTTGCTTTTCTATTTTCTTGCGATATTCGGCGTTGTTTTCCATTCGCGTCAAATGATCGCTCACGCCCTGCCACATTTTCATATCTTCTTCTGTTAAAGCCATTTCAAGTCCTTTCTAAGAAATTTGTAGTATTTTAATACATTCTAATTATAGCATTTATCTTTCTTATAATTATGCAACAAATGTGTCTTGGGTCGCAGAAATACGCTTTTGAGTTATATGGGATATTACTACGATGAAAAAGAGAAAACAATAAAACAAATATTGGATAAGGAGCGATAAATGGTGGATATAACTAAATTTTACTTTCGCAGAAAGGGCGATAAATTTATAAAATTTTATCTCGCTAGCGAAGATGATAAATTTAAATTTACCCGCCGCGCCTGCTTAAAATTTCTTGCTTAGCGCTATTTTCCCCTTGCGCCGCGAGTGATCATCAAGGACTGCTCGTAGAAAATCAGCAACGTTATTGAAACGCCCGTGCCGAGCGCCAGCGAGATCGAGACCGTGGCGAGGGCG